>CAZUWG010000038.1:0-2064 GCA_964624165.1 uncultured Candidatus Saccharibacteria bacterium | reverse complement strand
CAATCAAAAGGTACAAGTGACGGTAATGGAAGTAGATGTGGCTAGAAAGCGAATTGGATTAAGTATGACGTCGGATCCCTTTTCAGCGCAAGGAAAAAAGATGGCAAAGCCTGTAGAAAAGCGTTCTCAATCCCCATCCCAAAAAGAACCAAGCATGGCCGAGAAACTGGCGATGCTTAAGGGAAAGTTTGGGGGGTAATTCTGTTGATATTTCGATTTTAAAAGGTACGGTTCCAGTTGGAGCTGTGCCTTTTTTAGTATCTAAAACTTAGTTAAAATTAGTGAAGAATTTGCTAATGGGTAGCCTATTTCTAAGAAAAGGATTAGATTGATAGTAGTCAAAACCAATAAAATCTAATTTATGAAGCGGCTTTTCTTTATTCTTTTTTTGATTCTAGGTATTCATTCAGCGCAAGCAGAATGCTCGATGAGTGGAATGCGATTTTATCCTATTCAGAAGGAGATCGGGTTAAATTCTCTCTTTATTCTGGAAGGCTATGCCATGAGTCAAAAAACCGTGGTAAGTTTTAAGGACCGAAAAATCTATTTGGAGAGTGACAAAGGCGAAGAGGTGGAATTGGAGCTGTTAGAAGTATATGAAGGTCAAATGAATCTTACACAGGCTGTTTTTCGGCCTAAATCCAAACTTAAGCCTAATACCCTCTACAGCCCAAAATACGAAAACGAGACGGAAAGAGAATCATTGGAAATGAAACGGTGGAACGATGAAATCAAACAAAATGAAAAAGTGGAATGGAGGACTTCTTCTAGAGCGAAAGTTTCAAAACTGAATCGTAAACTCGGGCTAGAATTTATAAAAAATGAATTGAATCACTACGGGTGCGGACCGGCTTCTTACGCAGTATTCGATATCATAAATGCAGACGAATCGGAGGCCTGGTTTAAAACTGAAGTGGTCGAAATAGAAACCAATACACTTACCACCTTTTATTTAGTTGAAAGGATGGGAAATGTGGAAGTAGGACATGGCATGTGTTCGGGTGGTTTTAAATTTAAGGACTCTCATCAATACAAGGTGAGATTTACTGCCATGAACAGTGATGGAGATTCCTTAGAAACAACTGATTGGGTGGAGTTTGATAGTCCTTATCAAAAGATGAAGAATCCCTTTTTTTAAATGGTTCTAATAGGTGAATTTTCCGATTTAGTGAAAATTGAATTTGGATTAAACGCTATTGATAGGGCTGCTCGCTTTTCTTTTAAAATGCTACTTGATCAAAAAAGTGGAGTTCTAATCCACCGTCAATCAATAAAAAAAGACCTGTCAGATGTTTGAAATCCGGCAGGTCTTTTTGAACGCTCTTTAAAAATCTCTTCCTCTACCTCTGCGATCCCCTCCATCCCCGGAGTTCATCAAGTCCTGATAGTCTTCGATATCGGTTCCCTTGGCAAATCGACGGATATTGTAGGAGAAGGTCAGCATAAAGTAGCGCTGCAATACATTGGACTGCGTATCTTCGATAAAGGTGTCGGTGATGTTTCTTCGGATATTATTGTTTTGTCTAAACAAATCATACACGTTTAGGGAAATTTCACCTCGCTGATTGTTGAAGATCTTTTTACCCAAACTCATATTCACCAAAGTAAAGCTTTGATCAAAGCCTTCTGAAAGCCCTTTGTTTACCTGATGATTGATGTCTGTGCGGAATACAAATCCTTCCCAGATGATCCAGTTGAAATTTAACCTTGCTCTTTGGTTGAAGAAGTTGTTATTCAGATTAGGGTTGAGGGTGTTTTCAACATTGTTGAAAGACATTCGGGTCCAAAGGTTAAAATCAATCTGATCACTGATATTACTGCTTAAGGAAATCCCTGTACTTAGTCTTCTGGAATTGTTAAACCCGTACTCATTATTGACTAAGGTAGGGCGCTTGGTGTAGCCTGCACCCGCGTTGATATTCAAGTTGGACTTGATAAAACCTACAGGCATTCCGTAACTCGACCAGGATCTAAAATCCCAATAACCGTCCAAGTTGACCGGGCTGAAAAGCTGGGAACCCGGTTCAAGGCTGATTCCAGGCTGGATTTCTGTAGTCTCCTGAG
>CAZUWG010000037.1:0-2570 GCA_964624165.1 uncultured Candidatus Saccharibacteria bacterium | reverse complement strand
CTGTCAGAAATGTTCGGCTACACGACCGCTCTGCGCTCGATGACGGAGGGCCGCGCCAACATGACCATGGAATTTGATCATTACGCCGTCGTACCACCAAACGTCTCACTCGAGATTCGCAAAGCACGTGGCGTAAAGGATATAGAGGAAGAAGCATAGGCTTCTTCCGAATCCTTTACGAGCCGGAGCGATGTTTTGCCGACAACAAAGGAGGCAAAACCGCGAGGCCGGGGAGGAAGTGCTTAGTATAAATATTCATAAAATGAATATTTTACTTAGCAACTTGACCCTGAAGGATATAGAAACCGAAGAGTAACAAAAAAGCGCCCCATGAGGGGCGCTTTTTTGTTAGGCTTCACTATATCTTTACCGACCCTGTGAGATATTTTACGAGACATAACGAAGTATAAATATCCACAAGGTGTACTGCTACTGTGAAGCTATCGAAGATAGACAAGGAGGGAAGGATGTAGAAGAGGAGGCCAAAAGATAATCGTAGGATTAAAACAAACGCCCCGAAGAGCTCTGCTCCTCGGGGCGTTTGCGTATCCTCTTTGAATAAGGAAAAGCGCCCTAGATACAATCTAGGGCGCTCAGGTTGCGGTGCTGCTGATCTGGCTAACCCACCTTCACAAAAGGTGTTCCGGTCCAGAGGTCGTCCCACAACAACTGGGTCATCAACACCGGGTGGCCCAAAATGAAACGAACGTGAGCCTCACCGGTAGGAGTGACACGCACCCCATGCATGATGCGGTTGTGTGACATGTCTTCGAGCCGGAGTCCCGGTACGAAGTGGTTCCGAATGATCCCGGGAAAATTATCACAACTACAGCGATAGATCTCACGGAAACTCTGACTGTCAAGGTCGTACCGCTTCAGCAACTGAAGAGTGAGGTGCCTCCCTCCGAGGGTTACGATTTCGAGGTGGACCAGCGAGTGAATCGAGTTGCGACTCAATTCCGCCGGCTTGGAGTCTTCGACACTGCGAAGACAAATTTCGAGGCTATTGATCGAGCCGAGTGACAACTCTCGACTAAGCACAGATACTTCGGACATGTGTTCCCCTCTCTATCCCGCCACTCTGGGGGATTTCTGGCCATTATTATGCCATGTATAATGCTATTAGGCAATACTTATTGAGAGGTTACGTCTTAACGTTTTAAAGGTGCTTCTCAGACAAAATAGGCTGTGCTACCATTGCTGAATGGTCAAATCAACTTGGTCACACTGCTTTTTCTTCTTTAGCCGAGTTGGGGTGGCCTGTTAGTTTTAAGAATCACAAACATAACCGGCCGCCTACAGGGTGGCCGGTTTCGTTTATGACGTGATTACAGGTTCTTTTGACAAGGAGGTTCAATGAAGTATCAAGCGAATAATGGCATCAATTTAGCGCTTTTTTCGGCGACGACATCAGTGACATCCGAGCAGACGGCAGTTTGTGGTCATGTGCAGGAGCCATTTCCTACTGTGACCGTGCACATACCTGCGCTCTCACTCACTGAGTGGCAAAAGCGGGAGCCAGATCGCTTTGTTGGATACCATGAACAGAGTGAGGCCAGCTTTCTGCGCGAGCGGGGTGACAATGCCCACTTTGCGTTTGCGCGAGCTGACTCAAGTCCGTCAGTGAATTGGTTCCGACCATCCGCCCGCGAAGCCGCTTGGTTTTTCACTCATGGCTATGCTCAAACGCTTGGCGTTTTGGGAGTTGATGTTCTGATTGAAACCAGTAGTTCGGTTCTCATGATGAGCCATTTCTACATCCGAGAAGACAGAGTCCTGCTGAAAGTGACAGAAGGAAAACTTGAGTTCGTGTTTGTGCCAGCTGGTGAGACTCTTCCCGAAAATGCCTGCTCAGTGTGGCGTCGCCGTCTCCCCGAGACATGAGATGGTCTATGTAGGCCGGCCCGTCGCCTTTAGGCGACGGGCCTTTTCATAATGGTAATTAACCCATATGGTGAAGGGTTGCGATCGTGTTCTAAGTGCACATAAGTCATGTAAAAGCTTGCAAAATACCAAGCGCTTTAGTACTATGGCGGGCACCGCATCGAGCTTGGCTCGGTTGAGGGAGTTTTTGCTCTTTTTGACTTGCTGTGTCAGTAGTTGGACGTAAGGTGTCGTTCTCGCGCCCTTACCTCTCATTGCTTACACGCTTCTTTCTTTTTTATATGGAAGGGAGTCGTAGCGTGCGGAAATTAATTATCTAATTAGTATTTACGGTCTTATGACGAATTTCGATCGTTCAAAGCCGCACGTAAACGTAGGTACCATTGGTCACGTTGACCATGGCAAAACCACGCTTACCGCTGCGATTCTCAGCGTTCTCCACGCTAAGGGGAATGGGTACGGAGCCAGTGTTAAGGGGGTTGATGATATTGATAAAGCGCCAGAAGAAAAAGCGCGCGGTATTACTATTTCTCTATCACACTCAGAGTACGAAACACCAAACCGACACTACGCGCACATCGATGCGCCTGGTCACGCCGACTACATCAAGAACATGATTACGGGTGCAGCACAGATGGACGGTGCGGTACTCGTCGTGGCTGCCACTGACGGAGCGATGCCACAAA
>CAZUWG010000036.1:0-2770 GCA_964624165.1 uncultured Candidatus Saccharibacteria bacterium | reverse complement strand
CGTCACGCATTTCTTTTGGCAGTTCCTGCCAAATGGCTTCGGTGACAAACGGCATGAAAGGATGAAGCATCTTTAACGAGGAGACAAGGCATTCGCGAAGTACCCACTGACGCGCGAGCGAAGCTCGCGCGTCTTCACCTGCAAGCACCGTTTTTGACTCCTCAAGCACCTTGTCTGCAAGCTCATGCCAAACATAATGGTAGGCATTTTCGGCGGCGAGATAGAGTTGGAATTTTTCGATATCACTCGCTACGCTTGTGGTGGTCTGGTTTAGTGTCTCGAGAATTTCATTATCTCGTTCGCTGTATTCCGCAGTCTGGTGCCAGTCGGCATTCGCGACAGCGCCGAGAGTAAAGCGGCTGATATTCCAGAGCTTATTGGCAAATTTCTTATAGGCACGCACTTTATCCTCTGAAAGCGGCATATCATTTCCTGGAGCCGCGCCGACAATGAGTGAAAGCCGAGTAGCGTCAGCGCCGTATTTTTCAATCATGTCGAGTGGGTTGATGATGTTGCCAAGGCTTTTGCTCATTTTTTTACCCTTTGCATCACGGACAAGGCCGTGGAGGTAAACATTTTTAAATGGCACTTGCCCTGTGAGATAAGTACTCATGAGCACCATACGGGCTACCCAAAAAAATAAAATATCATACCCGGTTTCAAGTACAGAGGTGGGGTAGTAGGTTTTGAAATCGTAAGTATTTTCCGGCCAGCCAAGTGTCGACATAGTCCAGAGTCCAGAAGAGAACCATGTGTCGAGTGTATCGGGGTCTTGTAGCCAACCGTCACCAGGGCAGTCGCGCTGCACCATCACTTCACTGCCCTTAAACCAAGCGGGGATACGATGGCCGTACCAGATCTGGCGACTGATACACCAGTCGTGGAGATTGTTGATCCAGTTATGATACACACGCTCAAATCGTTCGGGCATAATATGCACTCCACCGCCGGTCACGGCGGTTTGCATGAGAGTTTTAAGTGTCACTACATCTCCCTCTGCCACGCCGGGAATTTCACTTTTCCCCATCGTAAACTCTTTATTGACGTCGATAAACCATTGCTCTTTGATTTGGGGTTCGATTACGCCGCCGCCGCGTTCGTTGGTGGCGACACTATGTCGATATGTTTCGTCAATTTTTGCAATCAAGCCCTTCTCACGCATTTTTTCGACAATCGCAGCACGTGCTTTTTTAATATGTTGACCTGCAAATTCAGCAGCAATCGGCAATAGTAGGCCTCGTTCATCGATGATTTGTTCACGGTCGAGTCCATGGCGTTCAGCAATTTCAAAGTCAACCGCGCTGTGCCATGGGGTAATAGTCATCACACCTGTACCCATTTCTGGGTCAGCGGCTTCGTCTTTTATAACCGTGGCGATGATTGGACCGTTGATCCATTCCACCTCAATCTCTTGCCCGTGTTTATACTCAGCATAGCGTTGATCATTAGGGTGCATCACGACGTACTTATCGCCAAATTTTGTTTCTGGACGGACGGTACCAATTACAAACGGTCCGTATTTTAAATAATAAAATGGGTCAATCTTTTCTTCGTAGATCATTTCATCATCAGAGACTGTGGTCTGCATGTGGGGATCCCAATTTACAGTACGAGCGCCGCGGTAAATAAGTCCGCCTTGATACATGCGGATAAAAGCTTCGGTCACCGCGTTGTAGCGAATATCATCAAGGGTAAAAGCGTAGCGCGACCAATCCATCGAGGAGCCCATTTTTTTGGTTTGACCGATGATAGTGTCTTTACTTTCTTCAGCAAAAGCTTCGATGCGCGTGAGTAGTTCTTCACGGCCGATCTCGTCACGGCGCTTCTTTTCATTTTTATAGATAATGCTCTCCACCTTACTTTGAGTAGCAAGCGCCGCCGAGTCGGTGCCGGGTATCCAGAGCGTACGCTTGCCCTGCATACGGTGGTAGCGGGTAAGGATATCTTCAACCGCTAGCATTGCTGCATGTCCCATGTGGAGAGTGCCGGTGACATTTGGCGGAGGAAGTACCATAGAAAAAGGCTCGGCGTCGGCGGCGGTGATACCTTTTTCGACACAGACGTCGGGGTTGAAAAAGCCGCTTTCTTCCCACAGAGTATAGAGCTTGTCTTCGTGATCAGCGGGGTTGTATGGCGAGAGAAATATCTCCGGCACGCCTGCGGGCTGCTTGTCGTTCATATAATGTTGATAGTAGCATGAAAAAAGAGGGGAGTGAAGAATATGGCAAACAGGAGTCTGATCAAAAACACAAAAGCCGCCTCACACTGGACGCGGCTCTTGCGTGGGTGTGTGAGACGGCTATTTCCACCTGATGGTGATGCCGTCAGCTCGCTTGAAGGCAACGAGCATGGCGCGACCTTTTTCTTCGGCGTCCTGCCAATTTTCGGCAAAAAAATCGACGGCGGCTTGCTGCAGTTTCTGAAGTGGCTCCATCTCCAGGAAACTGTGTTGAGTGAACATGATCCGCCGGACATGGAGCTGGAAAAAAAGTCTCCCTGCACGGTTCATGTCGGTAGCCGAGATCGTTGTTTTTTTGCCCTCGCAATAAAACACGATCTCATCCACGATCAGGTCCTTTTCTTGAATCGGGTTTGCGATTCCGATTCGGTCGCAGGCTTGTTGCACGTTTTCTCGGTAGCCCATCTGGCCCTCCTTTTGCATTGGAATGCGTTAATCTACATCAAGAAGTAACATTTATTTTACATTAAGTCAAGTTAGGCGAGGGATTTGTTGCCGGAGGCGCGGATGGCCAAGGCGCCAGCCGGAGAC
>CAZUWG010000035.1:0-2771 GCA_964624165.1 uncultured Candidatus Saccharibacteria bacterium | reverse complement strand
CTGATCCGACCAATCCCAATACCTATGACCCAGCTGATGATAGTGAATACAATCCCAATTTCTGCCCAGGAGGCGTAGCGGGAGATATTCGTGGCCGGGAATTCGGCACAGGTGGATATGTGCAGGCTCTCACGGCCACGCTAGGTGCTGATATTCAACTGCGTACTACCACCAATGGCTGTACACGCTTCTCAAATATCGAAGGGCCGGGCATTCCTGGCCGAATTGTAGTAGGTGCAGCGAGCCCGTTTGCGACTGGCCGAATTACACCACCAAACCGAGTTGGGAGCTATACGTATACGTACACTGTTCAAGATGTGAGAGATAACCGCACTACTGACACCATCACTGTAAACGTCGTAGCGCCGGTGCCAACCGCGGATATTGATGTCACTGAAGATGTGGTCAATCCTGGACAAACTTATCGCGTAAACTGGAGTACTACCAATGCTGCTTCGGTAAGAGTCTTTAAAGATGGAACTGAGTTCTCAACTGCAGAAAATGACACCAGGAATCAAACAGCGCGTATGGCTGAGGTCGGCACCACTATTACTTACCGTGTCATTGCGACCCGTCTCGGTGGTGGGGATCCGGTAGAGGACACCGATACAGTCCGTGTCTTAACGCAGTGTTCTGATAACCCGGTAGATAATGATGGAGATGGGCAAGTCGATCGTGAAGATCCTGGTTGTTGGAGTGATCCAGAAGATCCGAGTACCTATGATCCAAACGACAACTCAGAGGACTCTGAAGGCGGCAACGATCCAGCAATCCTTGATGTTGCTCCCAATGTTTCTATTACCGCCAATGGAGTCGCAGAGCGTACCATTGTTCGTGCGGACCGCGACTTTACGGTGGAGTGGAATCCAAATGGTTACACTACACCTACTAGTCCAGCGGCCAATATCGCTGGTATTAGCTGCGAGCTGTCCCCGGCGGCAGTCTTTACAGCAGCTGGAGTGACAGAGGCTCAGATGATGCAGGCAGGAAGTGTTTCGCTTCGCCGCAGCGCTTTGACCACCTTTACTTATAGTTGTACTTCTCCAGATGCGGTTGGACAAAAGGCCTGGCAAGGTGGCGAAGATAAGTCGGCTGAAGTAAGTGTGGAGGTGACACCGCAAGTCTTTGATTCGTAAGAGTGTGAAGAACGTGAGGAAAAACACAACAGCGCGGGCGAAGCCCGCGCTGTTGTGTTTTTCGGCGTCGTTCCTTGGTTGCAAAAATTCTTTTATGTAGTATGCTTTAGCACGCTATCTATGGCAACAATTAATCAATTAGCACGCAAGCAGCGTCGTGATAAAGCCACCAAATCTAAGGTAGGAGCACTCCACCGTGGATTTGATAAGGTGAAAAATCGACCAAACAGCTACGAATCACCATTTAAGCGTGGAGTGTGTACTCGTGTAACAACCAAGACACCGCGTAAGCCAAACTCAGCAATTCGAAAGATTGCTCGTGTTCGTCTTACAAACGGTCTAGAAATTACCGCGTATATTCCAGGTATTGGACACACGCTCCAGGAACACTCAGTGGTCTTGGTGCGCGGTGGTCGAGTGAAGGACATTGGTGTGAACTACACCGTTGTTCGTGGTAAATACGACGCTACAGGCGTAGACAAGCGCCGACGAGGACGTTCTCGTTATGGTGCAAAAAAACCAAAGGGTGAATAGTGACTTAATGTCACTACGCAAGACTTTGTCTGATATTTTTTGAGTTTACGAAAAAGATATCGACAAGATGTACAGTTTTTGTAAGAAAAATAATTTTCCTACGGAACACCTTTGACCTAAGGTGAAATGCGAATTTTCACCAAATTACATTACAAATAGTTTATATTCGCTACAGATTATTAGACGCGCTACAAGCCTTCGGGCTTCGGTAGCACATTATGCGAAGAATGAAAATATGTTTGTCATGCCTTCGGGCAGTATCTCTTATTTTCTCATTCTTTAATCACACAGTATGAGACGACCAGTTAAAAATCGTCCACAAGTAAAGCCAGATGTGCGATTTGCTTCAGTTGAAGTAGAGCGACTCATCAACTACATCATGCTTCGTGGACAAAAAGAAACGGCACGAAAAATCGTGTACGGTGCATTTGATCATATCAAAAATGCTAAAGACGGAGGTGAGCCACTGGAGGTGTTCTTGGCGGCGCTTAAAAACGCAGGACCAAGCATGGAGGTGCGCAGCCGACGAGTTGGAGGTGCCAACTATCAGGTGCCTCGCGAAGTGCGACCAGAGCGCCGCGAAGCGTTGGCGTTGCGGTGGATTACCGCAGCAGCACGCAGTGGTAAGGGGCCAATGTATAAATCCCTCGCGTCCGAGCTCATGCTTGCCGCCAAGGAAGAAGGAGTCGCCGTGAAGAAGAAGGAAGATGTGCACAAGATGGCAGAAGCCAACCGTGCGTTTGCCCACTTCGCCTTCTAAATTATTGTCAGTTGAAGTAGAACTATTATGCCAATCACTCAAGGAGCAAAAAAAGCCCATCGAGCATCACTTAAGAAGCGTGTATTTAATGTACGTCGCAAGCGAGAAATGTTTGAAGTGGTAAAGAGTCTCAAAAAGCAGGTTGCAGCTGGCAATAAAACAGAAGCAGAGCAACTTGTGCCAGCAGCGTACAAAGCGATTGATAAAGCAGCCAAGCGGGGTGTCATCAAAGACAATACCGCCGCTCGCAAAAAGTCACGGATCATCGCGGCGATCAAGAAGCTTGGAGCGTAGAGAGGAAACAAGAAGGAGAGTAAAGAGTAAAAAGAGGCGGGGGGGGC
>CAZUWG010000034.1:0-2779 GCA_964624165.1 uncultured Candidatus Saccharibacteria bacterium | reverse complement strand
GTTTGGGAAGCGCAATCAGGTAGTGCGTGCGGCATTTGATCTTAATACCGGCACCACCGTCTTTGAACAAATCAAAACCGTCGTCGACGAAAGTATGCTCCGCGAAGAAGTAGCGGATGAGGAGGAAGAGATGGAAGAAGAAATGCCTGAAGAAGGTGACGAACCAAAAAAGGTACGTTTCGATGAAGAGAAGCACATTATGCTAGCAAGCGCTCGTCTCATCAAAAAAGATGTTGAGGTGGGAGACGAACTCTCATTCCCGCTTGAGAGTAAGGAAGATTTTGGTCGCATCGCTGCCCAGACCGCCAAACAAGTAATCGTCCAAAACATTCGCGAAGCAGAAAAAGAGTCTGCACTTAAAGAATTTGGTCAGAAAGAAGGCGATATTGTGGTGGGTCATGTACAACGCTTTGAAAGAGGCAACCTTTACATTGACCTCGGGAAAGTGACTGGTGTGATGCCATATGAAGAACAAATTCCCGGCGAACGATACCGACCGGGTGAGCGTATTCGGTGTCTACTTTTAGCAGTAGAAGAAACACCGCGCGGCATTTTTATTAAGCTGTCGCGGGCGCATGGTGAATTCTTGGCGGCACTGTTTGAAATTGAAGCTCCAGAGCTTCAAAACGGTACTGTAGAAGTAAAAGCTATTGCTCGTGAAGCTGGCAATCGCAGCAAGATCGCCGTCTTTGCCAACGATCCCCATATCGACCCTGTCGGCTCAATGGTCGGACAGCGAGGCAGCCGTGTCTCGGTCGTAATGAGCGAGCTTGGCGGCGAGAAGATCGATATCATTGAATGGAGCGAACATCCAGCTGATTTTATCGAAGATGCACTTTCGCCAGCGGAAGCGCTTGAGGTCACTATCAAAACCGAACCAAATGAGGAAAGAAACGAGCGCGGTCATGCGGTCGTTGAAGTAGCGCCCGACCAGCAATCACTTGCGATTGGACGCGGCGGTCAAAATGTCCGACTAGCTGCGAAGCTTACCGGCTGGAAGATTGATATTATGTCTGTCGGTGGAGAAGAGGTCGCTGAAAGCAATGGAGATGAGGTAGTCGTTGCGCCAGAGACGGAGGTTGGTCAAGATATTGCCGACATTGAAGGTGGGACTGCTACTACTGAAGATCCTGAGCTCGATATGGCCGGCACAGCGCAAGAGACTGAGGATCGAGATGTCCATGGTCCAGATGAAGAAAATGAAATCGACACCCCGGAAGAAGCAGAGGAACTGATGGACGCGGCTGAGGAAGCAGAGATATCTGGTGAAGCAGTGGCTGATGAAGTACGATCAGCTGTCAATGAAGACAGTGCGGCCGATCGGGAAGAAAAGGTGCTGTAGATACACTACAGACAAACGCCGGGTGGAGCTTCGCTCCACCCGGCGTTTGTCGTACCAAAATTAAAATACAATAGTAAAGCGCCGGCAGAGTATATCCTGCCGGCACTTAGCGCGCTTGCTCACTTATTTGTCGCGTCTGCGCCGCCACATCATCAGGCAGAGCTCCCCGCCCACTGCAGCGATGGCAGCGACGAGCAGAAAGGGTGACAACAATGCCTCCCTTACCTCTTCGTCGGTCAGCGCAGTGTCATCGAGGTGTTCTTGCCGAAATGTCGGGTCGACATCAATCTGATTCCCACACTCACGCCGCATCCGCTCGTGAAGGATGCTGTCCATACGCACCCGTACCCCCAGCACATAGAGCAGCAGCATCGTGAAGATGATGATACCCACGCTGATTACCCAGCTCATGACCGGTACCCCCTAGGGTCATCTTCTGCCTCTTTCGCGGCGCGCTCGAGTGCCGCGAGTCTATCTCTGCACAAGCATGCGAAGACAAATCCGCATACTTGCATCAAGAAGCCCTTAAAGAACATCTGCATTATTTATTCCTTCTGTTTCGGAGGTATTTTAAATAAAAATCGTGTTTTGTCAAGGAAGCACAAAGAGCGGGAACGAAGTTCCCGCTCTTTGTGCTTCCTTTTCTTTCTACTTTGCTTGGTAGCGCTTGATGCAATCATCAATCACTCGCTTGGCGTCCTCCACATCTCCATATCCAAGCACTTTGGTTGTGCCTGGTTTCTTCAAGTCTTTGTACGTATTGAAATGGTACTCGATTTTTTGTTTCCATCGCTCAGGCAGGTCTGCCAGCGAGGCAATGGCGTTATCGCTATCTCGATCATCAGCGGGTACACAGATAATTTTATGATCCTGCTCACCATCATCTTCAAAGTTGAGCACGCCAATGATCCGCGCCTCCACCACCACTCCAAGCGGCAACGCCTCCGGGCAAATAATAAGCGTATCGAGTTCATCACCGTCTTCATCAAGTGTCCCTGGGATAAAGCCGTAGTTGGTGGGCTTTTGGAAGATTTCAGGCTCCACTCGATCGAGCTCAAAAGTGCCTTTTTCTCGATTGTATTCGACTTTGAGCATTGAACCTTTAGAAATCTCAACCACTGTCGTGATCCGACCGTTAGCGCTATCGCCTGGTGTATAAAGTGTATTAAAGTCTGTCATATGATTATTACGTTAGCTTTGTGCATGTGAGTATAACATGGCAAACGCCGAAAAAAAGGGCGAATGTCTTTGCAATGCGCCATAAAGTTGCGTTTTCTTTGATTCTCAGTACACTAAGGCGCATGTAGCAACCTGCGCATCCTTGATGCGCATTCTGTTTTTGCCAGCACAAACATACATTTATATGGATATCAAAAAAAACATCACCGTAGAAAAAAAAGAAGGTTCTGAAGTACTTATTAAGGGCGAAATCCCTGC
>CAZUWG010000033.1:0-2813 GCA_964624165.1 uncultured Candidatus Saccharibacteria bacterium | reverse complement strand
GTGGCGCTATCATAACAAAATTTTAAAAAAATGCCAAGACAAAAGGGCGGCAGCGAAGCTGCCGCCCTTTTGTCCTCCCTCCTATTCCACCGTCACGCTCTTTGCGAGATTGCGTGGGCGGTCTACATTATGCCCGCGTGCAACCCCAGCATAATAAGCAAACAAATGCAGCGCCACCGCCATCACTATCGGCTGGACCACGTCATGGGTTTTTGGCACCTTGATCACATCATCCGCTACTTCTGCCGCCTTGCGATCACCAATAGTTGCCACTACCACCAGCGGCGCACGCCGGGCTTTCACTTCTTCAAGATTGGAATACATTTTTTCATAAAGTGCGTCCTTCGGTAAAAGCCCCAGTACTGGAAATCCTTTCTCAAGTAGAGCAATAGGGCCATGCTTCAGTTCTCCCGCCGGATACGCTTCCGCATGGATATAGCTTACCTCTTTGAGCTTGAGCGCGCCTTCATACGCGATTGGCATATGCGTCCCGCGACCGATAAACATCATATGTTCATACTTTGCATATTTTTTAGCAAGCTTTTTGATTGTGTCTTTTTCTTTTAGTACTCGTTCCATATGATGTGGCAACTGCTCGAGCGCCTCCACTATGGCTGCGCCTTCGCGCTTGGACATTGTGCGCTGTCGTCCGAGGAAAAGGGCCACCAAAACCAAAATCACCAACTCAGAAATAAAGGCTTTAGTCGACGCCACAGCAACCTCTGGCCCAATGTGATTGTATACACCCGCATCCGTCTCGCGGGCAATGGTCGAACCAACCACATTGACGACGCCAAGCGTCAAAAGGTGTGCCTCTTTTGCGGCTCGAATTGCGGCCAAAGTATCCGCTGTCTCGCCAGATTGGGTAATTGCCAAGACTACACTATCCACTTCAGGCAATAAGGCACCATAGCGATACTCACTCGCAATCACTGCGGTGGTAGGGACACCTGCATAGGCTTCAATCAGATACTTTCCCACATACCCCGCGAGATACGCAGAGCCGCAGCCCACAATAGTGAGTCGAGTCATTGCCGCACACTCAAGCGCCACTTGTTCGAGCCCACCAAGCTTAGCAGTATCTTTCATGAGTCGCCCGCGCAATGTGTCTCGCACCACTTGTGGCCCTTCTTCAATCTCCTTAAGCATAAAATGTTCGTAACCTTCCTTTTGAATCACCGCCACCGAATCGGTAATAGTTTCTGGGATGCGCTCTTGCTTTTGGCTATTGTTGGTGATGGTGTAAGCCATTGGGGTAAGCACGGCCATGTCACCATCCTCAAGGTAGATGATGCGCTTTGTGTATGCTACTAGTGCTGAAGTATCAGACGCCACAAAATGCGCTCCATTCCCTATCCCGATCACCACCGGACTACCCATCTTCGCCACCACAATCTTCGCTGGGTCGTCGTGTGACATGACCGCAATCCCATATGCTCCGCGCACTTCCTTGAGTGCTTTCTGGACCGCTTCAGCAATATTACCTTTATAATATTTTCCGATCAGCTGTGTCAGCACTTCGGTATCAGTCTCAGAAGTGAAGCGTACGCCGTCTTTGATGAGCGCCTGCTTTAGGTCTTGATAATTTTCAATAATTCCGTTGTGTACCAAATAAATCTTTTCTGCCTTATCGGTATGTGGATGTGCGTTATCTTCAGCTGGCTGACCATGTGTCGCCCAGCGTGTATGGGCGACACCAGCTGTGCTGTCGTCCTTTTTTGATAAGCGCTTCTCTAATGCATCAATATCGCCAAGCGAGCGCACCCGTCCGCTTAGTGTAGTGTATATACCCGCCGAGTCATACCCTCGATATTCCAGAGCTCGTAGCCCCGAGACCAAGATCGGCTGTGCTTTTTTATTTCCTACATAACCAATTTTCCACCACATAAAATTTTTTTTTGGCGTATTTTATATCTCATAAATTTTTTAAAAATTTTTTTTTTATAAATGGTTTTACTGGGGCGCGGCTTCGCCGCGCCCCTTTCTCCCCTTTTCTCCTCTACTCCCCTACAAAGCCGCCTGCTTGATGCTCCCACAGGCGCTGGTACGTCCCACCCTGCTTAGAGAGCGTTTGATGTATACCATCTTCAACGATTGTACCGTTTTCTAAGACTAAAATTCTATCCATCTCGCGAAGTGTCGACAGGCGATGCGCCACCGCAATCACCGTCTTCCCTTCCATCAAGACTCGCAGGGCTTTTTGAATTGCCACCTCACTTTCACTGTCGAGCGCTGATGTCGCCTCGTCAAGAATAAGGAGCGGTGCATTTTTTAGCATCGCGCGCGCAATCGCCACGCGCTGCTTTTGACCACCGGAAAGCTTGACGCCACGTTCACCGACCAGAGTATCGTACCCTTCTGGCAAAGCAGTGATGAAATCATGCGCTTCCGCTTTTTTTGCAACAGCCACAATCTCTTCTTCGGTTGCTTCCGGCTTGCCGTAGGCAATATTTTCACGGATTGTGCGATGGAAGAGCGCGGGCTCTTGCGGCACCATGGCTATAGCGGCGCGAAGAGAATCTTGGGTGACTTTTGAGATATCTTGCCCATCTATCAAGATCGCTCCGCTCACCAGCTCATGTTGGCGCAAGAGCAATGACACAAAGGTAGTCTTTCCTGCCCCCGACGGGCCGACCAAGCCTACCCGCTGCCCCGCTTCTATGGTCAATGAAAAGTCATCGAATACTCCGTTGGCACCGAAGCGAAAGTCAACCTTATCCCACACAATCTCCCCGCGCTTCGCCACCAATTCCTTCGCATCAGCGTTATCAACAATCTCATGCGGTGTTAAAATCTCCGCCAAACCTTCTTCC
>CAZUWG010000032.1:0-2820 GCA_964624165.1 uncultured Candidatus Saccharibacteria bacterium | reverse complement strand
GGTCCAACGACCATCCTGGAAGAGGTACAGAGGTATATTTCTTCAGGACTAGTGGGTTCGTTGAGATCCAAACGACTTAGGGCATCTGCCACTATGTTGTCTTCGCCCTTGATGTACTTCAACTCAGGGCCATACTCTTCCAGAACGAGTCGCCATCGCATAACTCGTTCGGTGTTAAAATTCTTACAAGTAAGATTCTTGTGATCCGTGTGAACAACGATCTGTTGTCCCAGGAGAATGTTGCGGAATTCCTTGAGCGTTTCCACTATGCTAAGGAGTTCGCGTTCAGTAGTAGTATACCGTGTCTGCTCAGGTTTAAGCTTACGACTGTAGAAGGCGATAGGCTTGTCGTCCTGAGAGATCACTGCCCCTAGCTGCGTGTGGCTAGCATCCGTGTGGATGATGAAAGGCTTGTTGAAGTCAGGGTACGCTAACAACGTTTCCCTGCTGATAATCTTTTTCATCTTCATGAAAGATTCTTGTTCCTTGGGACCCCATTTCCACTTGGTGGTCTTGGAGGTTAAGGCCGCCAAAGGCGCCAACACATGTGATCTTCTGATCCACATGTCCCTGTAGTAGTTAACTATGCCTATGAACTTGCGTAGTTCACGGCGGTTTTTAGGAGGGGCTATGTTTTGAATAGCCTCCACCTTTTTGGATACAGGTTGGATTCCTTCTCGGGTAATCCAATAGCCTAAGTATTCCAATTCATGCTTGGCAAAGTAGGACTTAGCAGCGTTGACCTTTAGTCCTGCTTGTCGTAGTCGCTTGAATATCAATTCAAGTTTCTCTAGATGGTCATCAAACGATCCGTTTGTGATGGCTAGTAAATCGTCAATGTAGGCTCGTACGAAGTCGAAGCCTTCAAATAGTTCAGACATTTTCTCTTGAAAGATGTCAGGGCTATTGCACAGTCCCATAGGTAGTCGTTGGTATTCAAATTTACCAAAGGGTAGCACGATGGTGCAGAGTCTTTTCGACTCGGGGCTTAACTCGATGTGGTAGTAGCCCATGTTGAGATCCAGACTGGTAGCGAACTTGAAACCTTCCAGTTTCAAGAGCATGTCTTGAATCTTGGGTATAGGATAAGGCCTGCGCCGAATCCTCTTGTTGAGTTCCCTGAAGTCAGAGATGAATCGTACCGATCCATCCTTCTTAGGGATGATGAATGTAGGCGCTGCCCATTCAGAGCGATTCACCCGTTTGAGAACTCCTATCTCGCATAGGCGTTCTACCTCATGTTTGAGGGTATCCACATACTTGTGAGGTATGGGATATGCTCGCGCATGATATGGTTGCACATCAGGCTTGAGGTCAATGTTGTACTCGATGTCGTTCCAACTACCGAGTGTGCCATCAAAGAGGTCTTCGTACCTCTTGAGGAGTGAACGTAATTTAGCCTGTTCATCTTCTTCGAGATGGTCAGCTTCTTTAGCTACCTCATCAAGGTTAGCTGGTATGTATTTGGCATCAATGATTCCTTTGATGCGTTCCATAGCTTCATCCGCTATGTCGCTATCATGTAGATGATAGGCTTCTTCGAAGGTCGCATCTGCGTCCTTCATGGGAATCTGGGAGTCGTCCCATTCAACAGTGTTACTGGAGAAAAGGATGTCGATCCCTAAATCAGTTAGGATGTCTCGTCCTATAATCATGTCATACGCCCCCAAGGTCTTGGTGACGTGTAAATCCCATTCAATCAAACGATTGTCATGGAGTTCAGGAATAGTGAACTGTCCGTTACACTTAGTGGTAGTTTGAAGCGCACCTCCTGGTGTCGTCCAAACGGTTTGGCTGCTCTTAGACTTCTTAAGTCGGAGCTTCTTGGCGTACTGTTCAGTCACAAGACTGCCAGATCCGCCACTATCCAATAGAGCCCGAAGGGTTATTGGTTTGGGTTTGCCTAGGGACGTGTTGAATCTTACAAACACTATAGGCTTAAGATCAGAGAGCTTCTGCTTCTTTGTCTTTGGTTTTCCGTGGCCTCGGATGAGACTAGCAATAGAGAACTGTTCTTCTGAACCAGTTCTTGCGTCGTCGATACAATCATCTAAAGATGAATAGGGTACATCGTCTAGTTGAAATAGCTCTTCCTTGGAAGACATATCATACATAGTACGAGTGGGTACGTCGTTAAAGATTGGATTCATCCACATCTTATTATTTAAGTCTACGTCAAGTAGAGGCTCATCCTGGCCTGTTCTTCAGACACTGACTTCGTCAGAGCCCTTCTCGTCTTCGTCGTCGGAATCAATCTTGAGATTGTCCATGTCCGCGAAGTTGAACTTGGAGAGATCGATCTCGCCTTCCTCGATGTTGTTGAGGTCTTCCTCGTCATCATCGTCGGATGCCTTGCGCTTCTTGGCAAAGGCATAAAGTTCCTTGCGCGTCTGCTTGCGCACAAAGGCTGCCAACTCCTTCTTGGAGGAGTTGGTCGACTTGTCAGCATCGCGCTTCCAGGTCTTGTTCCGGTACGCCGGCTTGCGGTCGTCGTCGTTGCCGGAGCGAAGCATCTTCGCTTGCTTCTTCAACACCAGACAGTCGTCGGTGTTGTGAGTAGGGTTGTCTCCGTGGAGGAGGCAGTACTTGCCACCGCCATTGGACTTTCCCTTGGGGGAACCCTTGTTGGGCTTGTTGGACTTGCCGTCGTTGGATTTAGTTTTGCCGCCTTCTCGGGCTGGCTCAAAATCCTCGGCGTTCTCCATGCGTTCACAAAAGTCAACGACTTCTTGGAGTTCCTTTTCAACAGGGTCAAAACCCTGCTTGTCCATCTCCTTCATCCAACTGCGTGGGATGCCGTTGAGGATCACATCAATGATC
>CAZUWG010000031.1:0-3066 GCA_964624165.1 uncultured Candidatus Saccharibacteria bacterium | reverse complement strand
TTTACGACTATATTTTGTGTGACGAAAGGGGAATCGAAAGCCGCAGCGGAGCGAGGCAGGGTTGTGAGCGATATATTTTTAGTGAGTGTGCGAACATAAAAATAATCGACTCCTGACCGATTCCCCGTGAGTCCACATCAGTACTTTGCTACAATGACTGTATGCACGTACGTATAGAAAATGATTGGCAAGATATCCTTAAGGATGAGTTTGAAAAAGACTATTTCAAAACACTCACTGCTCAGGTAGAGCTAGCCTACCTCAACGCTACACCCACCTACCCTCCATCAGAGATGATTTTTAATGCATTCACACTTTGCCCGTTTTCCAAGATAAAGGTAGTCATCCTTGGCCAAGACCCGTACCACGGCCCTGGCCAAGCGCATGGGCTGGCTTTTTCTGTACCAGAAAGCGTCAATATACCGCCGTCCTTGCGTAATATATATAAAGAACTCAACGCGGATGTAGGCAGACCAAGAGCGGCGGTTTCTAGAGGCAACCTCACAAAGTGGGCTACTCAAGGTGTCTTGCTGCTCAACAGTACACTTTCAGTAGCTGCTGGTCGCCCAAACTCACACAAAAACTTTGGCTGGGAGACATTTACTGACGCGGTAATAACACACATCTCCGAACAAAAAGATCATGTGGTATTTATTTTATGGGGCGGCTTTGCTGCCAAAAAAGCTGCCTTAATCGACAAAGAAAAGCACTTCATCCTCACCGCACCGCACCCCTCACCACTCTCAGCGCACCGTGGCTTTTTTGGCAGCCGTCATTTTTCCAAGACCAACACCTACCTCAAAAACACTGGCCAAACTCCTATTTCTTGGTAATTCTTACACCGCCGACGTAAGGTGTAAGAATTTCCTCACTGACGCGTCTTAGGTGATGGCGCAATTCATTGAGGAGTGAATTGTGAGTTCTTTGCATCGTGTGTCAGTACGACATTAAGGGAGGTTTTTGGGAGGGTTACACTCACTTGGAGACCGAAATGAAGACGAAAATACTTTCTGCACTTGCTCTTGCGGCCACGATGTTGGTCGCCTCAACAGCAAACGCGGAAACTGTGCAGGACAACAGTGATCTCTCACTCAACCCGCACATCCAGACAGAACAGATCAAGGAGGTCATCGGGGAAGTCTTCAAAGACAAGCCGACTGAAATCCGAATTGCGCTGACCCGTATTGCTATGTGCGAGTCGGGCGGTCGAGATAAAAAAGGAAAACCAACCGGCACCATTGTCCATATCAAAGCCGATGGGTCTGTCACTAGGAATCCTCACAGCACAGCCATTGGCGTCTTTCAGGTCCTTCGCGGACTTCACAGCAAAGCCTTGGCGGCACGAGACCTCGACGTCCACAATGTGCGCGACAATGTCGAAGCTGCGCGCATGCTCGTTGAAGAACAAGAAGCGAGCGGTAAGCACCCGCTCAATCCTTGGAAACCTTCCCGCTCATGCTGGGCGGCGTAAATCCCCTCACAAGACAACACCGCCGGCTCCGCATTCGCGGGTCCGGCTTTTCTTTTTTCTAAATTTCTCTATACTAGACTTTCTATCATGCTCTATCTGATTGCTTTGTCGTTGATTGTAATCTCTGCACTTTGTTCCGGCTTAACCCTGGGGTATTTTACGCTAGATAAAGCGGCGCTAAGAAGGCAAGCGGCGGCGGGCCGCCGAGCAGCCCGCCCCCAACACCCCCCACGTACGCACGGCCACAGGCTCCGCACCACCCTCCTTTTGACCAACGTCCTAGTCAACACCACTCTCTCCGTCCTTCTTTCCTCTATCGCGAGCGGTATCGTCGCTACCATTGCTGCTACTTCCCTTATTTTTATTTTCGGAGAAATTATTCCTCAGGCAGTACTCTCTCGTTTTGCATTGCGTTTTGGTTCTATGTTTGCACCGTTTGTGCGAGCTTTAATGTGGCTTACTTCACCAGTATCATTCCCCGTCTCTTATATATTGGACCGCGCACTCGGCGAAGAAATGCCCGCCCTCTACAGCCATCACGAGCTGATGGAGCTCATTTCAGAGCACGAAGATTCAGAACATAGCATCATAGATGCCGACGAAGAACGCATCGTCCATGGCGCGCTCCGCTTTTCTCATACCACCGTGCGCGAAGTAATGACTCCAAAAGAGCTCGTCACCAGTTTTGATATAGAGAGACGCCTGACTGATGAATTTTTTAATGAAGCAAACCAACACGGCTACTCACGCTACCCAGTGTACTCCGGCAATCCCGACAACATCGTCGGCCTCTTATACACTAAAGATCTCATCATCGAGGACGAACACATTGCAATAAAGGATACGGAAGAAGCGTTTGATAAAAATATGCTTATCGTAAGACCAAGTGCAATGCTCGACGATGTGCTGGGACAAATGCTTAAAAAGAAGCAGCACCTCTCAATTGTAAAAAACAGAAACGGAAATTTCTTAGGAGTTATTTCACTTGAAGACATTATCGAAGAAATTATCCAACACGAAATTGAAGATGAGGATGACACCTAAAGGCCGCAAGCTCCGCTCGCGGCCTTTAGGTGTCATTGATTTATCAGTATTTTGTGCTATAATATATAAAGTAGCAGCACACAAGATGCTGCGTCAACCGCACATGAGGAGAACATCATGCGGGCAGTAACCACGATCCTTTTCACCTTTTTTTCTTTCGCCGGACATGCTGACGAGCCGACAAGGCCTGGCTGTCTCGACCCCTATCTTTACGCTTGCTACGAGTTGTCGCACGACGATCCGTATGCAGGAACAGATTTCTTTAACGAAGAGGTGTGGATTATTGAGGAGCTATACACCTCCGACATCGCGGGTTCATTTACGAGATGTCATGTCAAAGTCCGCTACCTGAGCGATGCGGATGAAGAAATCGACATGATCAGTCTCGAAAATGACCGGGCGGAGTATGTTGTTTATTACGGCAAGCAAATGCTCCGCGCAGCATTTGACGTTGCGATCGAAAAAAATAACTGCTCTGCTCTTGGTGAGCAACTGTGACGGCGGCGGGCAGCTCGAACTCGATTCGTGCTGCCCTTTCCATTTTTCATTAC
>CAZUWG010000030.1:0-3275 GCA_964624165.1 uncultured Candidatus Saccharibacteria bacterium | reverse complement strand
GGCGCGCCGCCAATCTTCTTCCGCTAACTACACTCTTTTGGCTACTACTTCCCAATTGAGGTTATTGAAAAAAGCATCGACGTAACCACCTTTTTCGCTTGGCAGGTAGTCCATCACGTATGAATGTTCCCACATATCGAGAGCAAGCACGATTTTTGTATCGACTAAGTGTCCAAGGTGTTGCTCGTCAACCCAGGTGGTAACAAGTTTTTCAATAGTCGTATCAAGGTAACACATAACCCAGCCGACGCCGCGTGTGCGGGCAAGCTGCTTGAGGTGGTCAATAAACCCTTCAAGGCTGCCGTATTGAGCAGTGATCATGGTGTGTAGTGTGCCTTCTGGCAATGACTTGTTGCCACCTTCAAACTGCGCGAAGTAGGCTTCATGATTTTTCATACCGCCAAACTCAAACCCCAGCCGCCGTTGCATTTCTTGGCGGGCATATTTATCCTCGATATCTGGCAGAGTATTATGAATGTGGTTTACATTTTTAACATATCCGGCATAGAGGCCAAGATGCGCCTCGATTGTTTTGTCTGAAATACCTTCAAGACTTGGCAGATTAAATTGTTTGATTTCGTACATGGTCTAATTGGTTACTTACCGCTTCATAGTATCATAGTATGCATGAGCAATGCGGCGATTCGACTCAGGCTGTGGTGGTGTATCGCACTGCTTTTTATTTGTTTGGCGGTATGGTGCATGCCGTTCATTTTGCTTGAAGACAAACAACCATATCTGAAAGTCACTTTTATGGCGGTCGGACAAGGTGATGCGATTTTGATAGAAACCCCAGAGGGTGTCGAGGTTCTCATCGACGGCGGTCGCGATGACGGGGCAGTAATACGAGAACTCCTCTCGCTTCGCGGCTGGTTTCCCCGTCCCCTTGAGGTGGTGGTAGCGACACATTTCGATAGTGATCATATTGGTGGACTTGATGAGGTGCTCGATCGATACAAGATAGAGCAGATTGTTATATCAGGAAATACCACCTTGAGTGAAGATGCAAAACGGTTTGAGAGGGCAATTAAAGATGAAGCGGTGGTGCCGCACATCGGCAGAGCAGGTGATGTCTTGATGCTTGGCGCTTTTGCTACTTTAGAACTCTTTTCTCCCACCTACGACGTAGCTCATATTGAGAGCAATAGCGCTTCGATTGTTGCTTTATTGCGCTACGGCGACACAGCCTTTCTCTTTACTGGTGATGCTCCAAAAGAGATAGAAACATATCTCGTAGCAAAATACGGCAACAGGCTAGCAGCCGATGTCTTGAAGCTTGGTCACCACGGATCGCGCACTTCAAGTGACCCATTGTTTTTGGCGACTGTTGACCCGCTTTATGCAGTGGTATCTGCCGGGAAAGATAATAGCTATGGACACCCGCATGAAGAGGTGATTGAGGCGGTAGAGGACGTGGGCAGTGTGCTCGTGGAGACTGCACGCGAGGGTAGCGTGACATTTTTAAGTGACGGGCAGCGGGTATGGCGGGAATAAAAAAGCGGCGGGCCCTTTGGACCCGCCGCTTTTTTATTTAAATCAACTCCGCGTCTTTCAGGGCTTGGTAGGCTCCTTTCTTCGCAATCGTTCGTAAACCTTTAGTGGAAACGGTGATGGTGACGTACTCATCGATTTCTGGAACGTAAATCCGCTTCTTGTGCAGGTTTGGTTGACGACGAACCTTGCCGCCAGGGTTAAACTGCGTCGCACGGGTACGGTTGCTGTAGCGGCCGCCGACTTGGCTGGTCTTACCTGTAATATCGCATTGCTTTGCCATAATTGCTTTAGTTAGTGGCAGTATCCTACCATAGAAATGAATTGGTGCAAGCAAAACCCTTCTTCAGGCACTCGGGCGGGATTGCCTTTGGCAATCCCGCCCGAGTGCGCTACAATCTCTTCCATATGCCAGACCCAATTATCATGATTGTTGTGCTTATTATCTCGGTAGTGCTTCATGAGATTGCACACGGTTATGCTGCTTATAAGCTCGGGGACCCGACCGCCAAACTCGCGGGACGACTCTCGCTCAATCCAGCAGTTCATCTCGATCCGATGATGTCGATTATTTTGCCGGGGGTGCTCCTCCTGTCGGGGTCACCGATTCTTTTTGGAGCGGCCAAACCAGTGCCGTATAACCCATATAATTTTTCAGATCAAATATATGGCGAAGCCAAGGTGGCACTTGCCGGGCCGGCAGTCAACGTCTTGATTGCGGTTATTTTTGGTCTTTTGGTACGTTTTGCGGACGTACTGATGTTATCGGCATCCTTTGTGGAGCTTTCAATTGGGATTATTACTCTCAATCTCTTCTTAGCGTGTTTCAATATGATTCCGCTGCCGCCGCTTGATGGCTCAAAGATCCTCCCGGTACTCTTGCCAGCTTCGCTCCGTATGCGCTACAACGAATTCCGTTTTCAGCTTGAGCGAAACGTCGGCTTCGCCTTCCTTATTCTCTTTGGCTTAATTTTCTTAGGGATTACTGCCCCACTGGTCGATCTTGTGCGCTTCACCACCCTCTTGCTTATTGGATAAGGGAATGGTATAAGGTAAGGGCATGGTCCGGAACGACCATGCAAAACCACTGTCCCTCGTTCCATAACTTGACCGGCCCTCCCTGTGAGGTGCCGGCTTTTTTTATTTTATACACACACTGTCTCGATCATATGTAATATGGCTGGTACTATATAAGATATGAAACCCAAACACATCCCGCTCTTCCTCGCCCTGTTGTCTGTCTTCGGTGTCGCGCTCTATATTGCGCTATACCCCGACATGCCAGAGGTGGAAGCGCCTGAAGAAGCTCTCACCATTGCTAGTCAATACAACTTCCTCTCTGAGGAGCTTACACCACCTGAAGCCGCTATCACTGAGGCAGACATCGCTGCCTATGAAGCAGCTAAAGACGACTTCACGGAGGAAGAACGGGCTGCATTCTACGCCACTGTCACCACCAACCACGAGACCCTCGACTTTGGTGGCTTTTATGATGGTGTCATTCCTGAAGATGAAAACGCTACCACCACCGACCCTGATCTCATCCTAGAGCTTATGATGACCGACATCGCCACTCTCACAGCCGATGCGGCAGCCGAGCAACGCTACCGTATGCCTATCTATACACTTGAAGAAGTCCCAGCCTACGCTCTAGCAGTCGAGACCACCTACCCACCAATGTACCTTCTTGAGGTAATGGTACGCGATGAGCTCCGTTCACTTCTTGACCCAGCAATCGGCATCCCTGATCGGGAATCATACTTCCGCACCGGTATGGCCATGGG
>CAZUWG010000029.1:0-4108 GCA_964624165.1 uncultured Candidatus Saccharibacteria bacterium | reverse complement strand
AAAAACCGCAGTGGCGTCTTTGGGAGTGGTGAGGTGGATGTGTGGTCTTGGGATTGATGCGGTGTGGTCGTATCTGTGGTCATAAATAAACGTTTCTTTTGCTGATATAGCTAATAAAAGCCCAGTATACTACAAAGCCTCCCTGATTTCCTGCTCGCTTATTACTCCTTCACGAAGGATTTCCAGCCGATCACCTTTGAGACGAACTACCGTCGAAGACATGCCCTTGCGAGGACCGTCGTCATACACTTCAGTAATTAGACTCGCTTGTGGACCGAGCTGTTCGAGGATCTCTGTGGTCGTATTGAGCGTTGGAGAGCCACTAGTATTGGCGCTAGCGCACGTGAGGGGAGCGTTATATTTTGTCATATAGGCATCGATCAGAGTTGCTGCCATCGGATCCGACGACACGCGAAAGCCCACCGTGCCATCATCCGCCGCTGCAAAGCGTGGCACCTGAGCCTTAGCCGGCAGCACAAGTGTCAAGGGCCCAGGCAAAAATAGCGACGCCAACTTTTTTGCTTGCTCATCCATCTCTGCATATTGTGCCATGTCATCGACTCCTCGCACGAGCCAGCTCACCGCCTGACTTCCATCTCTTCCCTTTACCGCAAACAAAAGCCGGAGCGCCTGCTCATCGAGCGCATTCACCCCAAGCGCATACAATGTCTCTGTTGGGTAGAGGATCATACGTTAAGTATATACCAAAAACAGATCTGCTTATGATATAATTTTTCATATTACTGGATATAATCAAGATTACATACTTATGGAAGGAATCCCTAAAACACCACAAATATCACGAGCTGAGCAAATCAACGCTGCCCTGTTACGCATCGAAGCTGATGAAACTCTATCTCATTTAGCTGCGGTACAAGAAATGGTAAATACTGACTTCGTTTCACCAGCTGGTGAAGAAGTTGATCCAGAATCTTACTTAAACGCAGTGATGGCAATGAGAGAGAAAGGAACGTCGCTTAATGTCGCTGACGTACTTGCAGTGGCAGAGAAAAATGCAGCCGAAGCTCATTGGGATCCTCGACGAGAAGACGCAGAAAACCGACCAAATTAACCTTTTTTAAAAAGAGTAACTTCAAGACGCGATTATGGTGCGTCTTGACTTTTTATGAAAATATTATACTATCCCAGAAGATCGTAAAAGGTGGTCACATGACAAAATCCGTGAGCCAACTTTTGGCCTCTCAAAAACAGCTCGCAATACATCATGAGTTACTGGCATCGAGGGAATTCTGTCGTTTCCTCGATGACGGAATACCATCGGCAGTGAAAGACTTGCTGCCGATGCTTGTAGATATTGGCGCATTGCGGAATGCCCAGTATGCTTGCCTGGCAGAATTCACTCGGCCGGTAAGGAATCAGGAACCTTGGCTGGGTCTACTCCACCAATACCACCCAGGAGTAAACATTTCCCTGTTCCTTCAAGGAACAGGGCTGAGCGCGGATGAATATTTCCGTTACAGCACCTTCACCGAAGATCAGCTTGCTGCCATTAAGAGCGGTATGCTGACCATCGGTGACTTGGTACGAACGTTACCCGCGCCGCTGGTCGCTCCGATCCTGAAGCGGATTCGGTGCGATTGACTACGCGCCTCTTTCTCCTCTGTAGAGTTGGGGCGTTTTCTTTTTATTTATATACTATTGAAACAAGCGTTGATTTCGGTATACTAATGCCACACGACCGATTAGCTCAGCTGGTAGAGCGCTACATTGACATTGTAGAGGCCACAAGTTCAAGTCTTGTATCGGTCACAAAATAAGGAGTGAAAATGAATACGTGGAATTTTAAGCGACTGTATTTTGAGTACTGAGACAAGACTTGAAAAGGTGGCCAGCGATTTTGACGAAGGAAAAATCGTGACCAACTGTACAGAAACTGTAAGTTTCAAGTCTTGTATCGGTCACAAAATAAGGAGGGGCAGTCGCATATCGCTCATCAAAGAAAGCGGGGCGGCCGAAGGCCGCCCCGCTTTCTTCTCCTACTTTGCCAATTTTGCTGCCGCGATTGCAGACTCTCTTGTCTGCGCGATAAACATATAACGATCTTTGTGACAAAACACCGCATCTTCAATATCTGATACATGAGCCAGCTCTTGATCACGCAAGCCAGCCCACGCTTCTGGAAACTGCACTCGAGTTTGAAAGCTATCTTTAGATACCTGTACGGCAACCGCTACCCAACCCGCTCCCATATCACCCGCTCTCGGAAAGACCACAGTGTTTACATCTTCTTTATCAATAAACTCACTCCGCGGAATGTACATATCACTGACTAAAATCGCATGCTCCTGACTCGATTCATACAAAGCTTGCGCTTTCTGCTTCTGCTCAAGCTTCACTTGCTCCCGTTGAATTTTACGCTTCAGATACGCTCTCGCCAAATCAGCCGCTTCTAAAAATTGTTCATCCATATCTTCCCCGCGTGACTCCTCTGCGCGCCATGTCTGTAGCACACCGTCCCATGAAAATGGCGCAATGTCGTACTGCCCACGCTCCCACACCGGTATAGCATTATCAATCAGGTCAATAGGCCAACAAAGCTTTTCGTCTACAGCGGCAGCGACTTCGTCGCTGCAGCTAATCTTGGCCCCATAATGTCGCCACATAAAGCCAAAACCTGCATAGGGAATACCATTCTCTCGCATCGGGGCGCCATTTTGGTGATGATCATAGCGCTTTTGCTTGTGATCATATACGCCACCCACATCCACCACATAGTCGGCACTCGCAATCACCGCTTCGTCGCGCGTACGAATAACACTTATATTATCTAACCCAAGAAGAAGCTGAAATGCCGCTACCGCAAACACATCATCTGCATGAAATCCACCATTATGTGTGGCTATTGTAATCATCCCGACATCATAGCAAATTCCTAGACGAATGCAGCACTTTCTCGTATAGTACGCGCATGATCATTCTTTCGATTGAAACCTCATGTGACGAAACAGCAGTGAGTATTGTAAAGACAACAGGTGAATTTCCACACGCTACCTACGATATCCTAGGCAACGCACTTTGGAGCCAAAGCGATATCCACGCTGAGTACGGCGGTGTCTTTCCTGCGCTCGCTAAACGAGAGCATGCCCGCATCATTGTACCCATGCTTAAGGCTGCGCTTGAAGAAGCAGGACTGCTTGAAAAGAGTGCAGCGCTGCGTGCGGTCGGCGCAGCCGACCGCACGCAGCTTGCTACCGTCCTTGAACGCGAACCGTCACTCCTTGAGGCATTCACCGAGTTTAACACCCAATACGACACACCTGAAATCGACCTCATTGCCGTCACTGCTGGCCCTGGGCTTGAGCCGGCACTTTGGGTCGGTGTTAATTTCGCCAAAGCTCTCGCTCTCGCCTGGAATATTCCGGTCATTCCCATAAACCATATGGAAGGGCATATTTTGGCGAGCATCTTTGATGCTGAGCGAGACAATATGCTCGCCGATATCAACTTCCCCGCTGTATCACTTCTTATCTCCGGTGGACATACCGAACTCATTAGCATGCACAACTGGGGACAATATGAAAAAATCGGTCAAACCCGTGACGATGCTGTTGGTGAAGCCTTTGATAAAGTTGCGCGCCTTCTTGGTATTCCTTACCCTGGCGGGCCGCAAGTGAGTAAAAACGCCGCCCTCGCTCGTAAACAAAACCTTCCGCCCTACGCAGACCTGCCCTCACCCATGCTTACTTCTGGCGACCTTGATTTTTCATTTTCTGGTCTTAAAACCGCCGTGCGTTATGCGATACAAGATAAAGCGCTCACTGAAGCCGAACAGCAAGCAGTATGTCGCGATTTTGAGGATGCGGTGGCAAAAGTACTGGTAAAAAAAGTGTGTGCGGCTATAGAAAAAATGGCTGCCAAGACCCTCATCGTGGGCGGTGGTGTCAGTGCCAATCAGTACCTCAAGCGCATGATAGAAGCTGCGCTCCTAGAGAATTTTCCAGAGGTGGTAAGCTATTTCCCGCAACCCGGCCTTTCCACCGACAATAGCATTATGATTGCGCTCGCAGGCCACGCGCGCGAGGAGGCGCGGCTGTCTCCGGCTGGCGCCTTGGCCATCCGCGCCTCCGGCAACAAATCCCTCGCCTAA
>CAZUWG010000028.1:0-4554 GCA_964624165.1 uncultured Candidatus Saccharibacteria bacterium | reverse complement strand
CCTTCAAGCTCTGTCCCTAAAGTTTCAGCAATTTTCTTAGCATAACGCGCAAAGTAGTGTATGTTTTCGCGGCGCTCAAAGCCACCACGCTCGGCAAACCATAATGGAAGTGTGAAGTGCCACAATGTAACAAACGGGTGCATACCGCGTGCTTTAAGCGCTCTGATCACCTTTCGGTAATGTTCTATCTCTACTTCGTCCCACACCCCCTCTTCTGGCTCGATGCGCGCCCATTCAATCGAAAAGCGATGGGCATTGTGTCCGAGCTCTTTCGCTATATCAAAGTCCGCTTCATAACGATCATAATGATCGCAAGCGCGCCCGCATACTGGTACCCGACCTTGGCGCGCCGCTGCTGCCCAGTCAGTATTTTCAATTCCACCTTCTACTTGATATGAAGCTGTCGAAGCTCCCCAATAGAAACCTTCGGGAAAGGGGGTCATCACTTTTAGATTTTTATCTTTCCTGGTCATGGCAAAAGTGTAGCATAATTTACTCATAAGAGGCCACAGGAAAAGCCGCGCCCTCTACGAAGGCGCGGCACATATCACTCAAAAGAATACCAAAAGTATTTCTATTGTCTTTATCCTAAAATAAACTTCTGGCTATAAAACACGTTTTTTAGATTTAGCAAGCTAGAAAAAATATCGCCGGTACTTCTGATAGAGCTCAGCGGTGGCAACGACGTCGCGGATATTGTAGTAGGCGATGTCGCGGAACTTTTCAGCCTTGAAAAGTTCCGCGACATCTTCCCCCTTAACACCACCACTTTTCGGACTTTCAATACCGTAGGCTCGACAAAATAAATGTAAATTCGGCCGTTTCATCATCGCCCCATAAAACGTCAACTCATCTTGCAGATCAACGTGTCGACAATCTTTTTGCTGATACTTATAACGACCCTGTAATAGATTTCGACTTGGCATAATACCTTGAATAGCAGACCGATGCCACAAAAACGGCACATCAAAACCACGCCCGTTAAAGGTCACGAAAGTATCATAACTTTTTGCACCTTCCCAGAAATCAGCTAGGAGCTCCCGCTCACTTCGCTCCTTCAATCTCCACTCTTCATCTATAGCCTCCTCACTTCCATCACCATTACCGACGTAGTACACCACACCCTGCGCTCGCTCCAGATCATAGACTCCCAGCGCCACTATGTGCCCAGTAAGGGGCGAGAACCCGAGACTGTCTTTAATATCTTTCTCAAGAGAGTACGCTTCTGTTTCACTCTTGGCTACTTTTTGTACCCAATAAGTGAGTACTTCTTGTGTCGTCTCATCAAGATCATTCCATGTTTCGCCCACTGTTTCGATATCAAAGATGAGCGTTGCCATGTTAATCCGTAATTAAAATCCTTTCAGGCACGCCCGCAAAGCAGCTGATCAATGTCGAAGCGTTCGCGCGCACGTGATACCGATACTCACCACCTTCATAACGCCCCCCACATCTATCTAAGGTCTCGGGATTTGGTACCGGTCCATAAAGCGTAAAACCGTCGCGCGTGTAGCCGATCAACGCACCCTGATACGAGCCCTGATAAGATGAAACGTCAGTATTTTGTAAAGGGTGCCCAGTGACGGTAGCGCCAATGATCGTGCTGTCGATGCAGCTCTCAAATGAAGAGCGGATGGAGCGTTGTGGCAGTGTGAATTTTATATACTGCTCGGTCGTTGTGCCAACGGCTCTGATGGCTACAAACTGTCTTTCATTATTGCGCATACGCACTTCATCAACGCCACTCCAAAGTGGGCCGCCCGAAACGCCAGCACAATATTGTGCCGACAGCGGGAGGGCTGCGATAGCTGCTTCAGACGCTTCTTGCGCTTCTTTGGCGGCGCTTTCTGCCCGTAGTTGATCTAGCGACTTAAAGACTGGCGGCGCGGACTCAAGCAAACCATCGCCAGAAGTAATTTTTTCTTGGAGCGTCAAAAGGCGCTGATTGGTATCGTATTTTGGATCGCTGGTGATTACTCCGTATTCTTTTACTTCAGATGGAAAAGTGATCTTCCCCGAGGCGCCTTCACGAGCTAATGTGAATAATATGCCACCAATAATACACACCAAAACTAGCACAGAGAGTACGAAATCACGACTCGATATCATATCGATATCATACCACACACAAAGCCCCACTGCGCTTAGCTTAATAATTAAAAACGGCGGGGCAAAGCCCCGCCGTTTTTAGTTATTATTTCTTTTTTCCTTTGACCGCTAACGTTTTTTTCAAGCTAGTTTTTTTCGACACTGTCTTTTTCTCACTAGTCTTATCTACCGTCGAGAGAGCCTGTTTTTTTCCCACCTTAATATTAACCGTTTGTTCTACTCTCCTAATATCAGCCAGCAACATGGCCCTGTCACTATTGTAGAGAAAGAGATTAAAAATTGACCGCCCCCCGTTTTTTGCAAACATCGCTCTGTCCCCAATCTTCTTATTTACATTAATTTTATAAAACGAGTCTAATTCTTCAATTTTTTTAATACCTTTCATTTCTAAAATAATTCCTTCTTTTTTTGAAAACCACTTCATCGCAGTAGCGTAACCTTGACATTTTTTCGGAACGACTGGTTTTTGAGGTATGCGATTGAGCACATCATTGGCTGCATGGTGAATACCACAACTCAACCAATACAATGTATCTCGAAAGCCTCCGCATCGAGCACCCACTTCAATAATTTTCCAGTCATCATCGACTCTCATCAATTCAATATGCGTAGTCACTGAACGAAGTCCCAGTGCGTGGATGGCTTTTTCAGTCACTGCATGAGCTTTTTGCACACTATCACCTTTTAAGATCGAAGGAGTCGTTTGCAAATAACCAAAAAAATCATCATGCCCAATATCTCGACCAGTCTTTACTCGAACCAAAGGACAATGCACAATCCCGCCTCGACTATCAACATAAGAATCGATCGAATACATTAAACCATCCATAAACTCTTCCGCAATCACTTTTGGATCCTCTTTACGATTGTCTTTCTTATATGCCGACTTGATACCACGAAAAATGCGCTTTAGATTTTTTTCCAGCTCTTCAGGATGGTAACAAATGCTGACATAACGACTCGCGGCCAAATTGGCAGGCTTAATCACCATGGGAAATTTTACCTTCATACTCACACGCTCGATTTCTTGTGCACTAGTGTTTTTGACACGAGTAAAGCGCGGCGTGTGTTTTGGGTCAAACAATTTCAAACGCTTACGCATCTCATATTTATCAGATGCCCACGCCAAAGATTGAGTGCTTGGTGTGCGCAAATACGGGACGTTGGGGATTACTTGTTGAAATCTTGCTAGATTGGCTTCAGAACGGCAGGTAATAGCCAATATTTCATCTTGGTAAGGTAAAAGCGCCTCAGCAATTTTTTCACTCTTCGAAAAATCGCATTTTACTAAAATATCATAACCTCGCTGGCCGGCAGGTATTTTTATCTTACTATCCCAAAGCAGCATTATACGAAAGTGCTGCCCACCTGCTTTTTCGAATGTATCAAGCAAATGCCTAATTAACGTATTGTTTGGTGAAACGTTCATCACAAATATAATAATATTTTTTTCTTTTTGCATATTGTTCTAAGACGCAAAATTGCGCTGTTAACACAGCACAATTTATCCCAAAAACAATACCATATTTTATTCAAAAAATCCACCCTCCGTACCCAGATTGTAAAACTTAAAAAGTCGTCTATACTGGTAATAATGAAAATTAACTATTATCCTTTTTTACGATGGCGAAAAGAATTGACACCTGATCCTTTAAGTAATTTTAGAAAAAATGCACAATCAAAGATTCGTTCTACTCTAACGAAACTTGAAGAAGCTAATATCACATATCATGTCGGAAAAGTGGATGATGCTTTTTTACATTGGTTTTTACCGCTTTATGAAGAAAACATCAGATCAAAAGCAAATCCCAGAGTGATCAACATACGCGAACGAGTCGCTGTTGCAAAAATAGACTACTACTATTTAGCTATCTACCAGGACCAGCAGCCAATTGGCGCAACCATTTTTTCCTATCGTGAAGATTTTCTTAGTATTGCTTTTCGCACCTATACCAACAAATGGCCCGCACAAAACTTACGCGCCAATCCCGATCTACTTGGAGAATATTTAATTCATACTATTGCTGCTGAAAATAACTACCACACAATCAGCCATGGTAAGGATGGCAACCCCTACGGATTTAACTCAAGCATCGGGCTAGCTGCTTTTAAGCTGTCTATGGGTTGTGTTCCTTATATTCCCTCTGCAAAAGAAATTGCCACTCTCAAAAAACAGACACTTGAAACCGATAATATAGATAAACCTATTTTAGTATTCGCTTGCCCTACAAGCGACATTCGAATTACTGATGGTTACTTAATCGGTTCTGAATCAGACAAAGAGAAATGGAAGACCGTCTTTATCTATGACGAGCAAGTGAAAATTACTTTTATTCCATTTTCAACACAGTAAGACAGGCACTACACTACAGTGTCACTTCAGTCGTCACTTCTGTGGCATTGCCGGAAGCGGCGTTTACTGCCGCATCTACTTGTTCGATGAAT
>CAZUWG010000027.1:2693-5695 GCA_964624165.1 uncultured Candidatus Saccharibacteria bacterium | reverse complement strand
CTCGCTCCGCTGCGGCTTTCGATTCCCCTTTCGTCACACAAAATATAGTCGTAAAGCGCTAGCTCGTTTTCCTCTTTAGTTTGTGGACTCACGGGGAATCGAAGCTTACAGCTTCAGTACAGGTTGCCTAGGATTATGCCTTACGTCATAATCCTAGGCAACCTTTTCGATTCCCACGCTGACAGTCTCCTAGACTGTCAGCTCGTGAGTCCACTCGTTCACCTTGTTCACTTGTGGACTCACGGGGAATCGAACCCCGAACTCATCCATGCCATGGATGCGTGTTACCGTTATACTATGAGCCCTCGTGGCAGATAGTATACCGTAGGATAAGAAAAAAGAAATCGCACCGCGCGAGCGATGCGACTGGCTCAAGCGCCAGTAAGTAAAAATGCGACTTTCCCAGCTCCGAAGCCGATGGTTGCAGTGAATATACTGCCATACCTCTGAACTGTGACCGGCAAATCCGTCCAGTAAGCCGGTGCGATTGTAATCTCGCGCGCCTTGGCCTCTTGTAGACTTATCGCGAGAAGTCTTAGTCCAGCTCTCATTTCATCCGTGATAGTTGGAAGTAATGAGACGACCTCTCCACGGTGATTGCGCATGTGCGCAGACACTATGTTTACCATTCTGCACCTCCTTTTCTAAACCGTACCGTGAAAAAGTCTTTCTGTAAAGTGGTCATGTCGACAGGACGAATTTTAATTCCCTCGACCATAGAGACTGCGAAGTTTTTGTACGTGCCCCTCGTAATCTTCTGAGCAGTAGAGAGCGTTTCTGTGATGGAAATAAAATAGACAGTTGGTTTCGTTGGGATTGAGGGCAGCCAAAATAGCAGAGACAGAAGGGTTGGCGATGGCATGCGGCGGCAAGCCATTATTTTGATAGGTGTTAAAAGGGGAGTCGAGGTACTTATCATCCGGTACGGGCACCTGCCACCAGCGAGAGGCGTCGCCTTTTGCGTATTGCAAGGTGGCGTCAAGTTGTAGCTTCATATCAATAAACAACCGATTCCAAATTACGCCAGAAATTTCACGCATATCATTAAAGTCGTACGCTTCACGCTCCAAAAGTGACGCGATGACCAAGGCGTCGTTGAGGGGGACTATTTCGGCCACGTCTTCAGAGTAGCGGTTTAGAACATCGTTTAAGAAACGTTCTTTCACCAAAGCGGCCGCTTCTTCGGGCGTGGTGTCGACAGTGACGAAATACTTCCCTGGCGCAAATACGCCTTCTTCGAGGTAGGGTTCATCTTTAAGGACGAGTGTGAGAAATACTTCAGCTTCTTCATTATTCCAGCCAAGGATCTTTTGAAAAGCCGCCGCCGCTTCTTCCTTGCGATCGCCAGGCCAGATCACCACCACACGTGCTAGTGGGGAAGCGATATTTTGCATAATAGGATTTTGCGCGATCTGATAGACCATAGTGCCCCAAAAGCTATTTTTATCTTTCCGTTCAATAATCACTTCGATGTCTGCTTCCAAGACTGCGGCGTCGGGGGTTTGTATGATGCTTTTCTCACTTGGGTCAACGCTCACGAGAAAAGGAGTAGAAGAAGTGCTCACCTCTGTTGCAGCTACAAAGAGCGATCCTACTTGTTGCAGTAAAATGCCAAAAAAAATGCCGGCCACAATTCCGATACTGCACAGGGAATAAATCACAAACCGCAGATTGGTATTCTCTGTCAGGAGAATTTTTTTTCTACGTGACATATTATTCAGTATAGCATCGGGAGCAGTCAAAATTTAAGTGCTATACTGAGTATAGTATTACAAAGCTTAGTCGTCGTAACTATGAATGATGAACATCCAGTAGGGGTGCCTTCAGAGGGTAAAAAATGGCTCACTGCATTGCTCTTTATGCTTGGGTATGGAGTGTTGGTGGTTGTGTATATGTTTTTGGTGTACGGAGGGATTGAGACCCTGAGTTTTTGGTCGGGAGTGTCGTCGGCAGTGGCAGGCTTTATGCTCGCTACTGCCTTTACTGCGAGCAGTTTCAGCTATTTTACTACATGGCCAAATATGAGACTTGGCTACCAAAAGCAGATTGGTGTGTTGGCATTCTGGCTTTGTGTCGTATATTGTGTGACCCTCGTTTTTTTAGAGCCAGAAGTATATTTTTACGGCTTTTACGAACATCTTTTCACTCCAGACATTTTCTTTGGACTTATCGCGATGGTGATCTTTGGCTTGATGGTGTTTATAAATAGTAAGCCGGTTGCGCCACATTTTTCGTGGCCGACCATACGCTTTTTTCTCAATCTTGGGTATTGGGGATATGGGGCTTTGGTAGTACGGGCAATCTTTCTCGAAGGGCCGCTATGGATCAATTGGTTTTTAAGTTTTGACGGACCGCCAACCAACCGCTTTATTTTGTCTGTGTTGGCAGTGACGGTGATCGGCCTGCGGATAGCTGCCGTCCAAAGTAAAAAGCGGCAGCCTGCACCGGCGCGGCCATAGGGAAGAGCGAGACCATTGATAGCTGACGCTGCTACAAAAGTGTTTGAAGTGTGCTACCATTTTAATATGAGTGCGCAGGCAACTCTAAGCAGTTTATTCGATAGTACATCGTTATGAACAATTCAGAAGGAATGTATCGCGTCACGCGATACGTGTGGTATGTGTTTTACGTGATTGAAGCGTTGTTGGGGTTGCGTCTTATTCTTAAGCTTCTTGGTGCCAACCCGGGGGCAGCTTTTACAGACCTCGTGTACGGGCTCTCTGGTGTCTTCGTGGCGCCGTTTAGGTACGTCTTTAGTACGCCAGCGGCTGGCGGGAGCGCTCTTGAGCTCAGCACCATTTTGGCACTTGTCGTCTACTGGCTTTTGGCGTGGGGGATTGTAAAATTTATTGTTATGAATCGTACAGTGTCACCGCATGAAGCACAGGAGAGTTTGGAAGAACAAGACCATGTGTAGTAGATGAGTCGGCACAAAAATACCCCCTCTTAAAGAGGGGGTATTTTTGTGCCGACTCATACAAGCCGAGCACTCGCTGGATGGT
>CAZUWG010000027.1:0-2683 GCA_964624165.1 uncultured Candidatus Saccharibacteria bacterium | reverse complement strand
ACAACTCTCCGAGCAGTCTCTGTATGGTCCTAATCTCTTCCGACTGGGTTTGAATAATCTCGGCGGTCAGCTCCTCTATCTCTTGATGAGTGATGTACGGGGCTACATGGTGGGCCATCATAATCGCTCCCATGTGGTGCATCACCATGTCTTCGAGGAAGGTGCGATCGAGAGCCTCGCCTGATAGCTGGCTTAGATCTCGCATCATTGGTAGGTAGTCTGCGTCGATGGTGTAAGTCTCACCATACCAAGCCGCATACCATTCCTTCATGGCTGCAATCTCGCGTTCTTGAGCAATTACAATATTTTCTACCAATTGTTTTATTTCAGGTGTCGTTCCTCCGCGAGCAATTACTTCCTTGGCTGTATCGACGGCTTCTTGGTGGTGCGGAATCATTCCTTCAATAAATTCGCGCTCGCTGGATATCATCATGGCCATCATATGATCCATTTCACCCATAGTGCCTCCATTAGGCATATGGTGCATACCCATTCCAGCGCCATCATGATCCTCCACCTGTGACATCATGCCAGGACCCCATTTATGACTGGTTTGATCATTTAAGACGTATCCACCAACCCCTCCCACAAGTAGGGCTACTATTACTACCAATGTTGTGTTTGTGTTCATATTTTATTTTAATTTGATTAAGATGATTGCCAAAAGATCTCATTATCTAAGGTGGTCACAGTATACACCTCTGTCTGCCTACCAGGCATACCCGGAGTCCCGATCGGCATGCCGGGGAGAGTGATGCCTGAAATAGCGGGGCGGTCTTCGACAAGTTTGGCGATCGCTTCAAACGGTACATGCCCTTCCACTACATACCCATCAACAACAGAAGTATGACAGCTCTCTTGTGAGGCAGTAATGTTGTACTTACTTTTAACCCCCCGCATTTGGTCAGGTGTAATAGTGGCTACTTCGACAACCGCACCAGTAGCTTCGAGCTCTTTTGCAAACCCGGTACAACACGAGCAACCTTCAGTACGATAGACCGTCACAGGCAGGTTGGCTAGGCTGGCAAGGACAGACTCGGTCACTGGGGTTGGGGCTACTTGATTTGTTTGAAACCCCACAAAACCAACCAGTATACTTACTACACCAATACCGGCACATACTTTACGATATCTAGGTAGATAGTAGCTCGCTACTGCGAGGACAATGCTCATTATAGTTAATCCAATCAGAAGGGTAAGCAGAGACGGCTCTTGGTACCATGCCATTTCTGCATGACCGCTCCCATCGTGCGCTAGAAGCGCGCTTGGCCTGCTTATTGCTGCCAATGAAAGAAGAAAAATATATTTCATTTTAAATAACTATTGTGCTAATAAACAACAATAGAACCTTAGAAAAGTTTGGGGTGAAGAATGCCATCTGAAAAGAGTTCCTGCAGCGGGCGCACCGCATAAGCGTATGTCTTGTGCTGTAGTTGCCGCCAATAGAAGGGTGCGGGGTGCAGGATTCTCCTAGCCAGCAGATGGGGTGCGATAGATACAATCAGGGCCGCTACCCCAAGAGAAAGCAGGAGAGTAAAGGCGGTGGGGATCAGGTTGGTAAAAATAGACTTCCACGCGCCAATGTGCTCGTTTAGATTCAACGAACACAACACTTCTTGACTAGTCATGGAAGGGCAATCGCTCATGCCGCTCATACTATGGGATCTTTCCATTGATCCTGACATATGAAACAAGCTGACAAACATCAGGCTCAGAAAAAATGTTAGAATTAATCCTGTAAGTGTTCTCATTTATTTAGAAGTATATCAGAAAATAAGTGAGTCTGCTTTGGACTCTTTATACAAAGTAAATTTCAATATATGTCAATTTCACCAAACATTGCAAGCTTTCTCTCCTCAGCAGAGGCCAAGGCTATGGCCACCAATGGCCCAAGTGGGATAAATGTGGTGCCGGTTTCGATGATAAAAGTTGCAGATGAAGCAATCTGGCTCTTTGACTTTTTTATGGATAAAACAGTCAAAAATATTCAGACCGAACCGAAAGTGGCACTGACTGCCTGGACTGGCATGACCGGCGTACAGATAAAAGGTGTCATTACATATATCACCAGCGGCGAAGATTTTGAAGAGGCGGTGCAATGAGTGGCCACATAAAATCCATCGCGAGTGGTGAAGGGTCTCATAGTATTTCAACCCGAACAAATATTTGATGTAAGCCCAGGAGGGGCATTTACAAGTGCCGATCTCGATTTGCAATAAAACACGACAGCAACGTAAGTATAACGAGCTTAGTTTGAGGTTTATTATTGCCAGGTCTTGGTAGATTGGTCTGGCGGTTCGGTGCTCGATTTTTTAAAGAATACAGGTAGAAACAACACCATACCTATCATAATGCCACTTGTAAGTACCAAAAACAGCAGTAAAGCCAACGACATCTCAAAATGAAAAGTTAAAAACTTCAGCACCACCGGTGCGGCATTTTGTACTGCCGTAGTTACCACCAACAATAAAACTACTAACGTAAAAATTATTCTGATTATCATATATAAATTATACAACACTATGACTTATATTAAGTAATGCTAAGGTGCGCAGGCACCTTGCTCGGCGTCGCAAATGAAACACCCCCCAGAAGGGGGTGTTTCATTTGCTCCCGCACCATCACCCACTTATATCCATTCTTTCAGACAAGGAATATATGCAAAATACGTGGAGAAACCTAT
>CAZUWG010000026.1:3279-6425 GCA_964624165.1 uncultured Candidatus Saccharibacteria bacterium | reverse complement strand
GTGACCACCTCCACCGAACAATCGTCCGAGACAACTACAAAACGCTACACAAATGAAGAGTGGGGGTTTAGTTTTGAGCTACCGGAAAAGTGGGAGGTGAGTGAAGACAGTTTTTCAGGATACTATACTAAGGAGGGGATCAGATTGCGCACACCAGATGAAATTGAGGGGTATTGGTATGATCCAATATATCTGCATATAGTTGAACATGAGTTTATTGAAAAATCATTCAATCACCTAGATAAAACGAATAAAATGGTACAGATTGACAGCACAAATGGCGTTCAGTATGCGTATGAGTGGGGTGGAGGATATGAGAAAGTCACAATTGTGCCAATAAAACAATACCAAATGATCATAGGTTCGGACGGTTCTTTCCCGCAAGAATATGAGCGAATTTTGGACACCTTTCAGTTTCTTGAGTAAAAACTTTTGTTACAATCATTAAACTATGTTGCGCGCTCTTGCTGGAGCCGTATTGTCTGATCGAGTAGTCGAGCAGGTTATCTATTGTTATACTTCTTAATACTATGCAGCTTTGGTTTTGGGCGGCGGTTACGGGGGCTATTTTGGCGGGGCTTAGTAATTTTTGCTTCAAGATTGCAGCCAAGCGCGAGTATAACTCAGAGGCCTTTTCTTTGATTGGGGGAGCTACATCAGTTGTATTTGCTGGATGTGGTCTTTTATTATTTCGTCCAGAAAGTGTACAGACTCCTTGGCTTGTGATAATTACCATAGGCGCGGGTGGTATTGCGACGATCGGTGGCATTTTAAAGGTGTATGCGCTGCGTCATATTGATACCACTATCTTCTTTCCTCTATTCAAACTTTTTAGCCCGCTGTTGGCAGTCATTGCAGGGCTGGTGTTTTTTGCAGAACAATTTTCACGAGCGGAGTGGATAGGAATCATTGCCGGACTGCTTGTGCCACTGATATTAATCACAAAAATTGAAAATAGTAGACAGCAAAATCTCTTAGCAGGGATCATCCTGATGGCGATTACAGCCGCTACTTCAGCAACAGCTGCCACTTTAAATAAGCTCGTGATTGATGAAGGCATGAGTGAGCTTGAGGTACTTTGGTATGCTTCTTGGGGAATTCTGGTAGGGTCTGTGGGGATTTTGATGATGCGCAACAGGACACTGGCGAGTCTTTCAAATATTAAACGACATTTTTCAAAAGGCATGCTCTGGTATGCATTTTTGAGATCATTTTTGATTTGTTTTTCAATGCTATTTGTTTTGTATGCGTATGGAAATGGGGGAGCGCTCGGTGTGGTGCAAACGATTCACTCACTATACATTCTTATTCCAATTATTTTAGCGATTCTTTTTTACAAGGAGCACTGGAATGTGCAAAAAATGGCGGCAGTGCTGCTTTCGCTTTTGGCACTCACTTTTTTGCACTAGTAATAGATGACAAAGGAGTGCGTAATCATGTGGTAGTATTACCACATGATTACGCACTATTATCAGACTCTGAAGGATAAGGAACTTAAGATACTGGAGACACCACGCAATGGCACTTGGACCCATGTGGTGGTGCCAAGTGAAGAAGAGCTAAGGACGCTCGTGGCACTCTATCAGCTTGATGAAGCGATTCTTGAGGACGCCCAAGACTTTTTTGAAGTGCCGCGTATGGAGAAGAGCGGGGGAGCGACGTATTTTTTCACCCGCTATCCTTTCGATGAGCCGCATCAAGATGTGGACACGGCGCCACTCTTGATCGTGGTGGGCGAGGCATTTGTACTCACGATGGCACTACGTGAGGTGCCGCAGTATAGGCGTTTTACCGAAGGTAAAACGCCGATTTCTACGACGCAAAAAACCAAGCTTTTTATCCAGCTCGTGGAGGTGGTGGTGACCGCCTTCGAAAATGAGCTCGTGCGGCTACGTCGAGTAGTGCATCGCGAGCGAGCAAAATTGCGGAGGATTGGTCCGCGCGAGATCCAGCGTTTAGTCAATTACGAAAATGAGCTCAACAATATGATCGCGGCGGTGGTGCCGACCAACACCTGGCTGCATCAAGTGACTCAATCACGCGTCTTGCATACATACGATGAAGATAAAGAAATGCTTGAGGATTTAGTGATTGCGACTAGCCAGCTCGTTGAGTCATCACGGGCGGTTTTAAAGACTATCCAAACAGCTCGTAATGCCAGCGAGGCGATTATGACCAGTAAGCTCAATAAAACGATCCAGACGCTGACCATTCTTACAATCATTCTTACCATTCCGACTATTATCGCGTCGCTGTTTGGGATGAATGTGCCTTTGCCAGGGGCGGAACATCCGCTGGCGTTCGTGTTTATTTTAGTGACAATTGGGGTTTTAGTGGGCGCGGCATTTTTTGTCTTTCAGCGGAACGAGTGGATTTAGAAGAGGGAGGGCAAACGCGCTGGCAAAGGCTGTGCCTTTGCCAGCGCATTTGTGCTACCATATCCCTATGCAACAAGTCTTTTTTATTCACGGCGGAAGCGCCTACACAGAATACGCAGATTTTATTGCTGATTTGCACGAGTTGCCGCTTCGTTCGCCTTCTAATGAAGATGAAGTGCAAAAATGGTCAAAAAAGCTACGCTTTGCACTCGGTGACACTTTTGAAACCTTCACTCCTTCAATGCCCAACAGCGATAACGCAAAGTACGAAGAGTGGAAAATATGGTTTGAGCGGCATTTTCAATATTTGCATGACGGGGTAATTTTGATCGGTTGGTCGCTGGGTGGGTCATTTTTGGCTCGTTATCTCAGTGAAAACGAAACGCCCTTTAAAGTGAAAGCACTGCTACTGCTGGCGGCGCCTTATCATCGGATGGTGGTTGAGGGTGAAAGAGAAGATGGCGAAGCATTTTATCCGCAGCCTGAAAAAGTGCCCTCACTCATAGAGAAAATAAACGTAATACATATTTTGCATTCAAAGGATGATTTTCTAGTGCCGTATAGTCATGGGGAGGCGTATAAGGCAGCGTTGCCAAAGGCAACGCTGCACACCTTTGAGGACAAAAACCATTTTTTAGTGGAACAATTACCGGAATTGGTGGCGCTGGTGAAGGAATTAGACGAAAAATAACACCACGGGGTGGGGGGGGGGGGGGGGCCCCCCCCCCCCCCCGAGCCCCCCAATGCTTTTTTTAAATATATTGGACC
>CAZUWG010000026.1:0-3269 GCA_964624165.1 uncultured Candidatus Saccharibacteria bacterium | reverse complement strand
TTTTTTGGGGGCGGTTTTTCTTTAAATCCACAAAAAACACCCCCCGGGGGGGGGGGGCCCGGCGCCCCCCCCACCCCGTGGTGCCCCCTACTTGCTTTTTTATACTTTTATGGCCACACCGAAGTGTTTGTAAGAAATCGCGGATTTTCGCGTCTTCGCGTATAATGATCCGTATTGCATCATGGCCGATCGACCACACGATACAGCAGGGGATCAAGAACAACGTTTTTTGACAGCCTTCGACGAATACAACGACGCCCTCTTTCGTCACGCTGTTTTGCGTGTCAGCGATCGTGAAAAGGCGATTGACCTTGTGCACGATACCTTTACGAAGGTGTGGCTTTATGTCAGGGAGGGATATCAGATTGAGCAATTTAGGCCTTTTTTGTATAAAGTGCTCAACAACCTCATTATTGATACCTACCGAAAAACAAAAGAGCAGTCGCTTGATGCGCTGATGGCGCAAGAGGGGGTTGATGAGGGTTCGTTTGAAGGCCTGCAGGGCAATGAAACCGAATCGCTCATCAATACTCTAGATGGCGAACGCGCATTTCTGCTCTTAGCCGAGCTCCCCGATCAGTATAAAGAGGTGATCACCCTGCGCTTTGTTGACGGGTTGGGACCAAAAGAAATTGCAGAGTTGGTCGAAGAAACAGAAAACGTGATCTCAGTACGCTTGCATCGAGCGCTTGCAGCACTCAAAAAAAGGATTGTTGCCCATGAAGAAACGGCCGACGCCCGCAGACGTCACACATAAATTATGAACCGCTTTCGCGAACAATTTAATAAAGAAGCAGAAAAAATAAAGATGACGCCAGAAGAGCGTGGTCTTGTTCGTGAGCGGATTTTATCTTTCATGGAGCTGCATGCCCTTCCAAAAGCGGAGGAAGTGGTTTCTCCTGCGCGGACTTCTTTTATGTCGTATTTCCAATATTGGAAGCAAGCAGGTGTGGCATTTGTCATGATGCTAATGCTCACACCGGTCTTGGCCGAAGACGCATTGCCTGGAGATATGTTGTATCCACTTAAAGTGCGCGTCAATGAAGAAGTGCGCGGGTACCTCACATTTTCTCCTCATGAAAAAATCGCTTGGGAAACCACACGTATTGAACGTCGTCTTGCCGAGGCGCGTATGCTCTCACTTTCAAGAGAGCTCTCTGCCGAGGAAGAGGCAGATGTGGTTGCGGCGCTTGCTTTGCATTCTGCAGATGCGCAAGCCACGATTGACGCTCTCAAGGAGACGGATCGTGACGCCGCTTCAATTGCTCAGATTGCTTTCGCTTCAGCTCTTGAGGTGCAGGCAGATGCCTTTCAAAGTGAACGAGTGAGCGCAGCAGAGCGTGGTGAAACTCCCCAGCATCTCCAACTTTCGGCAGCAGTGGCGGCACAAAGCAGTCTCGCGCGAGAGGCCGCGGCTGTAGTAGAGACGCCTTCTGTTGAAAAGCTTTTTGCGCGCATTGAAGAAGAAAGTACGGTGGTGGAGGAGTTTCTTGTTTCAGTCGAGGATGGTGCAACAGAAGAAGAAACAGAAAAAATTAACAATCGACTTGCATCTATTACTCGCAAGGTAAACAATGCGCGACTCTTGACCGAAGGAGCTACCACCAGTGTGAGCTTTACTCAAAATGGTGAAACAAAAGAAACGAGCGACCCAGCTGAAGTATTACGCGCCGCGCTCGCTGATGTGCGAAAGCTCGTGAGCTTTATGACTAATATAGATGTCAGGCAGAGCACTTCTATCGATGCGGTGGTGCCGGAAGAAGTTACTGTCGACACAGAAGCTGAAGAACCGGTCACTCCTAATGAGACCGCCAGCTCGACCGTAGAGGTGGGCGAGACGGCCACAACGACCACCGATGAGAGTACGACGACTGTTGAGGCTGTACCTTTCGTTTGAGAGATCTAATAAGTTTGTTACAGTAAGGGTATTGTTGGTTAAATGAAAGATATGGATTTTTATACATCACTACTTCCTGCGACGTACCCGATCATTCTCCCATTGTTTGGTGAGATTGATCTTGCGCCATATATTGAAGCCGCCGCTTTATTTTTGGGGCTATCAATACTGTTTTGGCTTATTAAAGCAATTATTCTGCAGCGTCTCACTGCCCTTTCGCACTATACAAAAAATGATCTTGACGACGTGGTTTTTGCCGCATTTTCACGAATACGAGCTTGGGTATACACGCTGGTTGCACTTTATGTTGCATTGATGCCATTTGCGCTTCCAGAAACCATCGATACCGTTTTTAAAGGAGTGGTGTTGGCCGCGTTGGTGTGGCAAGTGATTGAGGTGCTTTTGACCTTCATCGAGTACGCTGCCACGCACGTGATTGAACGTGACGAAGACGGAGACGGTATTATTGATCCCAATTCTGCCACAGTGTCGGACATGATCAGACTGATCGCGCGGATTGCGTTGTGGGTCTTGGGGCTTATTTTCTTGCTTTCAAATCTTGGCGTTGAGGTAACGTCACTGGTGGCGGGGCTTGGGATTGGCGGTATTGCGATTGCTTTTGCCCTTCAAGGAGTGCTTTCAGATCTATTTGCTTCTTTTTCAATTTATTTTGACCGCCCATTTCGACTTGGGGATTTTGTAGTGATTGGTGCAAACTCAGGAACGGTAGAAAAGATTGGTATTAAATCTACGCGCATTCGCACACTTCAAGGAGAAGAATTGGTGATTAGTAACGCAGAACTCACTTCTGTGCGCGTACAAAACTTTAAACGCATGACTGAGCGGCGCATCGTGACTGTGTTTGGTATTACCTACGAGACGCCGCGAGAGCGCGTTGCGGAAGTCAATGGCATCGTAGAACGTATTTTTGAAACCATAGATGGCGTGCGCCTCGATCGTACACATTTCACAACCTTTGGCGATTCGGCCCTTTTATTTGAGGTGGTGTATCACGTTGAGTCTTCAAGCTACGATGTCTATCTCGATAAGCAACAGCAATTTAATTTTGCACTGATGGAGACGTTTGCTGAGCTGGGGATTGAGTTTGCCTATCCAACCCAGACGATCTACAACAAATAAGGGAACAAGAAAAGCCGGGCTCGAAAGCTACGCTTTCGAGCCCGGCTTTTCAGCCCCCTCAAAACATGCTATGCTGTCGGACATATTCATTGGCGTTTCAGTGAATACAGCAGACGCGCGGGTGTAGTTTAGTGGTAAAACAACTGCCTTCCAAGCAGTGGTCGGGAGTTCGATTCTTCTCACCCGCACAGCCAACAGTAAAGCCGTCCCTTGTGGACGGTTTTACTGTTGT
>CAZUWG010000025.1:0-6579 GCA_964624165.1 uncultured Candidatus Saccharibacteria bacterium | reverse complement strand
ATCCCTGCTGAGCTGTTTATGGCTGAAAAAGAGAGCGCTGTAAAGCACCTCGGTAAGCACCTTGAGCTCGACGGATTCCGTAAAGGTAAAGCGCCTGAAATCGCGATAATAGCGCGGGCGGGCGAAGGAGCCGTACTCAATGAAATGGCCGAACGAACACTTGCCAAAGTGTATCCAGAGATTTTAAAGACCTACGAAATCGAAGCTATCGGTTACCCGCAGATTCAGATTACAAAAATCGCCTTTGATAACCCTCTTGGCTTTACCATGACTGTAGCCACCGTGCCCGAGATTACCCTGCCCGACTACAAAAAGATTGCCGCTGACCTCAACAAAGATAAGGCGAGCACTGCAGTAACCGACGAAGATATCGACGCGCAAATAAAGGACATAATGCGCCAACGAGTAGCTTACGAACGGCTGCAAGAAAAGGCCAAGGTATCGACTGATTCCCCAGCAGACAAAGAGGGCACGACTGACCTACCCACTCCAGAAAGCGAAGCCTCAAAAGAGACCCACACGCATGAAGACGGCACTATTCATGAAGGACCTGCCCATCCTGAGCCTGAAGCTGTGAAAGAGGCAGATTTACCAGAACTAACCGACGACTATGTAAAAGGGCTCGGCCAGCCGGGACAGTTTGAAACAGTAGAGGATTTTAAAACTAAGCTGCGCGAACACCTCGCAATCGAAAAAGAGCGTGAGGTCAATGCCGCGCATCGTGCCAAGCTAACTGACGCCATCATCGACCAGAGCGAGATAGACTTGCCAAAAGTCTTGGTAGATTCTGAACTTGGACAAATGTTTGCTCAGATGGAAGACGACCTTAAACGGGCCAACATGAGCATGGATGAATATCTCACTCATATCAAAAAAACTAAAGAAGATATGATCAAAGACTGGACTCCTTCAGCCGAAAAACGGGCCCGACTTCAGCTCATCTTGAATGAAATCGCTAAAAAGGATGCTGTGAAAGTAGATGAAAAGGCGGCCGAAGCACAAGTGCAAGCCTTGAAAGATCAATACAAAGATGCTGATGAGGCACGTGTTCGCGTCTACGTCTACTCTCTCCTTCAAAACGAAGCGGTAATGAAACTCCTCGAAGAACAAGGTGCGTAAATAATAAGATGTTCAAACGGGCGGCGCTTTGCGCCGCCCGTTTGCTATACTTATACACAGATTGCACTTTGGAGAGACCGATGCCATACGACCCACACTTCCCCGAACCAACGCAAAAGCCTGCCGATCCCACAAAGCGACCGTGGGAACTTCCGCCCCCACCTGTCAAAGATGGCCATCACGATGGCCATCTTTCTTTATTGTGGCAACTTGGCGATACTTATTATGTCAGCGATCGATTTTCCTTTCGCCTAAAAATCTGCTAGGATTGCGTCATCGCTCACGCTGCTTTAGATCCGCACGCCACAACCTCAGCGACCATACACTGAGCGATAGGAATCTTTAGCTGGAGCAGCGCCAGCTTTCATACCTTGAGTTTGTGGCGTGCGTATCATCGACTCTTATTTTCTATTTTCTATGAACTACTCACCTGAAACTGCGCAACTCGTCCCAATGGTTGTTGAAAAGACCCAAGGTGGTGAACGCGCCTTTGATATTTATTCACGCCTGTTAAAAGAGCGCATTGTTTTTGTGACTGGAGGCATTGAAGACCATATGGCCAACTTAGTCGTAGCACAACTCCTGTTCCTACAAGCCGAAGATCCAAAGAAAGACATCTATCTCTACATCAACTCTCCAGGCGGCAGCGTGACTGCGGGACTTTCGATTATTGATACCATGCACCATATTAAGCCGGACGTAGCGACAGTATGTGTGGGTATGGCGGCTAGTATGGGCTCACTCATCTTAAGTCAAGGTGCCAAAGGTAAACGAGCTATTTTGCCAAATGCAGAAGTCATGATTCATCAGCCATCAGGTGGTGCGTACGGCATGGCGTCTGATATTGATATCACCGCGCGACACATTCTCAAAACTCGCGAACGACTCAACAAAATGCTTGCCAAAGCCACTGGACAAAAACTCACTCAGATTGAAAAAGATGTTGATCGCGATACTTTTATGGACGCAGAAGAAGCCAAAAAATACGGCATTGTTGATGAAATATACAAATAAGCGAACACACTACGCCTCAAAATTAAAAAGCCCGCGCATGCGCGGGCTTTTTCCTCTCAGCGCCCCAGACGCGCAAGCCAATCGTCACTAACGCGCACTTGAGGCAGATGCTTACCATCACAGTCAACGAGGTATCCGTTTTTGGTCAACAGCCCTGTTTCGATGTACATTTCAATATACTGTTGTTCCGCCCACGTTGCCTTACCGGCGTTGTACCTGCCAATCAGTGACCGGCGACGAGCTCGCACAATAACAATGCTAGCCAGAGCACTCAAAACGACCAGCAACAAAAGCCAAAGTTTAATGTTCATAGATTGCCTTCCTTTCTTTTTTGACTATACCCCATTTCCAATATTTGTCGACAACGCGTTGCAATTCTGTTATCTTTGAAGGGCGACTGTACGAACTACCGACTGACCGACTTATTGGTAATAAAACACACTATGGATGATTTTGCTGTCGTGTTGTTGGCCCTCATGCTAGGCGGAGCTGCTGGATACTATTTGCGTATCCTTCGCGCCCTCTCGCGCCAATCTTCTATCGAGCTTGAACTTAAAGAAAAGACGCTTCACGCCGAGAAGAAAGCGCAAGATATTATAGACAAAGCGGAACATAAAGCTGAAAAAATCGCTGCGGAAAGTAAGCAAGAAGCCAAGGAACGCGAAAAAGAACTAAAACACAAAGAAGAACGCCTCGAGAAAAAGGAGGAGCTTTTAGACGAGCGTCAGATATCACTTGATTCTGAAAAAGAAAACGTCCGCAATACTATAGAGCATGTAAAAACTTTGAAAGAAAAATTGGCACTTCGTGAACAAGATATCGAGCGTCGCCTCGAAGCAGTTGCTGGCCTTAGTCGTGAAGATGCATTGCAGGCGCTGATTGCAAAAGTAGAACAAGAGTCGGCCAAAGATCTCGCTGGCAGGCTCCAAAAGCTTTCGCTCGCGAGCGACGAACATTTCGAGGAACGAGCACGAGATATTTTACTTGCTGCTATCCATCGTGTCGGCAATAGCATGCCAACCAACGTCATGACCGCTTCAATTGAGATTGAAAACGAGGAAGTGAAAGGTAAAATTATTGGAAAAGAAGGTCGAAATGTGCGTGCCTTTGAACGAGCCACCGGCGTCGAGGTCTTGGTGGATGAGACTCCTGGCTATGTGGTGCTTTCGTCTTTTGACCCGATTCGCCGCGAGATTGCGCGCGTGGCACTTGAAGCACTAATGAAAGACGGCCGGATTCAACCAGCCAAGATCGAAGAGCTGGTCGAAGCCGCCAAAAAAGATGTATCGCGGACAATAAAGAAAATGGGCGAAAAAGCCGCCTTCGATGCTGGTGTGCCGGGACTACACCCCGAGCTTATCACTATCCTTGGGCGACTTTACTTCCGTACGAGCTACGGACAGAATGTCTTGGCGCACTCGGTTGAAATGGCCCATATTGCCGGCATGATCGCTGAAGAGATTGGGGCTGATCCATCTATCGCCAGAGCCGGAGCCCTTTTACATGATATTGGGAAAGTAGCCAGCCACGAAGTTGCTGGGACGCACGTAGAGATCGGGATTCGTATTTTGCAAAAATACCAAGTCGACAATGAGGTTATTTTGGCGATGCGCGCACACCATGAAGAGTATCCGTACGAAACTCCCGAAAGTATTATTGTCCAGGTTGCCGACTCTCTCTCTGGAGCGCGCCCTGGTGCACGGCGCGATAGTTTGGAAAATTACGTAAAACGACTCACCGAACTTGAGGAAATTGCTACAACGCTTGAGGGCGTGGAGCGAGCTTTTGCGATTGCAGCTGGTCGTGAGATTCGAGTTTTGGTCAATCCGGAGACACTAAACGAGCTTGAGACACATGCCTTAGCTCGCACCATCGCCCACACTATCGAGAGCAAGCTTCGATACCCTGGAGAAATTAAGGTCCATGTGATTCGCGAAACACGTGTCATTAGTTACGCCCGCTAGGCTAAAAACAACAATGCCCCGCAGCTACGCTGCGGGGCATTATTGTTTCATTTATGATTACAACCACCCCCAGCTCCAAGAATACCGCAAACACAGATAAGCCGCGGCGGCCTCTTTTTTAAATGCGTTAGAGAGCGTGTTTGCAAAATAGCTGGCTACTACGCACTCCTCACTTTTGCATTCTCACGCTGTTAGGTGTATAAAGAAAACAGAAAGGAAAGGACAGGATATGAAAAACTTGAAAGACATGCCTCCAGCAATGCTGGAGGTGGCTGAAGAGTTTGCAACCCTCACGGGCGGCTCTGCCGGTAGGTTTTGGGTAAGATGGTGTGCAACTTTTTTTTTCGATCTGCCCTTGCTATTTACGGGCTACCCGGGTATCTTCAGCCACCGCTGAAACACCGCGAAGCGGCGCGACGTCAAGTCGCGCCCTTTCATTTACGTCTCGCGCTTTTTCGCCACAACAAACGTCGTGTAATTAAATTTTAAATCTTGAATTGATGCTTCAAGTATCTCAAGACCATAGAGCTTGGCCGCCCGACGTGGTGCAATTACTGCCACTTCTCTAGCCAGCACCCCTTCAGCCAAGTCGGCTGCCGCTTTGGCAGTATCAGCATACGGCAACACTTCCGCTTCGGGCCATAAGCGCTTGACGTACATACGACACTGCTTTAGTGCCTGATCATGAGAACAGATTGTCGTAATATCTGCAGCATGCACACCCGGCGCCACCAAGAGCATGTGATGTACATCCATTTCAAATAACTCCTCGACCTCAAAGCGGTGCTTTGCCATTGCATAGACCGCTTCCAACACAATTCCTCCATTGCTATTTTCAATTGGAAAAATACCGCGCTGAATCTCGCCTGCTTCCAAAGCGGTCAGTACATTTTCGGCACTCACCAGCGGCACTATATGTGCCGCGTCCAGGGAGTGCTTGGCGACATACTGCTCACCAGCCTGTTCTGAAAAACTTCCCTTCGCGCCCATGACTCCAATATGCATAGGGTTTGAGTATAGCAAAGGTGGCAGAAAATTGCGAAGCAATTTTCTGCCACCTTTGCACCAAAAAACTACACCACGCTTTTTTATTTATTCTAGTCATTGCAGCAAGAATGTGTTGCTATATAATAATTTACAAGCCACGTAATTTGCGGCAAAAGAAAAAGTTATTCGCTACTAGATTTATATCACAACTATGAACAAAGCAGACATCATTGAAAAAGTGCAAGAAACACTTGGCGGCACTAAAGCAGATGCAGAACGTGCAGTCGAAACCATGATCAACTCTATCGTTGAAACACTCAAGGATGGTAACGAAGTATCTATTGCCGGTCTCGGTATCTTCTCTGCGAAGATGCGAAACGCGCGAACAGCAAGAAACCCACGCACTGGAGAAGCTATCGAGGTTCCTGCGATGCGTGTACCAAAGTTCCGCGCTGCAAAAGCGTTGAAGGACGCAGTAAAATAGCCTTAAAAGCTACTCTTTATAAAACGGGCTGGAGCTTCGCTCCAGCCCGTTTTATAAGATTATTTACCCCTACCTTTTTATTCCAAATCTTCAATCAAACGTTTCATTTGCTCAATCTCTTTGCGTTGTGCTGCAATTATTTCATCAGCCAATGCTCGGACACGCGGGTCTGAAATCTGCGCTCGCTCACTAGTGAGAATAGCGATGGAGTGGTGCGGAATCATAGCTTCCATATAATCAACATCATCTACCAGCATCTGGCTTCGCACTAAAAAAAGAGCCACCGCAAACAAGGCAATACTGCCGCCAGTTATGTAAGTGTTAATTTTTTTATCTGTGTACATATGGCGCATAAACCACAACATCACCAGGGCCATTATGGCCGTCATTAACATATTCATGTAAAGTCGCATCTCACTGAAGAAAAGGTGGTCCCAAGCGTAAGTGTTGGCATACATCGCAACATACATAAGGACTGACGATGTCCCTATCATGATAAAGTAATTTTTATATTTTCCGGAGTTCATATTTTTTGCTTAAGTGCTTATAACTGTTTTTATAGTACTCTCAGTATGGTAAGTTGCAAATTTTTGGTTTGGTGGACGCATGGATCGAGGAGCCTTGGCAACAAAAATGCCGAGGCCCTCGAGGACCTAGCAAAAAAACAAAAACGTTTTATTTTTTCTTAACACTGTGCCCCTTTGGTGTTGCGGAAAATACCCAGAAGACGATTCGAATGTTTCAAAACTGATTTTTGGAAATTAGGATAATAATAAAACCACTCAATTTAGTAATTTTATTATTTCGTTAGACTTACTGAGATTGGTGGGGTATTGATCCCTCTCGATAGGTCTCTCTAGACTGTGCGGGTGAGAAGAATCGAAACTTACAGTTTCAGTACAAGTTGTCAGTATTTTATTTCGCTTTGCTCTTAAAATACTAGGCAACCTTTTCGATTCTTCACGTAACGTGCCGCCGGCACGTTACTTCACTCCGCCCAGCAACAACAGT
>CAZUWG010000024.1:0-7916 GCA_964624165.1 uncultured Candidatus Saccharibacteria bacterium | reverse complement strand
TTATGCGTGGCTCTAGTGTATGGGAAAATGACAAGAAAGGCAACTGATAATCAGAACGCGCGCCGGCAGGGCCGGCGCGCTTTGTCGTGGTCATATAGCCTTCTCCTGCTGGACCTGTGCCCAAGGCACGCACTTGTACCGGACCACTGGGAGCTCTAGATGTTCTGCCACCCATGAGGCAATGATTTGCTGCGCACGCAGACTGCACAGCTGCAAAGAGATGTCCATAGGCTGCAAGACTAGCTCTTGCTGCGCGCTTGCCGGGCACGGCAACTGCTGTACCAGGCAGACTGTCAAGATAATAGTAATCATGCTGTATTCTCCTTTGTACCTACCTTTATCATAACTGAGAGTTTTGAGCTTGTCTATGGTGTAAAGAGGAAGTCTGTTATGTGAGTAAAGATCTCTTTAGTCTCGTCAGGGGTGTGCCAGAGGATAGTATCGTCTCGCTTTAGCCATGTGAGCTGGCGTTTTGCATACTGCCAATTTTTTTCGATAAACTTTTCAATCAGCTCGGTTTCAGACAGCTCGCCACTGAGGTGCGATTGCATTAGAGTATATTCAAATCCAAATTCCCGAAAGCGTTCTGGCGAAACCGTTTCCATGAGCCAACGTGTCTCACTAGCAAAATCAGCGGCCAGCCAGCTCGTAATCCGAGCCGCAAATTTTGCCCGCAAAGCGTCCTTTTCTACTTTGATGCCAATAGTGAGCGTGTCGTAGGGGGAATCACGTTTGGTTTCTTCGGGCACGATTCCAAGCGCGTTGACGATTTCGAGGGCGCGGATAAGTCGCCGGCGGTTTTGTGGATCAATCTCGCTGGCTCTACGGGGATCTTGGGTGGCCAGGGTGTCAAACAATACTTCTGTACTGAGTGCCGCTAAGGCACTTCGAAGGTTTGGGTTTGGCGGCACCTCTGGGAGTGTAGAGGGATAAAGTAGGGCGTCTGTGTAGAAAAAACTACCACCAGCGATGATGGGGCAGCGGCCGCGGTTGACGATATCGTCAACCGCGGCTGCGGCGTCTTTAGCAAAATCTGCGGCAGTGTAAGTGTCGGTGACTTCAGCGACATTAAGGAGGTGATGGGGGACACCTTCCATCTCCGCGGCCGTTACTTTGCCGGTGCCGATATTGAGTCCGCGATAGACTTGGCGAGAATCTGCGGAAATTACTTCACCGTTGAAATGTTTGGCTACTTTGATCGAGAGCGAAGTCTTTCCACTGGCGGTAGGGCCGACAATATTAATAATTTTTGGTTTTGACATAGAGATACTGTAGCAAAAAGGTGGCCGGAAGCGAAGCTTTCGGCCACAGGTATAAAAAAGCCAGATGTAAAATGTTGTCTTTTTCGGGCGCACGTTTCTAATGCACTGCGTTCATAAGAACGTGCTGCCCCGGCTCGTCATTTTTTGTGCTGGTCAGGCGCAAAAAATATGACTCTGCTTCACAATGCTAAAAAACTGTCCGCAGGGACAGTTTTTTTACGCATTGTGCCTCGGGAGGGAGTCGAAGCTTACAGCTTCAGTGTAGGTTGTTGTTATTTTTCCTTCGTCAAAATAACGAGCAACCTTTTCGACTCCCTCAACCAAAAGAAAAAGCCAGACACAAGGTCTGACATTCTCTTTCGGTGCCTCGGGAGGGAGTCGAACCCTCAAGCCTTGCGGCATACGATTTTGAGTCGTACGTGTATACCAATTCCACCACCGAGGCAGGTGAGGGCGGCGAGCGAAGCTCGCCGCCCTACGACTATAGCAGAAAAATAAAAAGTTATAAACACCCTCGGAAATGTAATGTGTTAGAATGGCGTCATGTCGAGATTTCGTAACGATTCTATTTTTTGGGTTGATGTAGAAAAAATTGTCCCCAATCCGTATCAGCCACGTCGTGAATTTGATCCCGAAAAGCTCAAAGAGCTGTCAGAGAGTATTCGCATGTATGGCGTCTTGCAGCCCCTCACCGTTTCTCGCAGTGAGGTCGAGCTTGAAAATGGCGGGCTACGTACTGAGTATGAGCTGATTGCGGGTGAGCGGCGCTTGCGGGCGAGCAAGCTGGCGGGTATTTCTCAAGTGCCGGTTTTAATCCGCGAAGGGGAGGAGAGCGAGCAAGAAAAGCTCGAGCTGGCTATCATAGAAAATCTTCAGCGCGAAGATCTCAATGCTGTCGATCGAGCACTGGCTTTTAAGCAGCTCGCAGAACAGTTTGGTATGCCGCATTCTCAGGTTGCAAAGAAAGTGGGTCGCAGTCGAGAGTACGTTTCAAACTCAATCCGCCTCCTCAATCTCCCGGAGGTAATCTTAGAAGCCTTAAAGCGAGCGGAGCTCAATGAAGGTCACGCGCGGACGCTCTTGATGCTTAATGATCGCCCAGAAGAACAAGACACGGTCTTTCGTGAGATCTTGCTTAAAAAGCTTTCAGTGCGTGAGGTCGAGCGGATTGCACGCAAAATTGCCACCGATAAAGTGCGTAAGAAGGATTGGCAAGGCAGTGACCCGATGCTCATTGCAAAAGAAAAAGAATTTACCGAAACCCTCGGCACCCGCGTGCAGATTGCCAAGACCGATTTCGGCGGCAAGCTTACCATCGACTACTTCTCTGAAGAAGATCTCGATCATCTGCTTGAGCTCTTGCGCACCAACCAAGCCGTCCCCAAAAGCGCTCTCGCCATCAGCGCCATCGCTGAAGAAGTAGAAACCCCAGGTACAGTAGATGAGGAGACGAACGCGCTTGAAGGAGCGACAGGACTTTCCTTCGCCGACGAAGACGAGGTCGTCGATACGACTACAAACTCACAGCTCCACAAAAGCGATGAAGCGCAGGCTATTGATATCACGCCAGAAGTAAATGCGGCAGAATTGAATTCTACGCCCGCCTCGCCTCTTCAGCCTACGGTGCACGAAGAGGCTACTCAAGTGTCTGATATAAAAGAGATGACGGCAGAAGAAGCAAGGCCATCACACACTAATGAAAGTGACGAAGCACCCCGCGCTGCTGATGCTGTACAAAAGCCAAAGGCGGCAGAAAGTGCGCCCACCGAGGCTTTTTCGCTGCAAGAGCGGGTGGCGGCTCGCCTTAATGAAATTGAGGAGCCAACCGCCCAACCGCCCACACAACAAAAAAAGACCGATGACGATAGTAGTCTTTACAATTTAAATAATTTTTCGTTTTAGCGCTTCTGCGCGTCGATAAAAGTGCGAATGTGTCGCTTGGCAAGTCCTGTCTTCACAAAGGTAAGCCATTTTTCTCGCGGGTGAGCGTTTTTGCTTGTTTCAACTTCCACCATGTCGCCATTTTTGAGTATGGTATCAAGCGGTGACATTTTTTTATTCACTTTTACTCCCGAAACAGTATCGCCGATCTCGGAATGAATGGCGTACGCAAAATCGATTGGAGTGGCGCCTACCGGAAGGTCGACAACATCGCCGTTGGGGGTAAAAACGAAAATACGGTTTTGAAAAAAATCGCTTCTCATATCATCCACGAATTCATGTTCAGCCACGGCCTCCTTGCTGTACATGTTTCCGATTTCATTGATCCATTGCGGGATTTTTTCTTTAGGGCTCGCTTCATGTGGGATGGGGGCGGGAGTGCTGGACGATTTACTAAACGGACGAAACAAATACGGCGCAAACTTTGAAAACCACGAACTACTCGCGCTCCCTTCATGAATACTTTTATACATAATGTGCGACGCGACTCCATATTCTGCTTCGTGGTGCATTTCTTTGGTGCGGATTTGTACTTCGATAATATTTTCCAGCGGCGTCGCTACGGTAGTGTGGAGAGACTTGTAGCCGTTTGGTTTGGGAAAGGCGATGTAATCTTTAACTCGCTGCGGCAGAGGGCGCCAAAGCTCGTGGACAATGCCGAGCACTTGATAGCATTGTTCGACACTTTCAACGACGATGCGCAGCGCCATCAAGTCGTAGATTTGCTCAATGTCCCAGTCCTTGCGTCGGAGTTTTTGGTAGAGGCTGTAGAGTCCTTTAATGCGATATGAAGTGGTGAAGTTAGTGACGCCACTGTCGACCAAGCGTTTTTGGAGGGCTTTTCGCTCTTTTTCGAGGGCGAGCTCTTGTTTGCGGGTTTTACCTTCAATCGTCTTTAGTACTCGCTGGTATTCTTCTGGGTAAACATAAGGAAACGCCGTGTCTTCAAGTTCTTTGCGAATTCGCCCCATGCCTAAGCGATGGGCTACAGGCACGTAGATTTCGAGAGTCTCGCGCGCAATTCTTAGTTGTTTTTCTTTAGGGACATACTCAAGTGTCCGCATATTGTGAAGACGGTCTGTGAGCTTGATGATTAGCACCCGAATGTCTTGGCTGGTGGCAACAAATAGTTTGCGTAAGGATTCGTTGTGGCGGTCGGTGCCGTAGTAGCGGACTGCCGAAAGCTTTGTAACGCCTTCTACAAGAAAGAGGATCTCTTCACCAAATTGTACTTTAAGTTGCTCATGAGTAATGGGGGTATCTTCAATCACATCGTGGAGTAATCCAGCGGTGATAGTGCGAGGCCCCATACCCATCTCTGCCAGCATAAAAGCCACTTCGGCGACATGCGACATATAAGGTTCTCCGGAGTAACGCGAAACCCCGTCATGAGCAGTCCGTGCAAGCTCATACGCTTCCGTGATAAGTCGCTTGTCATCAGGGGTAAGATTGTGTAACTGACCGATAATATGCTGAACAGTGATCATGTCTTCATTGTACGTGTCGAGCAAAAATTGACAAGCAATTAATTTATTGCAGGAAGTGAAATATTTGATATAGTCAGACGTACGCACATAGGGTGCGTAGAAAATAGGAGCAATAAATGGTAAAAGTTACCTTGTCTTCAGAAATGCTGTTTCCTGGCACCGCCGATCACCAGCAAGCGGAGCTTCGGGAGCTGCGTGGGCCACACTACCCGACGCAGGCGACTGCTGGTATGCGGGTAGTGCGGATTCCTAGGACTCCCTCGGAATTACGTGAAGGAACCGGTGGCCGTACTGGCGCAGATGGCGCTGTCTGGCGTGACTGACTTCTCTTGCCCTGCGGCGTTCGCGCCGGGGACTTTTTTATAGACACAAACGGCCGCGGGCTTTGCCCGCGGCCGTTTGTGTCTTCTTAGGTGTCTTTATTTTAAGTACCCAAGGGCATCTTCGACGGTGAAGGTATCGAGGTTGAGATCATCAGGGAGGTTGATGCGTGAAAAGCCTTTTCGCAGGTAGCGGCCGCTCTTGCTCTCGTAAACATTGATCAGCTTGCGAGTCTTTGGATGAATACCCAGTTCTTTCACAAGGGTCTCTCCTTTGCGAAGTTGTTTTGGCTCCTTGAGGATTTCGAGAGCTCGTTCGTAGGTGATGTCGTATGGATTATCATCGCCCTTAAGTGAACGAAAATCTCCGGCATGACCAATGTAAGGGCCGTATTGTCCTGTGTTGGCAATAATCGGCTCGTTGGTCTTTGGGTGAAGGCCCAGCTCACGCGGTAAAATTAGGTAATGGATAGCGTCTTCTAAGGTGACCTCCTCGGGCTTTTTATCTTTCGGAATGCCGGCACGCTTTGGCTTTGGTCCGCGTTTGGCCACAGGAATTTTTTTGCCCGTTTCATCTTTCGTGGCGGGCATAGTACCAAGCTGGACGTAGGGTCCAAAACGTCCATCAAGTACAAAAATATCTTCGCCAGTTTCTGGATGAGTGCCAAGAGGGGCTTCGTTACCGATTTCTTTTCCTTCAAGTGTCAGAGCGCCATCACACTCAGGGAAGCGGCTACAAGAAAAGAATTTTCCACCTCTTCCGAGCTTGATAATCATGCTACCTTTACAGACAGGGCAGACGTATTCCTTTGGCGCATCACCGAGGGTGGTAAGTTTGTCGATATGTTCCTTGCCAGCGATTGTTTTGGTAAATGGACCATAAAAATCTTTCAACGTCTTTTCATAGCCGCGAGAGCCTTCTGCGATTTCATCGAGTTTATTTTCCATCTCGGACGTAAAGTCATCGCTGATGTATTCGGCAAAGTGTTCTTCAAGAAAGGTTGAGACGACATCTCCGGTATCGGTAGGAAGTAGAGTGCGTCCCTCTTTCTCGACGTAGCCGCGATCAATGATGGTTTTCATAATACTTGCGTACGTAGAAGGGCGTCCAATACCGCGTTTTTCAAGCTCTTTGATCAAGCCCGCTTCAGAATAGCGGCTTGGCGGCTGCGTCTCTTTGGCATCGATCTCTACTTCGCGCACGTCGAGACTTTGACCAGCAACGAGCTTTGGCACCTCGATATCCTCACCACGTGCTCGTGGGTCCGCCTTAAGCCAGCCATCAAAAATGACGCGAGAACCGTTGACGGCAAAGTCAGGAATTTCTCCTTTAGTGACGTTGGCAATAATTTTGGTGCGTTGTATCTTGGCGTCCGCCATTTGAGAGGAGACAGTCCGTGCCCAAATCAGCTCATAGAGAGCTCGCTGATCGTGGGTGAGGCCAGCTTCCGTGACGGAAGCTTTGGTCGGGCGGATCGCTTCGTGAGCCTCTTGAGCAGATTTGCTCTTGGTTTTGAAAGTGCGGAACTGATGATATTGTTTGCCAAATGCTTTTTCTATTTGAGTAGCAATTTGTCCGAGAGCTTGCTTGGAGAGAGTGGTGCTGTCGGTACGCATGTACGTTATGTGTCCTGATTCGTAAAGTTTTTGCGCCGCGCCCATGGTGCGTGATGGAGAAAAGCCAAGGCGAGTAGAAGCAGCCTGCTGTAAGGTAGAGGTGGTAAAAGGTGGGCGCGGCGCTCGCTTGGCCTCGGTCTCTTTTATATTTTTTATTGACCAGGGATTAGCCTCACCGACTTTTTTGATGCGTGACGCCTCTGCCTTTTCGGTGACGGTAGTGACACAGGTGAAAGGGACGTTGAGTTTATCGACTGCTGCATTAGCAATAAGTACAAAGTATTCTTCGGGGATGAAGGCTCGAATCTCACGTTCACGCTCCATAAGGATACGCAACGCGGGCGACTGCACGCGACCGGCAGAAAGCCCGTAGCGAACCTTCTTCCAAATCAGTCCTGAAAGGTCATACCCCACCAAACGATCGAGGACGCGGCGCGCTTCCTGTGCTTCTTTGAGATGGAGGTCAATTGGTCGTGGATGGGTAAGAGCTTCTTTCACCGCATCTTCGGTGATCTCATGAAAGACTATACGCTTGAGGTTTTTGTTTTTATCTTTCAGGAGCTCAGCGATGTGCCAGGCTATGGCTTCTCCTTCGCGGTCGGGGTCGGATGCAAGAAGGACGGCGTCGGCGCCGCTGGCCGCTTTTTTGAGGTCGTCGATCACTTTTTTCTTGCCTGGAGAAACCACGTAGTGTGGCACGAAGCCAGCCTCAATATCGACGGCGTCTTTATTGCTCTTGGGGAGATCGCGGATATGTCCGATTGAAGACTTAACCACGTATTCAGATCCAAGGTACTTACCGATCGTCTTTGCTTTTGCTGGCGACTCTACTATTACTAAAGTTTTTTTACTCATATATAGGTGACTATACAAATACTAGGAAAGTGAAGGAATGTCAAAGGAGAGTGGAAATTGCGAAGCAATTTCCACTCCAAAAACGGCTATCATTCATGCACTATATGGCTATGAGTGCAGTAAAGGGGACACTTTAAACCTACTCGCATATGTCATTGCCGGTCACGACGATATTTATCGCCTTGTTTGGTGAGATAGCCAAGGAGCTCCATTTCTATTAAAGCAGTAGTGACAATGCTCGCGTCTACGCCCAAGGCTCTAATGAGCTCATCGACGCTTAAAGGCTCAGTGAGGAGATCTGTAATCTGTGTTTGGAGGGGAGTGAGGGACGCGGCGACAAAGTCCAATGAAATTTTGGCCCCGGCCCGTTAAAAAAAAAAAGCCACCAAAAAAAAAAAAGCCGCGGTGACATGCGTAGCGCCCAACATGAGGAA
>CAZUWG010000023.1:0-7931 GCA_964624165.1 uncultured Candidatus Saccharibacteria bacterium | reverse complement strand
GCACGAGTTCCTGCTGAGAGGGTTTATGCGATGTCCAACCCACAATAAGCGCATCACAGCAGAGTGGCACTTAAAGAAGCGTCTAGCGTACTACCATTGCCCAAACAGGACTGGATGTGGCAAGTATGCGGAGACCGTCCAGCTGGAAGCAAAAATTGCTGAGAAATTTAAAGAACTTGAATTCAATCCTGATTTTGTTGATTCGGTAATTGATGAGGCACGCAAAATATTCTTCGAGCGCAAGAAAGGCTATAACGCCAAACGACAGGCTTTAGTAAATAAGAAATCAGCTGTGCAGAAAGAGCTTGAAACTGCTGAAAATAAGTTGATGCGTGGCATTCTTGAGGATGAGCGCTACTTAATCATTCGTGATAAATCAAAAACTGACATTGCTAACTACGATGAGCAGTTAGATGAATTGGTAAGCCAGCACGACGTTGAAGTGGATGTAGCACGCGAAATATTCGCCTTCACGAAGAATATCTACCAAACCTATATGAAAGCTCCATTCCACGCCAAAAGAGGGATGCTGGCCTTCTTTTGGGAAAAATTTGACTACGAAGACGGGGTTATAATTACATCAACCCCGACCCTGCTATTTAGGGAGTTACAGTGTGCAGAACTGCTCTTTGTGCGTTCTAGTAAAACAGAAAAAGCCGCTGAAAACAGCGACTTTTCTGGAGTTATAATAAACTCAGTTGGGCTCCCCGAGCAAGATTCGAACTTGCGACCTGCCGGTTAACAGCCGGATGCTCTACCGCTGAGCTATCGGGGAAGGTGTGGTGTTGAGGGCGGCGCGCGCATGTGCGCGCCGCCCTCAAGACTTGGCTTTAAAAGAAACCAAGTATGGCTATTGTACAGAAAAAATGTCTTTTTTCAACTCCTATACACAGGCAATAAAAAAATGATCACAAGCCTTGACTAAAATGTGTCATAATGGGTGAAATTAGTTAGTCGTATATATCATGTTTTTATTTGTACGAAGTTTTGCGTTCTTATTATTGGTTCTTCCGGCCTTTGCTGTGGCGCAGGTGTCGACGCCTGAGATTACCTCTGTCACTTATCCAAATCAAAGCGACTGGTATCAATCAGTGGAGATTGCTGAGTTTGAGCTTTTTCTTCCAGACAATGTAGTACTTATTGGTCTTGATATTTCTAAAGATGGACCAGCTACTCCGGAGCGCCGTCTCAATGATCTCTATAAGACCGTGCCACTACCGGCTGAAGAATTTGAGAATGGAGTGAATTACGTAAACGTACAATTTTTTGCAGACGAAACAGAAACCGAGGCCGGTGACGTCGCAAGCTATAAGGTGCAGATTGACAACGAAGCACCACATTCAATTACTGCTGAGTTTGGCGAAGGGTCTGTCTTTATAGCGGGGCAAGATGCACATTCAGGAATAGTTATGTACGAGGTGTTGGTGGAAGGCACTTCCGTGGCACGGATTGATGCTGATGCGTCGGGTGCGCAGGCACTCCTTACAGATGTATCGAAAGGTACAATGGTTGAAGTGCGTGCATTTGACGCGGCTGGCAATACTGCAAGTGAGACCTTTACCGCAAACTGGGTCAAAGAAGCTGCGCCAACATCACAGCCAGTCTCTCTCGAAGTATTGGTGGCACTCCTTTCAATGGTGTCTGTCTCGGCGTTGCTTTATGCAATTGCAGTGCGACGTTCTTCTCGTCAGCGTGAAGAAGATTTGAAGGCAGAGGTGTTTGAAACAAAAGTTCAAATTAAAAAGATTTTTATTGCCTTACGTGACGAAATGGCTGATCAGATCCAGGCGCTCTCTGCGAGAAAAAAGCTTACAAAGCGTGAAGAAGAAGTGCTAGGGAGCCTCACTAGTGCGCTGCAGGTCTCCGAGACATTGATTCAAACGGAGTTGACTGATTTTGATGGAGAAACGCCCGCGGAGTAGAAGCGGGGAGTGGTAGAGACGGAAAAGGCCGGCAGCTTCGCTGCCGGCCTTTGCCTTCTCCTTACCACTAAAACTCCTCCAGATACTCCACCTTGGCGCCAAGCGCACTCAGGCGCCCTACGAGATTTTCATAGCCGCGGTTGATGCTGTAGATATTGCGTAAGATTGAATTGCCTTCTGCGCCCAACATGCCAATGAGCAAGATGGTGGCGGGACGAAGTGCGGGCGGGCAGATCATCTCGTTGGCGCGTAATTTTGTTGGTCCGTTAATGTAGATTCTGTGCGGGTCGGCCAATACTGTCTCAGCGCCGAGTTTATCGAGTTCAGTAAAGTAAATAGCCCTTTTTTCATATACCCAATCATGGATAAGTGTTTGGCCAGTAGCCTGCGTAGCAATCACCGCAAAGAAAGGGAGATTATCAATATTGAGTCCTGGGTACGGACGAGCGTAAATCTTTTCGTGCAGAGAAATCAGCTTCGACGGTCTCGTGGTGATGTCTACCAATTTTGTTATTCCGTTGTGACTAAAGTACGGTGCAGATTTTTTGTACTTAAAACCCATTTTTTCCAGTTTGAGGAGTTCAAGTTCAAGAAATTCAATCGGGCAGCGCGTAATGGTAAGTTCCGAGTTGGTCACTATCGCAGCGGCGATAAAAAACATGCTATCAGTCGGATCTTCGGCCAGAGTGTATTCGAGATCCAAGGCAATATCTTTTACGCCGGTCACTTTCAAGGTGGTCGTACCAATGCCTTCAATTTTCACGCCGAGCTTGGTGAGAAAGACGCAGATTTCTTGCACCATGTAGTTGGCACTAGCGTACTTAATGACGGTCGTACTTGGGGTAAGGGCAGCCGCAAAAAGGGCATTTTCAGTCACTGTATCACCACTTTCATAAAGGATGACTTCTTTCGGTGCTTTCGCATGGACTGTTACGTCAAAGCTGTCGGCGGTGGTGGTGATAGCCACGCCAAAGCCCTCAAGTGCGTAAAAGTGCGGTCGCACTGTCCGGCTACCGAGCTTGCAGCCGCCAGACTGGGGAAGTGAAAATTGCGCGAGCTGGTGCATGAGTGGTCCGATAAACATAACAATACTTCGGGTTTTCTTGGCAGCCTCGACATCGATGGTGGACAGATCGTACGCTTCAGGAGTTTTAATCTTCATCGTGTCGTCTTTCCAGTCGATCTTTACGCCAATACTTTCAAGCACTTCAACGAGCCGAAACACCTCTTCAATGCGAGGCACACGACGCAAGGTCGTAGTGCCTTTATTCAAAAGGGCAGCGCAAAGGAGGCCAACGGCCCCATTTTTACTAGTGTTGGTTTCAATTGTACCTTTGAGCTCGTGCCCACCTTCAATGGCGAGATTGACGGTGCCGGGCGAGAGTGTGATAAGGTTTTTACCTAGTGCAGTGCCGATTTTCTTCAGCATATCCGCGCTGACGTTTTGCTTGCCACTTTCCATACGCGCGACGGCGCTTTGGGTGGTGTTGAGCCTTTTGGCTAGGTCTGTTTGGGTGAGGCCTGCCGCCTCACGTACATCTGTAATTTTATGTCCGATTTTTTGCATACAGACAATAGTATAGCATAGGCGCTATAAAGTGCATGCATTATATGCAGCGTCTTCATTCTCTACTCGCACTTTCTTGGTAGTTTGCTACTATAGAGCGCAATGTGGAATAAACTCCAACCTAAGATTGGTATCGACCTCGGGACGACCAATGTATTGGTATTCGTGCCTGGTCAAGGCGTAGTGCTTAATGAGCCATCCGTCGTGGCTGTGTCAGACGACCGGCAGGTTTTGGCGGTGGGGGCGGAGGCGAAGCTTATGATTGGTCGCACGCCCGAAAATATTCGTGCGTATCGTCCGATGAAGGATGGCGTGATCGCTGATTATCGGGTGACCGAAGCGATGCTTCGGTATTTTATGAAAAAAGCGCTTGGCAAATACAACATCATAAAGCCAGAGGTGATGGTCTCGGTGCCGGCCGGGGTGACCTCAACCGAGCGTCGCGCTGTTGAGGAGGCGGTCACCAAAGCAGGCGCGCGCAGTGCATATGTGGTGAAGGAACCTATTTTGGCGGCCATTGGCGCCGGTGTGCCTATTTATGAGCCACACGGCAATATGATTGTAGATATTGGAGGCGGAACGATTGATGTGGCGGTGATTAGTTTGGGTGGTATTGTGTCAGCCAATTCAGTGAAGTGTGCCGGCAACCGTATCGATCAGGCGATTATTGATTTTGTAAAAAAGACACGCAACCTTTCGATCGGAGAAAAGACCGCCGAGGAAATAAAAATATGTGTCGGGTCTGCGTTGCCAGTGGAAGAAGAATTAAAAATGGAAATTAAAGGCCGTGATGTGGTGACCGGTTTGCCTCGCACGACTGAGATTCGGACCAATGAAGTGGTGAAAGCGATCGGGAAGGAGCTGCGGGAAATGATTAAGGCGATTAAGGATGTGTTTCAAGAGACGCCACCTGAGCTCGCGTCAGATATTATCGACAATGGTGTGATCTTAACCGGCGGTACCTCGCAGCTGCGTAATCTGCCAGAGCTTATCTTGCGTCGTACTGGTGTGAAAGCAAAGGTGGCGGATCAGGCGCTCTTTTGTGTGGCGAAAGGGACAGGCGAAGCGCTCGAACACCTCGATACCTACAAGAAAGCCATCATGGGTAAGCGCTAGGGAAAGCTCTGACGAGCTCGGTCGGCAGGCTGTGTCGCGCCCGGGACTTGATTGGACCTGACGGACACAAGGCCGCAAGGCGGATCCGCAGTATCAAATACTGAGCATGTTTGCCAGGCGTTCTTCGCCTGGCGACTTTTTTATTTGTGCTAAAAATTTAAAATGAGATGTATACAACGGGGCGGCCCGGAAGCGGCCGCCCCGTTGTATACTATACTCATATGGAAGGTCCAAAATTCTCTTCGCCTCAAGAAGAAATCGCTTACCTGCGCAAACAGATAGCTGAGCGTGAGCAAGAAATTCTCCGAAGTGATGTTGAAGCCCCTGGCGGCACTTTGTCGCAAATCGAGCGTCGGGAAATCGAGCGCTATCGTGATGTGCCAAAAGAAGAGGTGTTGAGCGAGACGCATGCACTTGATGATGATGCACTTTTAGCATCAGCCGAACGCATCAACGCCGCACAAGACCAAGTGGCCGAGATCCTCTCACTCGCAGATGAGAAGGGGATTAAAAACGCCCTCTCAGTAGTAGAGAAAATGAAAAGTGCCCACCTCGTCGATGAGGTGCATCGTGAGTTGGTGGAATATATAAAATCAGGCAAGCTAATTTCTGGACTTAAAGAGGGAGTGCCGCCATGGCGTGTATTGCATACCACGCTGTTTGAGGTGACCTTACCGGAGTTTCGCAAAGAGGTAAATCAAGGCAAAACCCTGTCGGAGCTGATTGCTCTCATGGAGCAGTTTTATTCTGGTATGCAGGGTGTGGGATATGGTAAAGGAAAAGATCATTACACACTTGAGATTGCAGTAGCCAATAAAAGCGACGATATTATTTTTTATGTCGCTGTTCCCGATGAGTTTATTTCATTGTTTGAAAAGCAGCTGCTCTCACTCTTCCCAACGGCGGTACTTTTTGTTGAGCAGCATGATTACAATATCTTTGTTGAACGGGGCGTTTCATTGGTCGCGGAAGCGTCTTTAAAACGGCATCCGGTGTATCCACTGCGTACAAAATCGACATTTGAGAATGACCCGGTAGCGGTGCTTTTGAACGCATTTTCAAAGATTGAGAAGGAAGGCGGCGGCGCGGCGTTGCAGTTGGTAGTGAAGAGTACGCCGCGCCGCCGCGAGGAACAATATGAGCAAATCATCAAGCGTATTGAAAAGGGTATGAAGGTAAGTGATGCGTTGGCTAGGGATTCGTTTTCAGGCGAAATGCTCTCGACTATCAAAGATGCGCTTTTTTCATCAAATAAGAAGGAAGCCGATGAGCGAACGCAGGAAGTAGATACGAAAGCAATCGAAGTGATGCGTGAAAAGTTGACGGCGCCGATTGTCGATATCAATCTTCGAATTGTCGCATCGGCAGGGAGTGAGATGCGCGCGAAGCAAATTTTGCATGAAATCGAATCCACCTTCAATCAGTTTGAGCGCATAGATGGTAATCGGATCGTCTGGAAGTTGGCAAAGGGGAGAGCGGAACGCAAGAGCCTTAAGGCTTTTGCGTTCCGGGAATTCAGCTCTCAGCACACCCTACCGCTATCATTGACTGAGATTGCAACCTTGTTTCATTTTCCTGGCGAGGGGACTGAGTCTTCGCCGCAATTTAAGCAAAGCAGTGCCAAGACCGCACCAGCACCAACAGAAATGCCAGACAGCGGAACTCTCTTAGGTCTCAATAAGCATCGTGGTGTAGAAAAAAAGATATATGTCACGCCAGAGGACCGACTACGGCATATGTATATCATTGGTCAGACTGGTACCGGTAAATCGGTATTTATGAAAAATCTAATCATTCAAGATATCAACGCCGGTCATGGGGTGTGTATGATTGATCCGCACGGCACAGATATCGAGGATGTACTGGCCGCCATTCCTCCAGGGCGTATAGATGATGTAATTTACTTTGATCCTGCCAACCTCGACCACGTAGTGGCACTCAACATGCTCGAATACGACCCGCAACGGCCTGAACAAAAAACCTTTGTCGTCAATGAGCTCTTCTCTATCTTTCAAAAACTGTATGGCGACAACCCCGAAAGTATGGGGCCGATGTTTGAGCAGTATTTCCGCAACGCTACCCTTTTAGTGATGGAAGATCCCGAAAGCGGCAACACACTCATGGATATCAGTCGGGTGATGTCAGACGCTTCTTATCGAAGGCTCAAGCTCAGTAAGTGTCAGAATCCAGTCGTTAAACAGTTTTGGACAGAGATAGCCAGCAAAGCGGGCGGCGAAGCGAGCTTAGAAAATATCGTGCCATATATCGTATCAAAGTTTGATGTTTTTACCGCCAACGACTACATGCGGCCAATTATTGGCCAGCAAAAAAGTTCGTTCAATTTCCGCCAGATTATGGATGAGCGGAAGATTCTGCTCGTCAACCTCTCAAAAGGACGACTTGGTGATATCAACGCCAACCTGATCGGCATGATTGTTGTAGGAAAACTGTTGATGGCAGCGTTGTCGCGCGTCGATATTCGCGGTGGCGCGTTTCCTCCGTTTTACTTGCATATTGATGAATTCCAAAATGTTTCGACACCGTCAATTGCGAGCATTTTGTCTGAAGCGCGTAAGTATAAACTCGGACTTACAATCGCTCACCAGTTTATCGCACAGCTTGATGAGAATATTAAGGACGCAGTCTTTGGAAACGTTGGTTCAATGGCAGCGTTTCGGGTGGGTCCGGAAGATGGAGAGTTTTTAGCGCATCAGTTTGCGCCAGTTTTTGACGCACGTGATCTTATCAATGTGCCAAATTACAACGCCTACGCCAAGATTTTGGCAGACGGGACGCCGACGAGACCATTCAGCTTGGTAGCGCTGCCGCCTCCTGTCGTAGATGGTGACTTTATGGAGGAAATGTTGGCGCATAGTTTAATGCGCTACAGCCGTACGCGCTCTGAGGTAGAGGCGGAGATTGAGGCACGTTATCAAAAGCCAGCACCACAAACTAGAGAAGTGGGTGGTATACTATAGATATTTATGAGTGAAAAAATCCCAATAAACCCTATGTCTGAGGAGGAGGAGCGGTATCTGTTTGATCGTGCTGGTAAAAAAAGCCAGCAGCAAGAGAAGGCTGCATCTGAGACTGAGGATACGCATGCGTCTAGCGACCAAGAGGAGTCGGTGGTGGAGAATTCACCAGTGACGAGATTTACTGCTAGAAAACGACGTGACCTAGACAAAGTATTTGCAGAGCATCGCCCCGGCGAGCAAAAAGCCATAGCAGACGCCGGGATCGCTCCCGATGAATCGGTTGATAAACCTTCCGCAACAAACGAACCAGATACTCCTTTACGTGCGGGAATGGACGATCCACACGAT
>CAZUWG010000022.1:0-7967 GCA_964624165.1 uncultured Candidatus Saccharibacteria bacterium | reverse complement strand
GGAGCCTCTTCACAGTAATCCTGACCGTCACAGTTTAATCCGGTGTCAAAAATACTAAAGACGCGGAGGTTGGGGTTGATGGTCTGAAGGATTAAGGCCGCACCGATCACGATCAAGAGACCGATCAAGGCGCCTTTGATATCATTTTTAGCACTTTGTTTACTCGGCACGACATCAGTCAGCATGTATTTCACTCCGGCGATAATCAGCTTGATGACCGCTAAAAAGGCGGCAATGCTGATCGCTAGAATATAAAGTGCGTTGATGTAGTCCCCCACTTGGGCTTCAGCATCAACGCCAGGAATCCTTACCATTGGCTGAAACTGCGCAAAAGCAACTGCTGGTAGCAGGACAAGGCAAAAGCTAAGGAAAAGAAAAAGTTTAGAGTTCATAGCGCCAGAGGGTGTTATCATTTTTATTAATAAAGAACAATCTATCCTTACCTGGTGAGAAGTGCGGCTTGATCAGATCGATTTGTCGGCCAGTGGTGTCCTGAAGAAGGACTAAAAGGGTACCTGTCCCAGTGCTTAAGTCGAGTGACCAAAGGTTGTCAATAAACTGATCTGCTCCTTGATACCACCGCTTTAGAAGGTCTGGGGTCACTGCGCCGGGAGCAGGTGTCGCGCAATATAGGGTGTTGTCGTCAAAAGATGTGCATTTTTCAGATAATGCAGTGAGTGAGAGAAAGGTGGTCACGTTGGTTTGTCGGTCATACGACTCATTGATAAATTGTCCATCTTTATGGTAGCTATAGACCAAGTACTCTTCTGTGGGAAAGCCGGTGAGTCCAAAATATGTTTCTGTTAAAGCAGTAAACGGGTTGGCGTCAAAGAAGGCTCCGGTGAGCTCGGCTGCAAAACGATTGATAAAAAGGACTTCCCCATCGACCGCAAAGGTGCGAATCGACCAAAAAGGTACTGTTGCGATTGTGGCAGTGGTGCCATTTTCTATATCAAACCGAGTAAGGGTGGTGGCATCGGCGGTAGTGCTGTAGGTAAGTGTGTCGGTATCAAGGAAGGAAACATTAGCACTGTTTAGGGGGAGGTTTGTGGTGGTGAGGGTGGTGTCTCCTTCTAAAGGAAGGTTCCCAAGAGTATTGGTGGTGACACCTTCACCATGAATGGTGAAGACTAGTCGCGAAGCATCGTCATTAAAGATTGCAGATGTGACACGAGGAATGGTGGTGTTGGTGAGGCGAGTTTCTGCTTGTGTAGCGAGGTCTATTTCGTAGATGTGACCAGTTCCTTCTTCCATAAAGCGCAGCGTGTTCTCTGTAGTCCCATACCCCACGGCCGGACGGGTCGTAAGTTGTTGTACAGCAGATGAATTGACATCAACCAGTGGCGCGTCGAGAGTGTCGGTGTTGTCCGGAGTGATGAATTCACCAGAGTCTGTAGTATTACCAAAACCAAGGTTGGCAAAAAGTTCTCCAGCAGTATCTGGTTTGCCGTAGAAAATGAGGTAAAGCCACGAGAGAGCTAAGATAAGAAAGATGATGCCGGCTGCGATGATGAAAGTGAGTTTGTTCATAAAAATACGTTATACAGAGCCTTAAAATGATATCCGTACCGACTCCTTCGCTCCTTGAAGGAGTTGATCTAAGTTGCGAATATGGAACTCGAGCAGGAAGCGGCTGGAGCCAGCTTTCTCAAGGGTGATGGAATTTTTATTGGTGTTTTGGCTTTGGGTAGTACGGCCGTTGATTGACCATTCACGGTGAAGATTTTGGCTACTGATATTTTGGCTGAGGAAATAAGGCTCGGCACGAACGGTGACTTCAGAGCCGCTGATAATACTGCTGTTGAGGAGTGCACGTGTCATCATGCCGCGCAACGCATTGTCTTCATAAAATAGGACTTCTGGCTCAGTGGCATTTATGGCAATACTTTTATCAGCAATCAAAGTATTGGTGTTATCGTAGACGGCGACACCGATAGTGGCGCGGCGACCCATCGGCAAGGTGAGTTTTTGGGTATAGCCACCACGTACTGGTCCATTATTGAGGACGGTGCCGTTGAGTTTCCAGATATACGTGTGGCTACTTGGGGCAGCTCCCTTCAAAAGGGCGGTGAGCTTTACTTCACTCCCGATCGAGGCCTCAGGCCTGCCTTGGTAAAAGCCTGGAGTGGTGGTGCGGGCATCGACGATAATATCAAGCTGTGAAACAACAAAGGTATTTCGTGCTTGGTGGGTTGTTCCCTTACCATCAGTCACACTTGCTTGAATTACAGTGCGTGTACTAAGGCTGGGAGCCGTGAAGGTCATTGATTGTTGATTGGCGGCGGCTGACTGCGTAGCCCCATTGACCGACCATGTAATACTGCGGGGGTTACTACTGAGTGTATGTGTCTGCAAAGAAGCCGTCACCTCCTCCCCTGCTTCAGGGGTGGTTGGGGAAAGGGTGATGGTAAGTTTTGGTGCTGGCGGAGTGAGCTGCGCATACGCTACCCCACTGCCAAAAAAGACTAAACTACAGACAAGTGCGAGATATACTTTCATACTCATAGCATAGCACGGCTTTGTAATGAAAAAGGAGGGTGTTGTTGGTTATTCTATACTCCACACGACAGTAAGAGCAAAAAAAATAAAGAATGGAAAAAGAGTTAATACTGGAGCCACGGCAAAAAAAACCGAGAGGATCAACATAACGTAGCACGGCCAATAACGGTACCATTTTATCCCAGAAATTAGATACGCAGTTGCAATGGTAAACACAATCACTAAATGAATCGCAACGGCGATGTAATGCGTGATTTCAAATATAAAGATACCTGGCGCAGCGGCGTTATCGGTAAACCAGGTGCCGACACCCAACGGTATCCAACCGACCAAAAAATCAGCACCCGCTGCTCCGGCGCTAGCGATACCAAGGCCGATTAGGCTAAATATTTCAAACATTACCCCAGCAAAAAAGAACCACAAAAGAAATGAGACGAGCCACCAAGACAGACGAGCGGCCTTGATTTTTTTCTTAAGTTTTTGGAATTTACCCGTCATTGCTTCAGGGCGCAGAGCTGGCCCAAAGACAGTCTTGGCTTGTGGTGACAGGGTGGTGGCTTCAGCTTCACGAGCTAGTTGGCGATATTTTTCGATACTACGCACACGGAAAGAGCGGCGGGGGGTATTTTTTTTCGGGGTGATACCACGGTAATCTTCACTACCTCGTTTTGATTCACTTACATACTGCTCGCTGACAGTCGGCCTGGTGCGGCGATCGTCAACCTCACCACGTTGGCGAACATTTTGAAACGGTTGACGTGGTTGTGGAGAGGTCATGATAATTATGTGTTGCCCTTAAGCTCGGCACGAGCACGTTGGATTTGAAGAATCTGTGATGGATCTGAGGTAATGATTTGATCTTCAGTATAAGATGCGATGACACGGATGGCGACGTGTTTTAAACCAGCGAAGAAAATTCCTTCCCCTACTCCGCTTTCAAGCAGGAGCATTTTCTCTTCGTCGGTGAGGTTGAAGGTAGCTTGAATATTGTCAATCGCAGTCGGTGACTGCTTCATCAGTAACTGTAAAGAAGAGTTGGTGATCATCGGCACACCGTAAGGACTCCGGAGAAAGTCGTCCACATCTTGGGTAATGGTTGAGAGGCCGAGGTAGTATTTACGACCACGCTTAGCAAGCATAAAGAGGAATGATGCAGTGTCCTCACTCTTCATCATCCACCAAGCTTCGTCGATTACTAAAAGGCGCTTGGCAAGTCGACGACGAATCGAGCTCCAAATGTGATTGGTAATAATGTACATCGCAATAGTCTTTAATTCCTCTTCCATATCACGCAGCGAAAAGACAATAAACTTTTGATTGATATCAACGTTTGATGGCTTATTCATGAAGCCGCTCCAAGTGCCGGCAGTGTATTTTTGGAGGCGAGAGACGAGAGAAGCGCTGCCGTCCATACCAGCGAGTACCATTTCAAAGTCAGACAAAAGCGGCGGCTCAAGTCCTTCCCAGCTCGTATCACCGGTAATATCTTTAAGAGCGTAGGTTTCATTGAGGGCTTGGTCGATGAGCGATTCTTCTTGAGGAGAAAGGCCGCCCAGCATTAAGCGGAACATCCCCACTAGCTCAATAATATGCGTGCGCAAGATATCATCAGGGTTCTCATCTTCAAGGGGGTTTGGAAGGTCGAAAGGATTAATATGATGTTCTGAAGAAAGTGAGATATTGAAGAAGCGTCCGCCGGTGGCTTCGGCGAGGTATTCGTATTCACGCTCTGGATCGATCACAATCACCTCCGTACCAAACATCAACGATCGTAAAATCTCAAGCTTTGAGGTGTAGCTCTTTCCTGCTCCTGAGGTGGCGAAGGTAACGGAGTTGTAGTTGGTGAGCTGAAAACGGTCAAATAAAACCAGGCTCGAGTTGTGTCGATTGATACCGTAGAGAATGCCGTTGTCTGAGGTGAGGTCAAACGAGGTAAAAGGAAAAAAGCTTGAGAGTGGCTGAGAGTTAAACTTACTATGCACCAAAAGCTCGTCGGTCATCGTCGGGATGGCACTTCGGAACCCTTGCTCTTGTTGAAAGAGCGCCGGCTTTACATAGATAAGTCTTGATTCAAGTACTCCCTTAATCTCAGATTCGGTTTTGTTTAAATCCTCTATAGCGTCACCATAAATAGCAAAGTAGAGACCAACATTAAAGAGTTTTTCTTCACTCTGCTGGAGTTTGTCACGCAACATCTCAACGTTGCGAAGGGCGGCTTCAAGCTGAGGATTTCGTACGAGACCTTTATCGGCTTCGATGTTGATCTGGCTCTGAAGCTCGGCAGACTTTTTTTGAAGCTTTTTTAATGTGTCACCAGTATCGATTGGGTGTATAACGATTGATACATCAACTTCTTTTTCAATATTGAGAATCGGTTCAAGCCAGCCGTCATTTAAGTAGCGTGGGTAGGTCACCACAAAGAAGACGCGACAGAGCTTGCCGCTCATGTTGATGTTTCGTGACTCAACCGAGACGGCGCCTGGAGCGATCACATCCTCAATCGTTACCAAGGCATCACCAAAATCAATGGTCTCCTCGTCTTTCTTATTCAGATTTATGAAGTCAAAAAATCCCATATACATGTGTTAGCGAGCCACCGGTGCCGCACCGGTAATATCACCTGGGTTAAAAATATGATAATACAATTCGACCAGCTCATCATTACTAAGCTGTACGGTCTTCACTCCAATGCGCCGCAGCCCTTGCTCTACCACATTGACGCGCTGCAGGAGTTGGTTTTTATGTTCTTGAAACTTCCCTTCTTCCAGCGAGCGATTGGTACGTCGGCCGAGGAGATCGGAAAGGTTTGATTTTATATTGGTGTCGATTGGTGTGTACGGAACAACTACAAAGAAATTTTTGCTCATGATATCGACTTCTTTCACGAAGGTTTCAACAAAGTTCATATATTCGCGAAGCTGGATTTTCATCAGGTCGTTGTACTGCTCGCTCTCTCGGCTCGCTAAGAGCTCAAGATATGGGTTGATATTGAGGCGGCGTGACTGGACATAGATCTGGATGGAAAAGTCGATCGTGTTGAGGAAGTTTTGAAATTGAGACAAGATGGCCGCTTGCTCGTCGTGACTCTTTAAGGCGAAGTTGATAGATGATGCCAGGAGGACTAGGTTTATCTGGCCATTTTTAAGAAGCACTACACCGTCTTTGATGTCGGAGATAGGTATAAAATTTTGTGTTGAAATATTTTTTCCAGCCATAATTATTCTTGTTTGGTGATTGCTTCGAGTTCGAGCTTGCGTGAGAGGGATGATAGATTGGTGGTGCCAACGACAGGCGCTTTCAGTGTTTCTGTGGGAGCCTTAGCTGCTAGGTCTTGGTTGCCATAGACGCCGGTGCCTTTTTTACGCCATTGGTAGTATTTGGTAGCGCGAAGAAATTGAAAAAAGGATTCAAGGAAGGTAGAGAAGGGTCGATTGTTGACGGGATAAAATGCCAAGAGTCCTGCCAAGATACCAACCGGCGCACCGATAAGGAGAAAGATAATAAAGGGAGCAGTGAGGAAGAGTACCACCGCTAGCCCTACCCCACCTGCGAGATAGATAAATTGCTTCCACGTAAAAGGCCCAATGATTTTATCTTCCACCTCAATAAATTGCGGCACTTCAAATCGCATGCCCTCATTATACATTACTAAAGGAGGGGAAAGGCTTCGCCTTTCCCCTCCTTCCTTTACTCACTTTTAGTATAGTCTGGTACCGCAGCGTGGCGCCCTTGAAGCTCAGCTTGCGAGAGGCTTTTTACGACAGGTTCGTCTTGAGGCTCGGCAGGCTTTGTTTCAGGTGGGGCTGGGATGACGTCAGGATTACTTGGCGGCTTCGTAACTTCGGGTGTAGTGGCGGCGGGTGGGGCATCTTTTAGGGTGTTCATATCTTGGTTCATGGTGCGGATGCCTCCTCCAGCCCGTAGGTTACTCACCGGTGAAACTGATGTGTCTACTGCTTCCGCTGAAGCTCCACCTGTCTCCTCTTCCTGCATATAAGTCTTCATGTCGATATCGGGCGCGTCTTTAGTTGCGGTGTCTGGCTCGAGGTAGTTGAGAAAAGCGTTGGTAATCTTAGCTGCATCGCCTTCAGCAATGCCCATCTTTTTAAGCTCTTCTGGTAGTGAAGAAATCTGACTAATACCAAGCACTACGTTGCCGGTCACTTCTAGAAATGCGACGATTGTAGTTTCTGGAATTTTATAGAGCTCGATAAGTCGCTTATTAAACTGAGCGGCTTCAAATGAACTAAACAAAGATTTCACTTGTTCGGTTGCTTGATCGTATGCTTGTTTTTGTTCTGGAGTCATAGTATAGAGATTTTATACACCAAAGTTCATTCCAACTCGATCTCTTATCAACCAGTCTCGCATATTTGCGTTAGTAACGCCAATGTTGGTCAAGTAAGTGCGAATATTTGCTTGAGTTTCTTTATTCTTTTGGCTAGCAATTTCGGTAAGCGCACTCACTGGTAGTTGTGCGAGGAAGGATTGAAGGTTCGGCTTACCTGCTTGATTAAAGATGGTATCAGGAAGCGCTGCAATATCCTTTGGTTTCATCTTAGCGATTTCAGAGGCGTCAACAGATTTGCCAGCGTAATCTGTAATAGTGGCGCCGTTGACGATGATATCGGTAAGGGCAGCTTTTCTCGCGTCCTTGATTTGATTTTTGTATGCATCGACCATTTCAAGATTTTTGATTTGGTCATCAGTGAGTCGTACAGCGTATTTTGGATCTTTGAGATTATCAACACCAAGAGAAGTGAGCTGATCTTTTGAGGCATTCTTTAGTTCTAGGGTGCTGCCGGAGTCTTCCATTTGAGCCTTCACATTTGCACCACGAGCTTTTGCAAATTCAGCGGTTTGAGAGTCGTTGAATTTGTCGCTGTCTGCGATAGCTTTGATCTGAGTACTTGTAAGGAGATGGGCATGTTCTTTAATAAGCTTTGCTCCGTCTGCAGTATCTGCAATTTCAAGCAATTGGCCGTTGGTCATATCAGCGAAGGCTTGTTGTACAGCTGCATTGTACTGGTCGTCAGTTTGATTAGGTTTTCGAGTCAACTTATCCTTAATGCTAAGTATAGCACCTTGAGTTGCGGCCCGCTGATTTTGAGCAATAGTTTCCTTATTTGCGTCAGACAAACTGCGACCGCTTAGGGTGCCAAAAGGAGTTTGGAAGCTGCCCTTGTTGGCTACGCTATCAACGCCACCTCTCAAACTGCTATTTGTGACAGTATTACGTAAGGTATTTTTTCCAAGCGAATGTAATGTTCGAGTGAATCTATTGGCATCTTCCCCAGGTTCTGCTCTAGCAATTCGAGCATCAAGTCGATCTAAACCAGATACGATACCCCGGGCACCGCGCCCAACAGTGTTTCTATAAGCGAAAGCTGTTCCAGTACCAGTAATCTTCATCGCGGTGCTGGCGCCAGCAGCGCCGATTTTTTGGGCGACGATGACTGAGCCGATGA
>CAZUWG010000021.1:871-8338 GCA_964624165.1 uncultured Candidatus Saccharibacteria bacterium | reverse complement strand
TCCCGCGCACAAAGAAACCGCCGTAAGTCAGTTTTCGACTGCGCGAGTAAACTGCCCAAGTAGTATAAAGGTGTTTTGCTGGATATGACAAAAGGGCGGCAGGACTTCGTCCTGCCGCCCTTTTGTCATTACTCCCCGTCTGCTTCGTAGCCTTCAATGTCGTAGGTGCTTTTGGTGCCGGTTTCGTTGACGATTTCATCGATATGCTGGCGATGCTTCTCACCAACATCTACTTTGAAGTCGAGAAAGGGTACCACTTTCATATAGGTTGATTTCATAAGTTTTTTACGAATCGTTTTACCGTGTCGCTTGAGAAAGATAAGCGCATCTTCTTCACGTCCGTCGGGAATGGTAGTAATAAAGACCGTAGCGTTTTTCATGTCGGGCGATACGTTGATACTGGTTACAGTAATGAGCGGATCTGTATTGGCCTCTTCACGGATGAAAGTGGCAATCTTTTCTTGTATCAGCGCAGTGATACGAATCATGCGATCAGTCATATGCTAAGTCACTACAATATCAAATGCTTCAATATAATCACCGGCAGCAATTGTGTCGCGACTCTCAAGTTGCATACCAAATTCGCCTTCAGACACCTTTTCTACATCCTGCTTCGCTTGCTGAATATTTTTTAACTTTCCTTTTCCGACCACTACGTCGCGTCGAATGATGCGCACATGCTGGCCAGCTTTGAGCTCACCTTCGTCAGCACGTCCGCCAAGTACGTGCGTGTATTTTTGTGTACTAAAGTACTTGAGGATCTTGGCGCGACCGGTGATGCGTTCTTCTTCCTTCTTTGGGGTACGATTTTTAAGGGCGGTTTCAAGCCATTCAGAAAGTTCATAAATGATATCAAATGTATCGATCTCGACACCGAGTCGTTCGGCAAGGTCGATAGCGGCGCGTTCTACCTTCACTCCAAAGCCAACAATGATGGCGTTTTCTGTGGCCGAAACGTTTTGTACGTCGGTTGCTGAAATGTCACCAACCGCCGTGTCGATGACGCGAATAGCAATACGGTCTGATTCAAATTTTTCAAGCTCGTGCTCAATGGCGTCGATGGTGCCAAGTACGTCAGCTTTGATCAGGATAGGTACGATTGGGAGGCTGGTACGTGCAAAAGACAAGGCTGTAGCCTGGGTGGTATGTTCATCGATAAAGGCTTCTGCCGCTTTTTTATTTTCGGCAGTGGAAAAAGTATCGCCGACATTAGGCACCTCAGTCCAACCTACGATTCGTACGGGCTCTGAGAGTGACGCCTCTTTAATGTTTTTGCCTTGAAAATCTTCCATGATCCGCACTGGAGAAAATTCACGACCAGCAATCACCACTTGTCCGCTTTTTAGAGTGCCGTTTTGGATAAGGAGGGTAGCCGTGTTGCCGCGCTTTTTGTCAAGCTGTGCTTCGATCACCTTGCCTGTGGCAGGAGCGGCGGTGTCGCCTTGGAGATCGGCAATATCCGCAGTCAGGACAATGAGATCGAGTAGCTCATCGAGATGGGTGCCTTTAAGGGCGGAAATCGCTACAAAAGGCACATCACCACCCATGCCTTCAAGATAGATTTCATTTTCAATAAGTGTAGCTTTGGTACGCTCGATATCGGCACCAGGTTTGTCGATCTTGTTGATAGCAACCACGTAGGGAATAGACGCCGCTTTGATGCTCGCTAGTGCTTCTAGTGTTTGAGGTTTTACCCCATCTTCAGCTGAAACGACCAAGATTGCGACATCTGCCACATCAGCACCGCGAAGGCGCATTTTTTGAAAGGCAGCATGTCCGGGAGTGTCGAGAAAAGTAATCTTTTCGGTAGCACCTTCTTCAGTAGTATGCTCAATAATATACGCAGAAAGATGTTGGGTAATACCACCTGCTTCGCCAGCAACTACATTGCTCTTGCGGAGGGTATCAAGGAGGGTTGATTTGCCGTGGTCAATATGACCCATCACTACGACGACCGGCGGTCGCTTGATGATGTGTGGAACAGCGGTGGTTTTTTTTGCCATATTATAATAAGAAAAGAGGTTGTCTAATAATGTAAAAGGCGTGGGCGAAGTCACAGGCTCTCTGCTTTCCACACCCAAAGAAGGCCCTAAAACGTGTCGCCACTATAACACATCTTGGCGACAATGGAAACGTGTGGCATGATGTGAGTATGCAATTTTGGAAACGTGCACCAAAGCGTTTGTATCTTGATTTCGCAGCGGCCACACCGCTTTCTTTTAATGTAAGAAAAGTGATGCGCGCAGTCGAAGATATGCTCTATGGTAATCCGGGCGCGATCCATAAAGAAGGGCAAATGGCAAAAGAAGCGGTCAGTGGCGCGCGAGCGAAGCTCGCGCGCACGCTCGGCATTCGCCCAAACGAAGTAATCTTTACGGGCAGTGGTACCGAAGCAAATAATTTGGCGATTATAGGGTTCATCAAAGCGCACAAGGTAGCGGAGGGTGATGCTGCACCATGCGAGGTGATTTCGACTACCGTCGAACACCCTTCGGTTGAGGAAGTGCTGAAAGTGCTTGAAACTGAGGGAATCATTGTTCATCGAGTTGATGTTGATGAAGAAGGTATGGTAGACCCGAAAGATATCGCAGCACTTCTTTCACCACATACCGTATTGGTGACACTCGCCTACGCAAACAGCGAAGTGGGAACGGTACAGCCAGTGACAAAAATTGCCAGACTGATACGCAAGTACAACACTACCCATGCAACAGATATAAAAACGCACATTGATGCAGCCCAGGCTCCGCTTTGGCTACCATGCCAGCTACATGCGCTTGGGGTAGACATGATGTCGCTTGATGCTGGAAAGTGCTATGGGCCCAAAGGAGTGGGGGTGCTAGCAAAGCTCACGTCGGTACCATTGGCGCCGATATTTTATGGTGGCGGTCAAGAATTTGGGATGCGTCCAGCGACTGAGAATGTGGTGGGAATTGTAGGCGCAGCCGAAGCGATTGAAGCTGCGCAAAAGGGAAGAGTGCAGCGTGTAGAGGCAGTAAAAAAAAGCAGCGCCGCGCTGCGCGCGGCGCTTGAGGATCTGCCCGGGATTTATTTCAATGGTGCAAAAGATGCTCGTCTACCACACAATGTGCACATCTCGTTGCCTGGCATTGATACAGAATACGCAGTCGTGTGGCTTGATTGTATGGGAATAGCTGCGAGTACGAAGTCGGCTTGTAGCGGCGCGGGCGGCGGACGGAGCGAAGTGGTGTGGCAGATGACACACGACGCCGCCCGCGCCGCTTCCACCATCCGCTTCACTATCGACCCAACCATCGACCCTACACAACTTTCCCGCGTTGCCACGGCCCTCAAAGATTTTATCGCGATACAGACAGACGCTTGATTTGCCCACTCTCTTATGGCATGGTAGCAAAAGTCGTTCAACCCTAACATCAGGAGATGATGTGATGACGAAGAGCAAAAAACAGTTTACCCCAGCTGAGGTGGCTCGCAACTTCATCAAAGATGGAGTCTATGCCTCTGAGCCGCCTGTGAGGCTCACTGTCGCGCTGGCCAAAGAGGTGATCAGTCACCTCTGTTTATGGTTGCGGCAGGCACATAAAGAACGCCGTGCCGTAAAAGATTACTGTCACCGGAAAGTGAAGACGCTGCGCAAAGAAAAATGGGAACTCTTCGATCAGTTGGGTGACTGTCGGCGAAAACTGAATGGCTTTGTGGCAGCCTTCGAAGCTGAGCGCGAGCGGAATCGCGAGCTATTGATGTGCAAAAAGGAAGACGTGCAAGCTCTTGAAGAAAGGCTTCAGAGAGCTGCTGACATGGCAGATGAGCTTGCTATGAAAAACCAGCACCTCCGCGATCAGGTTGAGCAACTAGAAGCCTTGCTCTAGAGCATGACAGCACTCTATGCGGGGGAGTGTACTGTATCCTCGGTGCGAGAAGGGCAAATCCGGGAGCTGATGAGGATCGCCAACCTCGGCGGCGGGTTTGATCTGAGCGAGGAAGAAGAGACGTGAGAGTAGGGCCGGCGCAAAGCGCCGGCCCACCAAGCGACGCGGGCCTGTGCCAGCGTTTTCTTTTTGACTTTGATTTTATACTCATTTTCCGCTACAATGGAGGTATTGGATCTCCGTCACTCTGTCTCGCTCATTTGCTTGCTCTCCCGCATGATTTCATCCAATTTTGACAATAACGACCGATTGTATGCCTAGTTTTCACAATTTTACCACCAGTGCAAAAGAGGCTATCAGAAAAGCCCACGAACTCGCTATTGAGCGAAGTCAAAACCACGTCACGCCAATCCATCTTATGGCCGCTTTAGCAATGCAGGATGAGAGTACGGTGGTAGCGGTCCTTGATAAGCTCGATGTTGACATCATAGCTTTTACTGATCTTCTCATTGATGCCCTTGAAGGAGGGGAAAGCACTTCAAATATTTCTCAAAATTACCAGCTTTATCTTTCGCCCGAGCTTGCCAAAGCGCTCGAGCAGTCTTCTGTGGTTGCTGAGCAATTTGGGGATTCGTATGTCGGAGTCGAGCACCTTTTTTTAGCGCTGCTTGAATATCCGGGTCCTGCAGTAGAGGTTATCCAGCGTTCAGGGATCAACAAGCAGCAGGTCGCCCATGTAGTGGAAGAAGTGCGCGAAAGCGGTGAGCTCGAAGCTTTGCAGAGTAAGAAGTATCGTGCACTGACTAAATTCACCAGAAACCTCACAAAGCTGGCACAAGAAAATAAACTCGATCCTGTGATCGGGCGTGATATCGAAGTGGCGCGAGTGGTGCAGATCCTTTCTCGACGCACTAAAAATAACCCTGTCCTTATCGGTGAAGCGGGAGTCGGAAAGACTGCCATCGCTGAGGGGCTTGCACAGCAGATTGTGCAAGGTACTGTACCTGAAAGCGTAAAAGACAAAGAGATCCTCTCACTCGACCTGGGGCTCTTGGTGGCGGGGACGAAGTTTCGTGGTGAATTTGAGGAACGTCTTAAAAATGTCATGAAAGAAGTGGAGCAAGCCAATGGTGAAGTCATACTCTTTATTGATGAGCTTCATACGATTGTTGGAGCAGGGCAGGCGGACGGTTCACTCGATGCGAGTAATATGCTAAAGCCAGCACTGGCCCGTGGTGAAGTGCGCGTGATTGGCGCCACTACTCTCAAAGAGTATCAACAGCACATTGAAAAAGATCCAGCACTGACACGCCGCTTCCAGCCAGTGTTTGTGAATGAGCCGTCAAAGGATGACGCGATTGCGATTTTGCGTGGAGTAGCAGAAAAGTATGAGCTTTTCCATGGCGTGCATATTACCGATGACGCCATCGTCTCGGCAGTCGATCTCTCACGACGGTACATAACCGACCGATTTTTACCTGACAAAGCGGTCGATCTTATTGATGAAGCAGCTTCATCTTTAAAAATCTCTCTGCAAAATAAGCCAGAAGAACTCACCATTGCAGACCGCCAGATCCGACGTTTAGAGATTGAAAAAGAAGCCTTAAAAAAGGACCGGAGTGTTGAAGGGGCAGATATTAAAAAAATCAATGAGCGCACGAAAGAAATTGAACGCGAGGTGGCTGACCTAAAAGACACCACAAAAGCACTCGAGACCAAATGGAAAAATGAAAAAGAGACGCTTGATGAGATGTCTCGCTTCAAGAAGGAGCTTGAAGAGCTACGCCTAGAAGCAGAGAGTGCGGAGGCGATGGCGGATCTCACTCGCGCAGCGGAGATCCGCTACGACCTCATACCGGCGGTGGAAAAAGATCTTGCCACCAAGCAAAAGCGTCTAAAGACACTCCAACGGAAGCGACGGTTGCTGAAGGAAGAGGTGACAGAAGCGGATATTGCGGCAGTCGTATCACGCTGGACCGGTATCCCTGCGGCTCGCATGCTCGAAGAAGAAGCAAAAAAACTCTCTCGTATGGCAGAGGTGCTCCACACTAGTGTGGTCGGACAAGAAGAAGCGGTGAGGAAAGTGGTGGAAGCGGTGAAGCGCTCGCGAGCGGGTGTGTCTGATCCAAATCGGCCTTTGGGATCTTTTCTCTTTCTTGGTCCGACAGGGGTAGGTAAGACCGAGCTTTCACGAGCGTTGGCAGAATTTATGTTTGATGACAAAGAAGCTTTGTTGCGCGTTGATATGTCTGAATTTATGGAAAAACATTCCGTCTCAAAGCTGGTAGGAGCACCACCTGGATATGTTGGTCATGAAGAAGCAGGCAGTTTTACTGAAAAAGTGCGTCGACGGCCGTATTCGGTCATCTTGCTTGATGAGGTGGAAAAAGCACATCCTGAAGTATTTAACATATTACTCCAGGTACTTGATAGTGGTCATCTGACTGATGCTAAAGGGCGTAAGGTCAACTTCAAAAATACGATTATTATCATGACCAGTAATATCGGAGCTGAGCATATCGACCGTATGTCGAGCTTTGGTTTCCGCGTCGACAAGGATGAGCAGGCAGACTACTCAGAAGCAAAAGACAAAGTCATGGAAAGTCTGAAGCATTTCTTTCGTCCAGAGTTCTTAAATCGCCTCGACGAAGTCATTGTCTTTGATATCCTTTCACCAGAAGTGATTCGCGAGATTGTGGAGCTTCAGCTGCGAGATGTTGAGGAACGTTTGTTGCAGAAGGATATTGTTTTGAGTGTCACGAAGGAGGTGGCTGATTATCTAGCGAAAGTTGGTTATGATCCAAAAATGGGCGCTCGACCATTAAAGCGGGTGATTCAGCGAGAAATTTTGACTAAAGTAGCCAATCTAATGGTAGACGAAGGGATGCTACAAGGAGGAACGGTCAGAGTCTCAATGAAAAAAGGTAGTGAAGAACTTTCCTTTGCAGTGCGTAAAAATACTCTAAAAAAACGCGCCGCCCGAGCCAAGAAAGCCAAGAAGGAAGCGGTCGTGGTGTAGGGATGGGAAGCGGCAGGCCTTCGGTCCGCCGCTTTTGTGCTACCATACAAAGATGAAATTCCTTGCTTTCGTAGCGTTGGCAGTAGTGGCCAGTGTTCTGCTCTTTACCAACGCCTGGAGGTATATAAAAACCGGATATCTTATCTTAGACACAAGCCCGTATGAGCAATCGGGTAGTGGTGCGTCAGTGTTGATTTTGGGTGACAGTACCGGCTACGGCACTGGGGTACGACAGTCATCGGATTCTATTGCGGGTCGTATCGGAGCGGCATTTCCTCTGGCGCAGATTGAAAATAACAGTGTAAACGGTCGGACAATCGGCGAGCTTAAAGAAGTGGTGGCGACGCTCGAAGGGAGATGGGATCTTATCTTGCTGCAGATAGGCGGTAATGACATTTTGCAGGGGAGAAAGGCGGCGCTGGTAGAAGCAGAGCTCACGAATATTTTTGGTCAGTTGTATGATCACGCTGAACATATAGTGATGATGTCGTCTGGAGATGTGGGCGGGGCGGCGGCGTTTTATTGGGAAAAAAAACCCCCCCACACCGGCCCCCCGCCCGCCATGGTTCCGCCGGTGACTTCGTAGATGTTGCGCAG
>CAZUWG010000021.1:0-861 GCA_964624165.1 uncultured Candidatus Saccharibacteria bacterium | reverse complement strand
CGCCGCCCTCACGGGCCGCACGCTCGCATTTCGTGATATGTTTCTTCGCGTGAGTGCTGAGTATGGCGTACGCTATGTCGATCTTTACGAACCGCCCGAGCGCGATTTGTTTCAGCTTGAGCCTGAGACCTACTTAGCGATAGACGGCTTGCATCCGAGCGCCGCTGGGTACGGAGTGTGGTATGAAAAGCTATCGCCAATAGTAGAAGAAGTCCTACATAAATAAAAGAACGGCCGCCGTGTGTCGGCGACCGCGTTCTCCCTATTCCCTCAAAATACGGACGGATCGAGGTCCGGCACCAGTATAGGATCTGGTGTTGTTTGTTCAAACAACATCTCCTCTGAGATGTGTCCGTTTTGTGTTTCTGCCGCCTCCATCGCCTGCTCGGGCGTAAGGAGCGGCGCGGGCGCCGGAGTGAAGGCCTTTCCTGCCACCACCAGCACAATGACGACAAGATACAGGAGACTAATCCCTTTCGCGGCATTGTCTCCATCACGAGCAGACTGCTCTGCTGCCGAGAGTTCCATTTTCTTTCCTTTCCTTGTGTGTAGTACACCATATTAAGTGTACAAACGTAGGCGGCTCGTAGTATGTCAGTTTATTTATAAAAATGCAAAGAAAAACTCGCATCGGCGGCGTTTAAGGTAAAAGAAAAGACGCGCAAAAGTTTTTTAAGATGTAGTTATTTATGTCTGAAGATGATAGGTGTCGCAATAAAGACTGCGATAGTGACAATAATCTGCATAATGGCTTGTGACCAAGCTGGAGAAATATTTATCTGTTCCACCAAAAACCACAGCCCGATCATTATTTTTATTTGGAGCACTTACAATTTCAGTTTGTATATATTTTGCAGGTGT
>CAZUWG010000020.1:0-9662 GCA_964624165.1 uncultured Candidatus Saccharibacteria bacterium | reverse complement strand
GGGGGGCCGGGGGGGGGTGGCGGGCCCCTCTTGGGGTGGCGCGGGGGTGGGGGGTGTTGGTTTGGGGGGGGGGGGGTTCGGGGCCGGCATGGTTTGGGGGGGGGGTTGGTTGTTGGGGGGGTTGTGGGGGGCGGGGCCCAAACTCCTTTTTTTTTGGCCCCCGCGTCCGGTTCAATACCAAGCGCCTCCAATATATCCTCAGCCGAGGTGACTGGCGTAGCGCCAAGCTTGAGGAATTGATGCCCCCCTTTGCTGTTTTCAGAAAAAATACTCCCCGGTACCACAAGTACGTCACGATTGTAGTCGGCAGCGAGTTTGGCCGTGATGAGGGTGCCGCTTTTTGGTGCTGCCTCAATAAGTAAGGTGGCATGACTCATACCGCAGACAATGCGGTTGCGCTGGGGAAACGCCCAAGGAGTGGCGGTAAAATCATCAGCAAACTCAGAGAGAAGGGCGCCGCCTGCTTCAAGGATTTGCCGCGCTAGCTTTTTGTGGCGCGCTGGATAGAGTACATCTTCTCCAAGACCACTGCCTGGGACGGCAAGGGTGTAAAGATCTGCTTCAAGCGCTGCTTGGTGTGCCAGGCTGTCGATGCCAAGCGCAAGTCCGGAAACAATCCCCACATCGTAACCGCGTAAGCCAGCAATGAGATGAGTAACCACATCTTTCCCGTAGCTCGTATAACGACGACTACCAACGACAGCGAGCAGTTTTGTATTTGGGCCGGGAAGGGAACCACGAATACGGAGTGTGTCTGGAGGATGAGGAGTCTCATGAAGTAGCGCTGGCCAGGTGTCTGGGGGGAGCTCTGTGATGGGAAACTCGTGCATTATAGAAAGTGTACCACAGACGAGCTGGCACTATAACACAATATTATTGACTTTTTAGCAATTTAATGATAGAAAGACCCCAGATCTGAAACACGGCAGCGTGTGAAAGGTGCTGTGGCACCTTTCACACGCTGTCTCGCCTCGAAAGGAGAGGAACAATGACCTTCGAAAAATATCTGGTGCCATTCATGCTTTCGCTGGCAGCGGCCGTTCCGGCCGCTGCCGACAACGGACGCCTCACCTGGCATCCGTTTTCGGGTGCTACGGTGACACCGGTCGCGCAAGCAGATCTTGACGGATCTATGTTCGGCGGCAGGTTTCAGTACGCAGGAAAGACATCTCTTGACGACAACCCCGTCTACTACTGGCTTGATGTCAGCGCCACTGCTGGCAGGATTAAAGCAGGGGAAACCCAGCTCGGCGGTCGAGCGGACGATGTCTTCGGCTTTGGTCGAGAGATTACCATCCGCAATCAAGCCTCGATCGAGGCAGGGTTGCGGTATCCGTATCATCCGCACCGGCAATTGATCGTCACCGCCGGCGTCCTCGGGTACTATATCAGTATAAAGGAGGACTTCTACCTCTTTGATCTGGTGCGCGATGATGAGGCTTCGGGGTGGGTAACTGCCTCGTACCTCAAGGTTGCGCATCAGTGGTACGTACCAAGCCAGCAAGCGATGGTGACCACATCGCTCCAGGCTTCGCGCGGGGTCAATCAGAACGACCTGTCGTTCCCGATCAGTACCGGTGAATATCGGTACGAAGGTACAACATACCGAGTGGAGCTTGATTATGCTCGTGCCACTGACTGGGGTTCATGGGGCGGCCATGTCGCGCTGAACAAAGACGATTTCGGGACGTATCCCGAGATCGGTCTACGAGCCGAACGCAACCTCGGCCGCCATTCGATCGGACTGGTTGAGTTCGGGGTGAGCGGCTTTGCCTCGGTGAAGGTCAGCAAATACGATGACTACACCGAAAAAGCAGCAAGCTTAGGAGGGGTGTTTGATCACCCCAGCGGTCTGTCTATTACTGTCGGCGCGTCCAGGACGGACGGCGAGTGGCAGGCGATTGTAGGCGGCAAGATGCTCTTCTGAACACAAGCGCATCGTGACAACGTCTGCAGCGGCCATATTGCGCGAGCAATATGGTCGCTGCGGACATTTTTTATTTCACAGCCAGGCCGGCTTTTTTTATTGTCACAAATGTGTACAATAGTTTTGTATGTTAGACATTAAATTTATCCGCGAAAATCTCGACCTCGTAAAGTTGGCGGCCGAGAAAAAGCGAAGCAAGGTGGACCTTGATGCATTGGTAGTGCTTGATGATACCCGCCGGTCCCAAATGTCACTCCTTGAAGAAAAAAAGGCCGAGCAAAATCGTGTTTCAAAAGAAATTGCGACCACAGACGATGCTCAGAAACAGACTCTGATCGCACAGATGCAACCTCTTAAAGAAGCGATTCAGAAAGAAGAAGAAGCGCTGAAAGCGACTGTGAAAGACTGGCAAGCCTTAATGCTCCAAGTGCCACAAATTCCTGATATGACCGTACCAGACGGAGAGAGTGATGAAGATAATGTCGAGGTAAAGCGCTGGTCACCTGAGTCTGGTGAAGGTGGGGATCCAAAAGGCTTTGCTTTTGCGGCGAAAGATCATGTGGAATTGATGACCACTCATAAGATGGTTGATTTTGAACGCGGCGCTAAGGTGCACGGCTTTCGCGGGTATTATTTAATCGGTGATGGGGCACTACTGTCGTGGGCAATCTGGAATTACGCGCAAGCGTTTTTCCTCAAAAAAGGTTTTACGCCAATTCTTCCGCCAGCGATTGTGCGAAAGAAAAATTTTTACGGGACTGGGCATTTACCAAACGACGCTGAGGATTTATATATGACACAAGATGACGATGCTCTCATTGGTACCAGTGAGGTGTCGGTGATGGGTTACTACAGCGATGAGGTGTTGGATGCTTCGGAGCTTCCGGTGAAGTTTTTGGGCTTCTCACCTTGCTTTCGTCGCGAAGCAGGCAGTCACGGCAAAGACGTGAAAGGACTGATTCGTGTCCATGAATTTTTCAAACTTGAGCAGGTGATTTTATGTGAATCATCTCATGAAGAAAGTGTGAAGTGGCATGAGGAGATCAATCGCAATACCGAAGAGTTTATCGAGAGTCTTGGCTTGCCTTACCACACGGTCCTTAATTGCGGTGGAGACCTAGGGCAAGGACAAGTGAAAAAGTATGACATTGAGCTCTGGGTACCAAAGGAAGAAACCTATCGTGAAATTTCATCAGCTTCGTACTTTCACGATTTCCAAACGCGCCGCTTTAATATTCGTTATAAAGACGAAGCGGGTACTTTACGCTACGCCCACTCACTCAATTGTACGGCTATTCCGACACCTCGCATTTTAGTGTCATTGGTGGAGAACTTCCAACAAGCAGATGGCACCATCAAAGTACCAGAAGTGCTAGTGCCGTATCTCGGCAAGGAAGTGATTGGTGGATAGTATTCTGTAGAGAATGGTCAGTTTGTGCTTATATTGTAAGCCAAGCTCACTTAACATGAAGTGAGCTTATCTGACTTTTCTTTCCGTATGCTACAATCCATCTCATGAGGAAGAAACGAACCCCAGCATCGAAGTCTGTACGCGCACGGCCAAAAAAGACTGCCAGACAGTTTTCACCACTAGCAAAACAACTTGTGTTGGGGGGACTTTTGTTGAGTACATGCGCCCTTTTGACTTACGGTGTGTACAAGGTGACTCGGATTGAGCGTTTTTTAGTTGCTTCGGTGGTGGTCAGTGGTGGCGAGACGATTTCTCATGAAGAAGTGGCAGCGGTGACGGAGTCTAAGCTACTTGGTGATTATTATGCATTGGTACCTAGGCGCTTTATGTACGCAGTGCCAAAAGCCGCGATTGTTGAAAGCGTCAAAGCGCTGCCACGCGTAAAAGACGCCAGGATCACTGTTGAAGATAATGAAGTGATGATTGCTGTGACGGAATACGAACCCTACGCGATCGTATGTCATGAAGCGTGTCTGCTTGTCGACCGGGATGGCGTTGCTTTTGCGGCGGCGCCTGAGCTTAAAGGGCGCTCGCTTTTGCGGGTTGAGGTGCCGGAAGCGTTTCCCTTATACGCACAACCTGTCGGTAGGGAAGAGCTGTTGATGCTTAACGAATTGCGGGCAGGGCTTCATGAATTTCAAAGTTGGGGCATGAGTAGGGTGAGGATTGAGGCGACTGATACGGTGGAGTTGTGGTTTGATGAGAGTAAAGTTTTGGTGACGAAATATGATAATGCGCCACTTATTTTAAAGCGACTGGCACAGATTTTGGAAAACGAGACATTTGCACATTTATCTCCAGGTAATTTTGTATATATTGATATGCGCTACGGGAACAAAGTATTTGTGAAAGAAGTAGGCGCAGAGACCAGCCTTACGAGTGGAGAATTGGAAACAGAAGTATCGACGGCAACCGAAGGGTAGGGCAAAGGGCCGCGCTTCGCGCGGCCCTTTGTTTCTTTTTAATCAAACGCTTGCGAATGTGTGTTGAGTACGTACAATAGCCGATATGAATTTTTGGCAAGATTTACCAACACCTTTTCTCGCCGTTGCACCCATGGCAGATGTGACCGATGCGCCTTTTCGTCGGATGTTGGCGAAATACAGTAGGGGCGGCGGCGAAGTCGCCGCCCCTTTCGTCATGTGGACAGAGTTTGTCTCGGCTGATGGTTTGTCGCTTGCGCCAGAGGTAGGTAGAAAGAAACTGCTGGCAGATTTACTCTACAGTGAAGCTGAGCGACCGATTGTCGCGCAGTTGTTTTCAAGTACTGAAGCCCATATGGAAGCAGCCGCTCGATTGTGTCGTGAGCTTGGCTATGATGGAGTGGATATAAATATGGGTTGTCCAGATAGGAGTATTGAAAATCAAGGTTGTGGCGCGGCCATGATCAAGACGCCAGACGTAGCTGCCGCTATCATTGCAGCCGCCAAGCGGGGAGCAAGAAGTGGTGAAGCTGACGGCATTCCAGTGAGTGTGAAAACTCGCCTTGGGTACAATGCAGATGAGGTCGACACTTGGATCCCTGCTCTCCTTAAGACAAAGCCGGCCGCCCTTACAGTGCACTGTCGAACACGTAAAGAGTTGAGTAAAGTACCGGCGCGATGGGAGCGCCTGAAGCGTATTAAAGATCTGCGAGATGAGATTGCACCAGAGACAAAGCTTATCGGTAACGGAGACGTGCTCTCGCCAGAAGATGCTTATGAAAAAATTGCTCACTATGGCGTTGATGGTGCGATGGTAGGTCGGGCACTTTTTGGTAATCCTTGGTTTTTTCATCCGACTAAACGTCTACCAGTACACCTAAAAGCGTTGCCAACGAAAGGAGTCAATCGTGACACTCTCTATGAAGTGCGTGAGCTAGAAGAGACGAGAGAGGTGGTTTCTCTTGAGGAGCGATTGAGGGTGCTGGTAGAACATTCACAATTGTTTGCTGAGCTGTTGCCGTTTAAAAATTTTGCCATTATGAAAAAGCACTACAAAGCGTATGTAAATAGTTTTGAAGGTGCGGCAGAATTTCGCACAGCGCTGATGGAAGCGCAAGATGTAAATGAAGTGAAGGAAATCACATTAGCTTTTTTAAAAAGTAGAAAAAATAAAGGGTAGTGCAAAGAGTAAAAATAATTGTGAAGTACGCACACTTAAAAGAGCGCCGACAAAGTCGGTGCTCTTTTAAGTGTGAAAATTTTTTAAAAAATTTTCACACTTATCCACGCATTAAAATTTTTATCACATTAAAAAAATGAAAACCTGCTACCATTGATTATATGGAAGATATTGTGAAAGCGGATATTTTTTTCTTCATTGCTTCAGTCGCGATGGTGATACTTAGCATATTGATGGCGACCATTTTGTACTTTGTATTCAAGATGGTGCGCACAGTGCAACGCATCATTGATCGCATTGAAGCGCAGAGTGAAGAGATCGCACACGATGTCAACAACTTTAGATCTTTTATGTACAAAGGCAGCGTATTTGCCAGTATAATTAATTTATTAAGACGAAAATAATAGTTCCTCATTTATGGCTTCAAAAAACAAAAAAACTCCATCATTATCAACAGAGCAAAAGCTTGGCATCGGTGTTGGGCTGACGACGGCGGTTGTCGCAGCCGCCGGTGCATACTTCCTTTATGGAAGTAAAGATGCGAACAAGAATCGTGCCAAGGTCAAAAGCTGGGTACTCAAAGCTAAGGGCGAAGTGCTCGAAGCTATGGAAAAAGCCGAGCAGATGACCGAGGATGAATTCAAAAAACTTATCGATACTGTTACAGCGGGGTACGATAAGGCTCAGGAGTTGAGTAAAAAAGAAATCAAAGATTTCAAAAAAGAAATGCTCGACAACTGGCAAGAGCTGGCCGCGGCCGGCATGACCGCTATTAAAAACAACAATTTGCATATGCCAACTAAAAAGAAAGTTGCCAAAAAAGCAGTAAAGAAGACAGCAAAGAAGGCTGTACGAAAACCAGCAAAGAAGGCTGTAAAGAAAACTGCCAAGAAGGCAACAAAGAAAACTGCCAAAAAAGCAGTAAAGAAGACAGCAAAGAAAGCTACCAAGAAGCGTAAATAGGTAGCGAGAAAAGGGCCGCGCTTCGCGCGGCCCTTTTCTTATGGAAAATTTCTCTATGCTATACTTACCTCATATGACACATACGGCACTCTATCGAAAGTATCGACCACACAGTTTTGATGAAGTACGAGATCAGGAACATATTGTTTCTGTACTCAAAAGTGCTATAGAAAAAGACGCCATCCCGCACGCTCTTCTCTTCTCGGGCGGACGTGGGACAGGTAAGACAACGCTCGCACGTATTTTTGCGAGCGCTCTAAATACCAACGAAGAAGATGTATATGAAATTGACGCCGCAAGCAATCGCGGGATTGACGATATTCGCGCTCTTAAGGAAGCGGTTTACACTGCACCTTATAACTCAAAGTATAAAGTTTATATTATTGATGAAGTGCACATGCTTACCAAAGAGGCCTTTAATGCACTTTTGAAAACACTAGAAGAGCCGCCAGCTCATGTTATTTTCATCCTAGCCACAACCGAAGTCGACAAGCTGCTCGATACCATTATTTCTCGCTGCCAAGTCTTTACCATGCGCGCTCCGTCAAGAGCTGTGTTGGCAAAGATGCTCATTGAAGTCGCAAAAAAAGAATCAGTGACTCTCCTGCCGGAAGCTGCAGACCTTATCGCCCTGGCAGCTGATGGTTCGTTTCGTGATGCGTTGTCGATTTTGCAAAAAGTGTTACTTCTTGAAAAAGATAAAGTAGGTGAGGTAGATGAGGTGGCGGCAGTCATCGGTGCGCCCAAGCGCGCGCTCTTGGGGCAGTTTGTGGAAGCTTTGGCAAAGAAAGATACTTCAGCAGCTTTGGCGGCTCTTCACAGCGCGCGCGAAAGTCATATTGATATCGAACTTTTTACCAGGCTGGTCTTGGAGCAGGTGCGCTTTACACTCTTGCTTCGTAATGCTCCGGAGATTGCACAAAAGGAATGCAGCCACCTATCAGACGATGAATGCACGCATCTGTCTCTGCTTTCAAAAACGCACGCTGCCACTCTCAATTCGCACCTGGTCCGCGCTTTACTGGAGGCAGTGGTGGCTATGCGTGGCAGCGTGCTACCGCACATTGCACTCGAGCTCGTGGTCTTGGAGCAGAAAGCAGAGTAGAGTATGGAGATCATTCTCGTACGACATGGGCAGACAGACTATAATGCTCGTCGCCAACATCAAGATCCGCAGGCGTCTCTAAATGCTCGTGGGCGTATGCAAGCGGTGCGATTGGTAAAGGAAATACGAGCACTCAATCCGACGCACATCATATCAAGTGACATGCCTCGCGCAGTGGAAACGGCGGTAGTCATCAAGAATGCTCTTTCGCTACCACATACGCCACTGCCTTTTTTTGCTGAGATTTATCGGCCAAGAAGTATGGTGGGCGTGCCGCACGTAAGTGTGCAGACGATAGTCTTTTTATGGCGTTGGTTTTTTGTGACTGATGATAGCTATTGGCAGTCGAAAGGAGGGGAAAGTCGTGCGCACTTTTTCCTGCGCTTACAAGCCGCTCAACGCCATCTGAGCTCATTACCTCCAGACGCTAGAGTGGTGGTAGTGTCGCATTCATTTTTTATTACTGTTTTTGTGCGTCAGTTGTGTATGGAAAATATTCCAACTTTCTTTCAAACTCTCTGGCTCCTTCTTTGGGTGCGAAGACTCGACAATAGTAGCTGGTCGCTGGTGACCTATAATCCAATGATGAAAGGGTGTGACTGGCGTTTGGAATCTTTTGATAATGATAGACATGTTATAAAAGAGTAGCAGCAACGCCGACTTGCTTTCTGCGCAAAGTTTGGCAGTATGTAGGGGCTGGGAGCGGAAAGAAAGCTTACGCTTTCTTTCCGCTCCATACTGCCCGATCGTCTAGTGGTAGGACGTTGGTTTCTGGCACCAAAAACTGGGGTTCGAATCCCTGTCGGGCAACCAAGAGCGAAGCGAGTGGGTGCCCGACAGGGCGCAGCTTTGCGGCAGCAAAGCGTGGCGCGATTCGAAGCCGTTGCCAGCGATTTTGAAGTATGAAAAATCGTGACAACGGGTACTGAAACTGTAAGTTTCGAATCCCTGTCCGGTAGTCAACTCGTCTAGCACGAAGAGCGTTAATGTAACGCTTATCAAATTTTGCATAGACTTAGCAAAGTCTCTAAAAGCGATATAAACTAAATATGAAAAAACTTAAAGAAATTAGATTTTTTGTTACGAACGCGATTTACAATTTCTTCCAAGAAGTACATAAAAATAAACTAACGAAGTCACTTTTAGTTGCTTCTGTTGTTTTAGGTGCAGTGATTACTATAGGAAAGTTTTCTTACGATAGCTGGTCTTATTACTATGAAAATTTAGCAGTTACAAAAAATATTTCAGATAAAATTGAAGAGTTGTCAGCTGGACAGAGTGTAAATTACTTTAAGCAAATTCTTGGCAATGAAGTAACTACGAAAAATATTTCAAGTGACTATAAAGAATTAATTTTCAAATATAAGACAAGTTATCTACAAACTGTAGTAAACGACGCCGATACCGTTATATTTTTTTCAGTGACAGATTGTAGGAACCCAGTTCAAGTATCCAGACCATCATTTATGTCTGCATATTCTGGTGATGAAAAAATATTTCCAGACTCTGTAATATTGAACCGCACGACCTTTAAGGATTTTCTCAGTCAAGACAGGTCAAATATTCAGTATTTCTTATCTGGTGCAACTAGTAACTCATATTACTATGAGACAGTTTACGGTGGAAATCCTGGAAACTATCAAACTTTATTTGTTGGAATTAACGATATTTGCGGCAGATTTTACGAAGAATGCATGCTACATGGAAGCAGCAAATGCTCTGAGGAAGATTTACAGAATTTTAGAAAATCAGCAAAAGTTAATACTTTTGGTGAATCGGCGCCAGGAATGGGAGGTTATATTGAAGATATGCTCCAAGCCACCACGAGTGACTTTTATTTAGGTCCAGACAGAATAGAGTTGAGAGTTTTTAATTCAAGCTATTAGATCTAACATCTAAAACTTGAATACACTCGAGACGCGTCGATTTAGATAATTTTGGAATAGCCATTCGGTCAGGCAGGGCTTGACCAACCACGGTTCGAGCCCTAGTCCGCCAGCCCAGCACAGCAAATACGAGCAGGATTTTGACCGGCGGTTCAATCACATGCTAGACCCTGACGGAATCAATATTGAGGCAGAACGTAGATAGTC
>CAZUWG010000019.1:0-9665 GCA_964624165.1 uncultured Candidatus Saccharibacteria bacterium | reverse complement strand
AAACCGCCACTCGCCGCACCTTTGTCTCATGCCCGCCTATATCTGGTACAATACTGTTATGTCACCACAAGAAACCGTTGTGATATCAGTTGGAGGATCGTTGATTGTCCCTCTCGATATTGATAGCCATTTTTTATCCACGTTAAAAGACCTAATTGAAAACGAAGTGCGAGAAGGAAGACGCTTTATCCTTATCGCTGGCGGCGGTAAGACGGCGCGGAAGTACGCTGATGCAGCCAAAGAAGTAGCACCTCTGACTTCAGACGACCTCGACTGGCTCGGGATCCACGCCACTCGTCTCAATGCCCACCTGGTCCGCACCATCTTCCGCGATCTTGCACACCCGGTGATTATCACAAACCCTGATGATGTACTCGATGTTCCTGCTACCGCCTCTCTGATCGTCGCCGCCGGCTATCGACCCGGCTCTAGTACCGACCTACGTGCCGTACAGATTGCGAGCTTGGTCGGCGCTACAAAAGTCATCAACCTCTCAAATACCGATTATGTCTACACCGACAATCCCCGCACCAATCCCGAAGCCGAAAAAATTGAAGACATCACCTGGGCTGAATTTCGAAAGCTTATTCCCGAAGACTGGGATCCGGGACTCAGCGCTCCGTTTGACCCGGTAGCAGCGCGAGAAGCTGAAGCAAAAGGCATTGAAGTCGCCTGCATCAACGGGACAAAAATTGTCTCCCTCAAAAACTACTTAGCTGACAAACCCTTCACCGGTACGAGGATTCATAACTAAATCCATCCAAAAGCGCCGCGGCCTTTGGCCGCGGCGCTTTTGGATACTCCTTACCTCACGCACGCCAATGTCTCACTGTAGACATCGGTGATTTCGCCAAGAAAGCCCGTACTATCAGCACATAAAAATGTACCATTCCCCTTTGCGACCAGCATGCGATAACCTTCCTTACTATCGCTACAGGAAGTCAAAATATCCTTCACCCCTGTCTCACGACAAACATTTTGATAATCCAACAGCCGTCGCTTATAGGCCTCTGCCGAATCTTGAAAACGTTCCAGCTGTGCCATACTCACCACTTCCTCAGTTGACTCTTTATAGATAAAGACGAAATAAAACAACGCGCCGAGTATCAAAACCGAAAGTCCGATCAAAAACAATACCCCAAAAATACCTTTCATATCTTCTAATTATACCCCGTCTGTTTTGAAAAAATCCTCAATCGCTGTGTTCAGCTCATCTATACTTCCATTATTAAAAAAAGTGTGAGTGGCACCCTTCATAACGGCCGTTTTCTGCATACCGTGTGGATCAGGGTCATTTCGCTCTAATGCTTCTTGGGTCAAAAATTCTTCAAAGCTCACCTGGTCAGAAGACGAGCGTCTTGCTTGCACCCGCTCATAACGCACCTTAGGATCAGCGTCGATAGCCAGCAGTATCCCGCCAGCCTCCTTAAGTGCTTTTGCTTCGGCCAACGCCCGAATCGACTCTATCGCCGCGTCCTTTATCCCAGCCTCCTTAATATCCGCCAATGCCCGGACCACGAGCACACCATTGCCTTCTCGCTTTCTCATTTCGTTTCCGGTCAATCGCATCTGCGAGCGCGTCTCTGGCAATCCTTGCTGGCGTATCTCTTTTACAATCTCCTCTCTTAAAGAGTAATGCGCAAATCCTTTCTTACTCACCAAATAGTCGACAAGTGTGCCTTTTCCTGCCCCATCTGTGCCGGTAACGCCAATGATCATACTATTGTGTCTTTACTCCCTTACGTTCAGCCCAATATACCAATAAAGGTCCGGCCAAAAAGATAGACGAATACGTACCGGCCAAGACACCCACAAGCATGACGAGGGCAAAAAGTTCAGTAGGTTCGCCACCGACGAAGTAAAGTGTCAGTAAAGCGAGCGCGGTCGTGAGCGAGGTGTTGATTGAGCGCCCCATGCTTTCTTTGAGTGAAGTACCCACCAACTCATCAAAGGGTTTGGTGAGGACGTAATCAATTTCCTCTTCTTCCTGTCCGTATTCATTTTTTACCTTACGCTTTTTTTCCTGACGAAATTGCTCAATATTTTCTCGCACCCGATCAAAAACGACAATAGTATCGTTGACCGAGTAGCCCAAGACTGCCAAAAGCGCCATCACAAAGAGCACATTCGCTTCCATCGAAAACCACAACCCTAAAAGTGCCATCATCGCCGTTGGTAGTAAAATATCATGTAAGAGCGCCAAGATGGTAATACCGCCATACACCGAAGATCCCACCGGTGTTTGCACACCACGAAAGGCAAAGGCAACATAGAGAATAATCACCAAAGACACAAGTCCCACCGCAAAAAACGCTTTTTCTTTTAGCTCTTGGCCGATTGTTGGACCAACTGAAGTAAAGCGCGTCACCTCCGCCTCGCCACCCAGGGCAGTAGTGAGTATGGTGCTCAATGCCTGACGCTCATCTTCACTTAAGTCTCGAGCACGCAATAAAACCGCCGGGCGGCCGTCTTCTAAAACCGCGCTGCGGACTGAATATTCTCCAAGTGAAAGCTCGCTGGCGGCAATAGTGCTATTTACCACCTCATCACCGTCAATGGCGGTGTCAGTGTACGCCACTTCAAGAAGTGCGCCCCCGGTAAAATCAATTCCAAACCGAATACCCACCAAAAGAATGACCGCGAGGGCGAGCGCCATAATCGCCCCGCCAAGAGCCATAAAGAATTTTTTTTGTGTGATGATATACATACGCGTTATCGTAAAAAGCCACTACCGAGTAAAAATTTCCAGTACTTTCTCTCATTACCTACGTTAGGAAACGTCAAAAGCAGCGTACGTGAGACTAAAAGAATCGTCACCATCGACACAATAATCCCCAGCCCAAAGACAAGAGCAAAACCCTTCACCAAAGACGACCCGAACCAAAACAAGATAATCGCCGATAAAAGACTCGTTACGTTTCCGTCACGAATCGCGCTCCAGGCCCGCGCAAAGCCGACCTGCACTGCTTTATGACTCGCTTGACCTCTGCGCAACTCTTCTTTCATACGCTCAAAGACGAGTACGTTGGCATCAACCGCCATACCAAGTGAGAGAATAAAGCCCGCCAGACCAGCTGCAGTCAGGGTCACGGGCACATACTGAAACAATGCCAACATACAAAGCACGTATACGAAGAGTGCCACCACCGCTACCACTCCCGGCGCTCGATACCACAGCACCATAAATAGGCTAACAATCAAAACACCGACCAGCCCTGCTACGATCCCCTTCTCAAGTACGCCAGCGCCGAGAGTGGCGTCAATCGTCTGCGTACTCACCAGCTCAATAGGCACAGGCAAAGCCCCAAACTTAAGGTTTTGTGCCAAAAGCTTTGCTTCATCAACCGTAAACCCTCCCGAAATCACCGCTTGTCCGCCAGCGATAGGCTCATTGATGTTTGGTGCTGACACCATTTCTCCATCGAGAAAGATAGCGAGCTGGCGACCAACGTTGTCGCGAGTAATCTGTTCAAAGAGCGCTGCCCCTTCATCATTAAAGGTAAGTGAAACGACCGGCATTCCTGAAGACACACCCTGAGATTGCCCCACGAAGTCGAGGTTGGCGTCCGCTAAATAGCGCCCCGTAAGACCAGTCGCAATATACGGCTCACTTGAGGTGCCATTGCCCGTTGAGACATTATCAATCACTAACCCTGCACCATTCTCTGACGTAGTTGAAGCCAGTGTCGCCTCAAGCTCCCTTGCGAGCAGTGCCTCCTCATCCACCAGCTTAAATTCCAAGACCGGCGTCTCACCAATCTGCCGCACAGCTTCATTGATATCAGTGACCCCAGGCAGCTCTACTACCAAGCGTTGGGCTTTGTCTCCCGTGATCATACTGCCGGCCTCCACCTGTACTAAAGGCTCTGAAACTCCAAAAATGTTGACGCGCCGCTCAATCACTGTCTTCAAAACAGCCATAGCTTCTTCCACCTCAGCTTCATCTACTCCCGCCACATCGGCTTCGTACACCAAGTGAGATCCACCCGCAAGATCAAGCCCGAGCTTAAAAGGATGCGCGCTCTCTTCTGTCGTTGCGTTGGTATAAACGGTATAAAAAAGCCAGCCACATGCCACTGCAATCATGGCAGCATAGAGGAGCTGGCGCCATCGCAATACCGGGTTCGTGTTGGTTTCCATATGGCAGAAAGCATACCACTTTTTAGGTGGCGGTGCGAGTGGTGTCATACCCTGCAAGCTTTACCACGTTTTCAAGCAAGGAAACTATAGTCAGCGGCCCCACCCCGCCCGGGACTGGAGTAAACAGCACCGCTTTATCTGCTACCTCCGGTGCGACGTCGCCAGCGAGCTTACCGCTCTCTTCTGAAGTGCCCGCATCAAAGATGACTACGCCTGCTTTCACCATGTCAGCAGTAATCATATGTGGCACCCCTGCGCCGCTTATAATCACGTCAGCGGCCATAAAGGCAGCCTCTCGTACGCTTGAGTCTGTCGCTTTATCAACAATAGTTACCTCTGCGCCCGCTTCGGTAAAGTATCGTGCGGCCGGCTTTCCCACCAGCCTCCCCCGACCGACCACCACCACTCGCTTCTTCACCCAATCAGTAAGGCCCGCCTCGTCAGCCAAGGCGACAATAGCCCCCACCACCGGCGGCAGCACTCTACTTTCTCCTCTTTCGTAGCGAAAGGCATCAACATCATGTGAAGCCGGAATGGCCGACAAAACGCTTTCAGTATCGATATGCGTCGGCAGCGGCAACTGTACGATCACGCCATTTGTGTACGCCACCGCTCTTGTCACTACGGTAGTGAGCTCCGCTGTTGTGAGTTCAGGATCGCACTCGATAATGTTGACTGCAATCCCCACCCGCTCAGCACTCTGTTTTTTGCTGGTCAAGTACTTCTGCGTCACAAAATCTGGTGCCACCGTGATAATGGTGAGGTGTGGCACAAGCTCCGCTTGTGCCACCTCAGCACCCAATGCCGCCAAGCGCCGCCTCGCGACTGCATTCCCATCAATAATCATGCCTCCAGTATACCAGAAATAAGAACGAGGGGCCCGATTCGGGCCCCTCAGGTATATGGTCGAGAGGCCAAGAGAAAGCGCGTAAACGGTACCCGCTCCATTCTCATTTTTACAAACACAAGTTCAAAGGCAACATGTGTCGAGAATGGACTCTCTGAAACCAAATCGGGCTCTCCTAGGTAGCAGAACCTTCCCGTACCTTTCTCTAACACCCACCACCACGCGTTGAGCTTATAGAGGTGATGTAGAAATTGGTGATCAGTATAAACCGCTTGACACTGTTCCCGTGAAAAGGGCGACATACCGATCTCAGAGAGCATGTCGCTCAACTCGGGAATCTTAGGAGATTTCAAAGACATACATCGACTGCGCTCGCGTAAGGAAACGTTTGCATACAGTTGCTGTTGTACGTCTTTGACTGTCAGCAATCTGTACGGCAACTGGTTTTCGACCAGTCGCAACGGGCCACGCTTTTTGCTCATGGCACACCTCCTTTCTCTCTTGAGACTATATCAAGTGTGGGCTGTTAGGCAAGTGGTTTTGGTCGTTTCAACTCATCAGCGACATAGGCTTCATATCGGCCGTCGGTATAGTAGAGGGCATCTTTGGAAGTAAAGCGGCACTGATACACCGCCGCTAGTTTTTTGCCGCACATCACAATCGGATATGAGTAAAAGCGCCAGACGTGCGGCGCGGTAGGTACTCTTCCGCATGTAGCGTGCCAAAAGAAAAAGAATACCATTCGAATGAGCCCCGCCGGCAGCGTAACCACTCGTTTCCCCGCCGCCGCTGCCATGTCAGGCGCAAACACCAGCTCGCTTTCCGGTGTAAGGTTGTAGACTTCGTAGGAAGACGGAGCGTCATTGAAGGCAAAGTGTGCCACTACATCATTCACATCATCTTCATGAATAAACTGCCGTACCCAGCCTTTCGTGGCAGGCATGACGGCAGTGAGGGTCGTGACGATAGTCGATAAAAATCCTCCTTTAAGGTTGCCAGAAAGGGCTGACTGTAAGCCAAATTTGTTGCGAAGGAGTCGTCCGCGTGGGCCGGTGATGGCGGCCGGCCGCACCACCACGACAGAAAGATCGTCGCGGCCGGCCGCCATCACCATCTCCTCAAGATGCTCTTCACTCGCCTTTTTCTCTTTAGCATACAAATAGTCGTCAACTCGAAAGCCCTCTGCTTCGGTGAAGCGATGATCAAAACGATTGTCGGCACGCGCGCTATAAGAAGCAGCTGACGAAAAATAAATGAGTTTCTTCACTGAAGGCAAGGAAAGCGCCATCGCAAATACTTTGTCTGAACCTTCCACATTCCATCGCCACTGCTCCTCTTCCTTGCCATAGAGCACTCGTATTTGCCAAGCTGTATGGATTACCACATCGGGCGAGGCCGCACTGACTATTTCTTCCCAGCCTTCATCAGCCATATTGGCTTCAATATACGTAAGTTTTGGAATACGCTTTGAAAATTCTGATTGTGCCTCTTTATCAAGAGTGATGATCCGCGCCACATCATCGCGCTTAGCCAGCTGATCGCACAACATCTCTCCTACGTACCCTGCCCCTCCGGTAATAAAAATTGTTTTTCCACTCATATATTAATGCACTATACCATGCACTTACCGCAAGACTGAAGCGGCGCGCACTACTAAGGCTTTGATGGTTTTTAGAATAATCGTTATATCGAGCAAGAGCGACTGATGCTTTACGTAGAACAAATCGTACGCCAAACGCTCTTTCGTCTCGGCGAGCGACTGCGGACTTATGTTGCCTTCTTTATAACGTTGGTTGGTTTGGGCCCACCCTGACAGACCTGGCGTGACCGATACCCGCGCTTCATAATACGGAATATCGCGCTTCATACGATCAAAGAGACCGCTAATATCGCTGCGCGGGCCAATAAGTGACATATCGCCCTTAATGATCGCCACCGCTTGCGGTAGCTCATCTATACTCAACTTACGCAAAATTGCGCCGATGGCGGTGATCTCATTGGTCGCCCCTTGCTCTTCTTTTGCCCAAGTATCGCTCATGGCTCGGTTGGTGGTCATGGTGCGCAGCTTCAAGACAGTGATCGGCAGACGGTGCCTACCGACGCGAAACTGCGTGATAAATAAAGGTCCTTTATCTCCTGAAAGACGAGTTGCAATCCACACCAAGGGCAGCAGCAGGAGCAAACATACTCCCATCGCTATCCCTGCGACTACATCTATCGCTCGCTTAAAAAGCTTAAACAAACCCCGCGGGCGGTGTGTCAGAGCATCAATACACCACTGATAGCCCACAGTCGACAGTGGCACTTTGTCAAAAGTTGCTTCGTACACATGTGTAAAATCATACACCTGCAACAAGCGTGTGGCGAACATGTCGTCAAACACTCGTTCAAGCGCCAACTCTATTTCTGGACGACTCGCCTCGACTATTAGCATCGTGATGCGCTCTTTTTTAACGAGCTCAAGAATTTTTTGACCCGCGTCTTTTGTGTTGGCAATGTGGGAGGCAGGCAAAAAATTATGCACATAATAAGGATAACGGTCGTTGCTATTTATCTCCTCCACAAACTCAAGGGCCTCTTCGCCATCTGCCAGCAATAAGGCGCGCGCTTCGCTACGTGGACGCAAGCGTGCCGTCCCCTTCCAGCGCCAGAGCGTTAAAAGCAGCACCGAGATAATGAGATAGATAATAAGGTTTGTTTTTGGAGTAATACCAAACGGCAACGCCAGAAAGAGCACCAGTGATAGTAAGACATTGACTATCTGAGTCGTGATGATGCGCGCCACTAGACTCGCTTTGATTGGCGCAATGAGCTTGTCGTAGAGGCCGCCGATATAAAATCCCACCACCCATACTCCCGACATAAAGAGAAAGGGCCAGAAGTGAAGCGAGATGCGCTCTAGGGTTGGTACTTCTAGGTAACGTACAAACAGCGTTGCAAAAAGCGCGATAATAAATATCGCAACGTCACCCAAGACCAAGACAGTGAGTTCTCTGGTTCGTTCTGGCATATGATTGTTTGCAATGGTACAAAAACAGAGCTAAATAGCAAGGGCGGCGGGGCGAAGCCCCGCCGCCTTACCCTACTCCACTGATAAAATATCTTTTGACGTGTACTGCCGCTTGGTGTAACGGCTCATCGCCATCACCATACCGACCCCAATAAACTCCGTAATCAAGTGCGATCCGCCATAGCTTAAAAAAGGCACCGTGGTCCCCGTCACAGGTAGTAGCCCAATATTCATACCAATATGCACAAAGAAGTGACTCACAAACAGTATCGCCACTCCCGTAGCACAGAGCTTCTCAAAGTTACTCGCCGCTTTTGTTGCGTGATGCAATAGGCGAAAGATAACGAGCCCAAACAACACAAAAAGCACCAACACACCAACAAAGCCCCACTCCTCCGCAAAAGAGGCAAAAATAAAGTCCGTCTCGTATTCAGGCAAAAACTCCAGCTTACTCTGCGTGCCATAGCCCACTCCTTTCCCAAATAGCTGACCACTCCCCACCGCGATCGTCGACTGATACGCGTTGTAGCCCGCCCCTTGCACATCCGCCAGCGGGTCGAGAAACGTCATAATACGCTGCTTTTGATAATCCTGAAACACAAAACTCCACATCAAGAAAAGCACCGCCGCGCCGGAGAGAAATACCAAAAGCAGGTGCCGAATCCTAATGCCTGAGACGAGAACCATACCAAACCAAATAAAAAACAAAATCACCGCTGTTCCGAAGTCGGGCTGAATAAACACCAAACCAAAGAATAAAAAGGCGTAAATACCGGACACGAGAATATGCCGCACGTCGCCAATCATTTCATGGCGTTTACTAAAATATTTTGCCAACACAATAATTAATACCAGCTTTGCCGGATCGGATGGCTGAAAACTAAAAAAACCGAGATTGAAACGACTCTGCGCACCAAGCGTCACTTCACCAATAAAAAGTACCAAAATCAAAAGGAACAACATCACTCCAAACAACGTAATCGTGGAGTATCCCGAGCGCAGAAAACGATAATCAGGCACCATTGCCAAAAGTAGCAATACCGTACTGACCCCAATCCAAAAAAGCTGCCGTTCAAAAAAAGAGTTGTCGCCAACAAACGTATACATGGTCACCAAACCGAAAAAAGATAAAAGCAACACTCCTCCGAAAAGCAGCCAGTCGATACTCTTAATAATATCTGTAACAAATCTGCCCATTACCGAATACCTGAGAAATTAGTGTTGGTCTTTGGAACGATATCGATAATCGCCGCTCCATCTTCACAGATAGCGCCGGTAATTTGCCGGTAGATTTGATCTACCTGAGCGCGTGAGACTGCTTGATATGCACGGTCAGGCGAAGCGATTTCTCGAATAAATTCCATATTGACCTCTTGTCCAAGCCCGATCACATAGACCTCAACCCCAGTTGCCTTAAGCGCGCTAGCTGCTTCTTTTGCATAAGCTTCAGGCTCCTCCTTTGGTGCCGTGGCAAGTCCATCGGTCAGAAGGATAAGGACGCTGCGGGCGTCGGGGGTATTTTTATGATGCAAAAATAAAAGCTTTGTATAAAGATGCTTCTATTATAGTGCGCACGAAAGCGCCGAATTTGTTTTACCTGCAGTTGATCTGTCTGGTTGCCCTGCCCGTAACCGCCATCAGTGATTTGCTTCGCGGCAATATGCTGCC
>CAZUWG010000018.1:0-9824 GCA_964624165.1 uncultured Candidatus Saccharibacteria bacterium | reverse complement strand
AAATAGTTTTTATAAAATTCATTAAAATTTATATTTCTTTAATTTTAAAATAAACGCTCTTTTTTATAGGTCACGGGCTGCACTGGGAAAGGGGATGGTGGGGGGGGCTGGGTTTCGCCCTGCCCCCACCACAATGCTATACTTCACTTATCAAAAATAATCACCTTTGTCATGCCACTCATTTCAATTTTTACTTATTCACAGATACTCGCACTCTTTACACTCGCACTGGCTGCGCTCACTATTCTTTCGTTTCTGGCATTTTTATTTCACGCACCAAGCCGTGCGCGCCTCACTACATACTCATACGACACCTTCCTCACCCTTATCGCGGCCATTGCCTTGAGCGCCACTATCGGTGCCTTAATTTATCAGTATTACTATGAAACACCCGTCTGTGTCCTATGCTGGTGGCAGCGAATTTTCCTCTTTCCTATCGGCATCATTGCACTGGTAGCATTGCGTTTTAAAGAACGCGCCGCGCATATCACCACGGCTATTCTTTCGCTGTTTGGATTACGTTTTGCGCTAGAACATTATTACGGCCACTTTCAGATTTATGTCCAAGAAAATACCGAGTACGTTATGACTTGCGACTCTTATAATGGCGATCTCCCCAGCTGCGCTAGTAATACCTTAGTGGAGGTATTTGGCTTTATCACCATTCCGTTTATGGGTATCGTGGCCTTCATCGCCATGCTCTGGCTGTGCTTCCTCGCTCACAAAGCACAACGCTAATCACACCCCGGCATTTTAAGCCAAGGAAAACGCCTCCTCGAAAATACATACGAAACGACAAGGGCCTAGGCAGCGGCAACACACCAGGGAAAATTTACCCTCAAATGCTATACTGCATCCTATGCAGCCAAACGATCTCTTAAGTACGCACTTTCGCATCGACCGCGCACATGCGGCGGCACTCAAACGTCTTGGCATCACTACAGTATCCTCACTCCTCTTTCATCTGCCCGTCCGCTATGAAGACGCGAGCGATGCGCAGGCTGTCTCAACACTCGAAAAAGGTGCTACCGCCATCATCTACGGCCAACTCTCTGGCCTCACCACCCGCAAAGCTTGGAAAAGTAAAGTGCCGATTGCTGAGGGGTATGTAGAAGACGGAACCGCCAAAATAAAAGTAATGTGGTTTCATCAACCCTACATTGCGAAAATGTATAAAGAAGGCACTCAGGTGAAACTCAGCGGCAAGGTCGCCGGTAGCGAAGGTAAGCTCTACCTCTCTAATCCCGACATCGAGCTTCTAGATGCGTTGCCGATCGATCGACACGACAGCATATTTAAAGATACTGAAACGCTCGAACACACCCTCTATCCCGTCTATCGCGAAACAAAAGGCATCACCAGCCGCTGGCTTTACCACACAATTTTAAAATGTTTTGAAAAAGGAATCCTCGCCTCTCTTGAAGACCCGCTTGCCAAAGATCTCCTGGATCGCTATCACCTGCCCGAGCTCACTACTGCACTGGTATGGGTGCATAGTCCAAAAAAGCTCGAACACGCCAAGAGTGCCCGAAAGCGCTTTGCCTTTTCGGAAGTATTTTATATACAAGTGCAAAAAGCACTAGAGCGCGCTGCCCAAAGTGCTGCCCAGACATACACGATCGCACCAGCAAAAAAAGCGACTGCCTCCTTCCTGACCCGCTTCCCTTTCACCCTTACCAAGGCGCAAAGCAAAGCTATTGAGACTATCTTGCATGATTTTTCTGGCAGTCATGCCATGAGTCGCCTCCTTGAAGGCGACGTGGGGAGCGGAAAAACGGCTGTCGCAGCTACCACCGCCCACGCTGTAGCAACCGCTCGCCCGCCTGAAGGCATGAAGGATGAAAATGCCACCACTACCAAGGACATGGCCTACGGCAATCTCCAGGTCGCATACATGGCACCGACTGAGATTCTCGCCAAGCAGCATTTTGAGAGCTTTATCGAATACTTTAAAGACACGCCGATTCAGCTTGGCTTGATTACGGGCTCGGGCTGTATGAAATTCCCTAGCAAAAGCGACCCTCAAAAACCCACCAAAATCTCTAAGTCCCAACTCTTGAAATGGGTCGAAAATGGAGAAATTCCCATCCTAATCGGTACACATTCACTTATCTACAAGAGTGTCGCTTTTAAGCATCTTGCCTACGTGATTATCGACGAGCAACATCGCTTTGGGACCAACCAACGAAAAAAACTAGCTAAAAAAGATGCTCGTCTCCCCCACCTTTTATCAATGACCGCCACCCCGATCCCGCGCACGCTGGCGCTCACTATCTATGGTGATCTTGATATTACCCTCCTCGATGAAATGCCAAAAGGCAGAAAGCCCGTGCTGACTAAAGTCATCGGACCCGGGCAACAACTAGAGATGTACCAGCACGTACAGAGTGAATTAGCAGCCGGCCGGCAAGCATACGTGATTTGTCCACGCATCGACGAACCAGACCCCGAAAAAGCCACCGCGCTTCGCCTAAAAAGCGTAACCGCCGAAGCAGAAAGATTAAAAAAAGAAATCTTCAAAGATGCCACTATCGCGGTCCTGCACGGGAAAATGACACCAAGCGAAAAAGATAAAGTTATGGCACGCTTTGCTGCTGGTGTTATCGACGTACTCGTTGCGACCAGCGTGGTCGAAGTGGGAGTGAATGTTCCCAATGCTACCAACATTATTATCGAGGGTGCAGAGCGCTTTGGCCTGGCGCAACTCCATCAGCTGCGGGGGCGAGTGCTGCGCGGTACACATCAGCCGTATTGTTTTGCTGTCACGGAAAGTAAAAGCGAAAAGACCAAAGAGCGCCTGAAGGCGCTCACTACCGCAAAAAACGGCTTCGAGCTCGCTGAATACGATCTCCAATTTCGCGGCGGTGGAGAGCTTTATGGCGGTAAACAAAGCGGGCTCTCTGACCTAGGGATGGAAGCTATTAAAAATTTGAAGCTCGTGGAAGCAGCGCGCGATGAGGCGCGACAATTAGTCGCGAGCGTAGAAGGGAGCGAGTCGCGCCTAGCGAAGGACTTTCCAAACATCGCGCAGGAGGTTTTGCGACTTTCAGACACCCTTCATATGGAGTAATTGTGGCTTGAAAAGGGTCGCTGAGGGTATCAGCGACCAGTGGCAGGGGGTTGGCCTGCAGGCATTCAGCTTCAACGCCAAGTATGGCGTGGCTGTGCTCGAAAAATGATCACCTCCCTTCTAGAACAGACATTTCTTCAGGATGAAAGTTGACGTTGGAACAAAAGGTTTCATCGGTGTCTCCCTAGAAAATAGGCGGAATTGCCTAACTTCGTTATACATCTTCTACTTTTTTTCTGCAAGTGCGTACACTGCATATTGTCCCTTACCGCACTTCGCGCTATAGTACAGGTCACCAACCGCCCATAGCGCAGTTGGTTAGAGCGCAGAGCTTACAGTGATCCGAGCGAGTGAAGTAAGTAGTGTCCGTGTGTAGCTCAGTTGGTTAGAGCGCAGAGCTTATACCTCTGTGGTCCCTGGTTCGAGTCCAGGCACACGGACAGTGCTTATTTCCGAGCGAAGAGAAACTGTATCGAAGATAGACCTCTGTGGTCTCTGGTTCGAGTCTAGACTAGCGGACACTGGACATGTCCACACAAATCAACCCCGCATAAAAGCTCGGGCTCTGCTGTGCTTGGCACACTTCCATACACGCGGGTAATCATTTCTTATGTCACACAAACCTTCTTTATCTCGAGACGAAGCCTTATGCTCGTATATCTCTGAGCATGACACGTCTTTAAGTACACACGCCCGCGCTCTTTATGAGGAAAGCTGCACCCTCCCCCTTGCCCAACGCCTCTCAACCCTTGATACCGTCAGCGCCCTAGCGCTCTTCGTTAGACTTTTAAAGCCGCGACGCCTGCTTGAAATCGGTACCTTTACTGGCTTTGCGACCCTCGCCATGACAGAAGCGGCGCCAAAAGACGCCATAATGGTGACCGTCGATAAAGATGCTAGCTGGCACGATCTAGCTGCGCGCCATTGGCGCGCAGCTAGAGTGCATACACGCATCACCTACGTGCAGGATGATGCACATTCGTATTTTACATCCCTACCCTCTGATACACGCTTTGATTTTATTTTTATTGATGCCGACAAAGGCTCTTATCTTGCCTATCTGGAGCATGCCCTTTCACACTTAGCTCATGAGGGAGTGATTGTGATCGATAACACCCTTTGGCGAGGACTCGTGTGTGATGTAGAGACAACGGACAAAATTGCACAAACCATCCGCACATTCAATCAGCACCTCGCCAGCGATCCAAACCTTACAGTCACCGTACTTCCTGTCGGAGATGGCTTGACGGTTGTTTCAAAGCACTAAAAAAGGCGGGCCGAAGTCCCGCCTTTTTTAGTGCTTATTTACTGAGTAATCTCCTCATAAATAAACTGATTGTCGAGCACTTCGCCATCATAAGTGATCACACTGTTACCGTCTGCCGTCGCACTCACATTAAACTTCTCCCTATCATAGGTACCAATGAGTCGAAACCTGGTTTCATCAACACCATCTTGATTGACATCAATACTCACAATCACAGACGGCACCCGCTCAACTGAGGTAAACTCTTTTACCCAACCATCAGCTCCCTCAATAAAGTCTATATTCCACCATACTGACGCGTCGTAGTAGACAGGCCCTGCCACCACTTCACCTAGGTGGCCTTTTTTCTGCGCACTTACGACACCGGCCTTATCATACGGAGCATCCTTTACAAAAAAATCTTTATTTGCCTGCACTAGGCTATTTCGATTGATAAGGTTGGTGTCTGTTTGTCCTGTCGTTTCTGTAATTTTTCTTTGTAGAGTAATAATTAGCTGAATGATCTGTTCGCGGAGACTTTGTTCTGGTACGACAGACATGCTTTATGCTGATGCATTCTGAGTCGAAACAAACACAATTACAAATAAACAAACTACGAGATATTTTTTAATAACCATACAACAATCACTAGATATAATAGGTAAGTATAGCACAGCCACCGGCTTAAAAGGCGGGCCTTCGGCCCGCCTTTTAAGCGATTTTGCTTTATGCTGCTTTCCGCAATGCTTCAAGTTCGCGCTTTTCAGCCTCTGCTTCATCGCGATACACATCATTAATCGCCACCCCTTGCTCTTTCAAGAGCGCCTCATACTCAGGGCGTTCGAGTGTTTCTACTTCAAAAAGTTTCTGAGAAATGACATCCAGTGCGCTTCGGTGCTCGCTTAGGATCTTTCGTGCTCGATCCATTCCCTCTTCCACCAATTTCTTCACTTCATCGTCAATTTGCTTGGCGACTTCTGGAGAATAACCACGATCTGCACTCACCCCGCCGCCAATCAGTCGCCCGCCAGTCCCTTCCAACGCCCACGGACCAAGTGCACTCATGCCGTACTTTGTGACCATGTCGCGAGCGAGGTTGGCAACTACTTGCAGGTCATTACTTGGGCCGGTTGTAAGATCGTCAAAGACCATTTGCTCTGTTACATAGCCACCAAGTGTCATAGCGATGTCGTCGATAAATTCTTTCCTTGTTTGCATCTTACGATCTTGATCAGGCAGCTTCAAGGTATAACCAGCAGCTCGTCCTCGAGAAATGACTGAGATCTTTTGTACCGGGTCGGCATAAGCCAGGACGCTCGCCACAAGCGCGTGCCCCACTTCATGATAGGCCGTCACCAGCTTTTCTTTTTTGGTGAGCACGTGACTCTTTCGCTCAGGACCAAGCATAACTTTTTCAATACTGCGAATTAAATCATCTTGGAGAATTTCGGTACGTTCCTCACGAGCTGCCAAGATAGCCGCCTCATTCATGAGTGAGTACAGGTCTGCACCCGAAAAGCCGGGTGTGCGCTGCGCGATCAGCATCAAGTCAACTCCTTCCGCCAGCGGCTTTTTTCGACTATGCACCTTCAAAATTGCCTCCCGATCTTCACGATCAGGAAGATCAATCGTCACCCGACGATCGAAACGACCAGGACGAAGCAGGGCTGGATCGAGCACATCTGGACGGTTGGTAGCTGCCATCACGATCACTTTAGCATTGGGCTCAAAACCATCCATTTCAACAAGAATCTGGTTGAGCGTTTGTTCGCGCTCGTCATTACCACCACCAATACCCGTCCCGCGCACGCGTCCGACGGCGTCGATTTCATCTACAAAGATAATCGCGGGCGCGGCTTTTTTGGCCATCTGAAACAAGTCACGTACGCGACTGGCTCCCACCCCTACAAACATCTCCACAAACTCACTTCCTGAAATAGAAAAAAATGGCACTCCGGCTTCGCCCGCTACAGCGCGCGCCAGCAGCGTTTTTCCTGTCCCTGGCGAACCCATCATCATCACCCCTTTAGGAATTTCCGCGCCAATATCAATAAACTTTTTTGGGTTTCTGAGAAAATCAACAATTTCCTCAAGCTCTTGCTTGGCTTCTTTTGCACCCGCCACGTCTTTGAAGGTCACCTTCTTGCTCCCGTCATTTGGATCAATCATGCGCGCTTTGCTGGTACCAAAGTTCATTGCCTGCATGCCCGCCCCCTTTACCGAGCGGGTGAAAAACCAAATTACCACTCCAAGGAATAAGAGCGGAAACACAAACGGTGCGAGATTGCCCGCCCAAAACGCGAGACCGGTCTCATTTTGTACATCAATCTTGATTTGTGAGAGTTGCTCGTTGGTGACACCGAGATTGGTCAACGTCTCTGAAATAGCGGCATCTGACTCTTTTTTTGCTTCACCAACCGTACGCGTTGTATCATTGTACGAAATTTCGATAGTGTTACCTCGTACGATAAGCTCGCTCACCTCTCCCGCCTTCACCTGCCCCACCACATCAGAAATAGCCAGCTCTTCTGGTGTCACCTGCTGCTCCGCAAAATAAGAATAGAGCGCAGTGATAAAAAGTAATAATAAAAGAATTGAAAGAAAGTTATTCCAAAAATTCCCTGGGCCGACTTGCAGCATGGGCTTTTTGTTTGGTGTTTTTTTTGTTGAGCGCTTTTTTTTCGGCGCTGTTTTTTTGGCATCGGTCATACTGGGCACCATTATAGCAAGATGCGCCATTTTGGCTAATTTCTGATATAGTTTCATTATTATGACGACGTTGAGTAAAAATAAAAACGCCACCTTTAATTATGAAATCCTTGAGACGTTTGAGGCAGGGATTTCTCTTTTAGGGACTGAGGTCAAGGCTATCAGAGCCGGCAAAGTGTCTTTGGCTGGCTCGTATATTACTCTCAAGGAAGCAAAAGCAACTTTAGTCGGTGCGCATATTACTCCCTACCAAGAGAAAAACACCGCCATTTCCTACAAGCCAGAACGGCCGCGCCAGCTCTTTCTTAAAAAGCATGTGCTGGCGCGGCTTCACCGCCACCTCAACACCGCCGGGTTGACAATAGTCCCACTTCGCTTGTATAATACGCGTGGGAAAATTAAGATCGAAATCGCCTTGGTACGCGGAAAAAAGAAGGCCGACAAACGTCAGGTCATCGAAGCGCGAGACACCAAGCGAAGTATTGAGCGCACACTCAAGCGCCAAGTCGCTGAGTAACCGGTGGCTCGCGAAGGCTCACGCCTTCGACACTCGCCACCCGCACCTTGAAATTACACATAATAATCGGATAGAAACAGGTGGTTTTCACTAGGTGTAGTTACCTAGGGCCATCAGCATAGCGGGAGGCTATGTTAATAAACGAGGGAAAAAATAAAATGTTGTTTTATGACTGGGAAGAAATCGGCATCAATCCGGCAACCGAACCGGAAAATCCGGACCTATTGGGTGATTTCTTGACAGAGGTTTCTGCACTGGGCATTTGCCCAACAGCCATGTTACAGGCCTTGTTCACTGATCTGGGCGCCATGGCAATCATCGCCAGGGAGATGCCTCACTAAGCGCGAGCTTCGAAGGCGCGCTTGATTGTTCTTTATGAGAAGGACCTTGCGGTAGGCGACGACAACGATCGCTCGCCTACCGCACTACCTGTTTCTATCTGATTACAACCAAGAGGAGGAACTATGTCTTTTATTCTAACCAACGAGGAGCTCGGTTTGCCTGAAACCGCGACAAAGGAAGATCGCGCTGCAGCGCTTTCTGCAGCATGCCGCAACCATCGCGCAATGCAAGAAACTGGCGGCCAAAAACCCCTTCTTACCGCCATCGTCGACGCCTATGCTGCAATGGCGGCAAGCGGGCTGCCTGCCAGCTTCGATGATGATCCGGTCACGAGCGCCTTGCATCAGCGCATTGCTGAACTCGGACAGCCGACTGCCAACACCAAAGGCACGTAGACACCGACAGCGGGCTCTGACGGACCGTCAGAGCCCGCTGTCGACCCTCCTCTTTCTTCACACCATTCCCTATGCCGCTCGACAGTATTCGAGCATCTTATGGGGATGCCAGGCATCGACGGTGAACGTGCCGGTATGTGTGCAGTGCCGAAATTGACATTCACTTCGTAAAAAGAATGTCACCATTTACGTGCAAAGAATAACGTAAAAAGTCCTTACTTTACTGCTAAGGACTTCGCGTTTGCGACTGCCTAACTTCGGTTAGTATTGCCTTGAGCTTCGGCTCGGCCTTCGTCAACTGCGACATCGCGTCTCATGAGTACTCATAGTGAGGTTGCGGTGTAATAAACATGAGTATAGACAGGCTTGCGCCGACGGAGCAAGCTTGCAACATTCTTCCGTCTCGAATCAGGGGTGTTTGGTCGCGTTTTTTGACCACTGATTTTAAACCGTAAGCGCGACTACGCACTGTAGATGCACCTACCCACCTTCATTCGGACGGGGGTTCAACTCCCCCCATCTCCACCAAATCTGAAGCAAAACGAGCCTTATTTTATGAGGTTCGTTTTGCTGTATTTGGAAGAGATGCTTGGAAATTAAAACCTAAAGTATCTTTTCGATGCTTGATACATGAAAATTTCGGAATAGTGAGAAGAAAGTGTTAGAACTTCTCATTTTTGATATACTTCAGTGAAATGAATCCAAAGCAAGAAACAATTGATACATACAACCGTACTGCCTCTCAAATGGCCGATAAATTTCGTGGCCTTGGTGCCCGTATAGAAGATATTGAAAAAACTTTTTCTCTCTCCAACAAACCTAACCCGCATGTACTCGAAATTGGTTGTGGCGATGGTCGTGACGCCAGAGAGATAATTAAACATACAAAAAACTATCATGGTATTGATATTTCCGCTGTAATGATTGAATTGGCTTGCAAACATGTACCCAAAGCCACCTTTACCGTTGCAGACGTAGAAACGTTTTCATTTCCAAACAATCTCGACATTATTTTTTCATTCGCTTCACTTCTACATTCTGACAAAGATGCCGTGAAAAACATTCTCTATAAAGTGCACGAAGCGTTAAACGAAAGTGGTCTTTTTTTTATTTCACTCAAGCGTGACGACTACCAAAGTAAAGTGAAAGAAGATGAGTTTGGTACTCGCACCTTCTACTTCTATCAACCAGCTGATATAAAAGGGATGTTAGGCGATAAGTACAATGTTGTTTTTCAAGAAGAGCAATCATTCCAAAACCAAGACTGGTTTACGCTTATATTGCAAAAACAATAGATCCTGGCTATATTGAAAAAGAACAACAATAGGAGTGACAGATGGGACTATTTAAGTACCTTGCAACTCCTTTCGTTCGCTTGTATCACGAGCGTCGAAAGCGGCGTTTCGGGCTAACCAGCGACTTCGGTGTCTTTGGCAAAGAAGTCACCGAGTTTTGTGCAAAGGCTGACATTGCTCGCGGCAAAACCATCATTGCGACATCATCTCTAGCGTGGATTGACAATAAAGGCACCGACCATGCCCTCGG
>CAZUWG010000017.1:3736-13665 GCA_964624165.1 uncultured Candidatus Saccharibacteria bacterium | reverse complement strand
ATTGACACCTTTGATATCATCTATGAACTTTCAGAGTGGCTTGAAACCGCACTTAAAAATCGTACTCCTAAAAAAGAAGAGGAGATTATTACTGGTTCAGTAAAAATTTTGAAGCACTTTAGTGTTCAAAAGCACATTCATGTCTTGGGTGGGAGAGTGGAAGATGGAGTGATGAAGATGAACCAACGAGTACACATCCTCCGTCGTGACATTCCGATTGGTAAAGGTACGATTAAGAACCTTCAACAACAGAAATCAGACGTACAGCAAGTTATCGAAGGAGAATTCGGTATGCAACTCGATACCAGAGCAGAAATAGCTCCTGGTGATTACTTAAAACCCTTTGATACCGTAGTTTCTTAAAATTGCAATATGTCTTTAGATAGAAGCGTTAGAGCTAGCGAAATCATACACGCCTTGGCCGCCAAGTTTATCCAACACGAAGCTAATACCGACCCTCTAATTACCGTCACCAGTGTAGATGTTTCACCGGACCAGCGGCGAGTAATTATTTTTATTACCACTATTCCCGACGATCGAGAAGCAGATGCATTAATTTTTTTGAAAAGAAGCGGCAGTGCGATGCGTGATTACTTCAAACGAAATTCCCGTCTGAAAAATATTCCTCATTTAGAATTCATGGTCGACGCCGGCGAACGCCATCGACAACACATGGATGAACTAGTTAGAAAAATAGAGGAAGAAAAAAAGGCTGAGTAAGCACGCCCACACAAAGTCCCCCGGACTTTGTTTCCTGTGCAGTCAAAAACCGGCAGTAATGCCGGTTTTCTTTGTGCGCAGGAGAGGACTTGAACCTCCACAGATTGCTCCACTAGTGCCTAAAACTAGCGCGTATACCAATTTCGCCACCCGCGCGTCGGGCACTATTGTAACACAAAGTATTTTTCTTGAAAACAGCGGCGAGGCTTCGCCTCGCCGCTACTTTCTTCGCCCACAAAGGTTCGTTACACAAACAGTACAGGTTGTCGCTATTTTTCCTTGAGTCAAAATATCAGACAACCTTTTCGAACCACGCAACGTGTTGCTGGCGCAACACTGCTCTAGTAGGCGGACATATTCCGCTTCGCTATAATTTGTCCGCCCACTAGGGTTCGAACCTAGGACCTTACGGTTAAGAGCCGTCTGCTCTACCAGCTGAGCTATGGGCGGATATGTGGTGGCTTTGAGTTTAACGTATTTTCACAGAAAATCAATACACTTGCATCCCGACTTTACCTGCACATGTTCAGTCGACCTTTTGGCTATTTTGTTCGTAAACTCCAAAATATCACAAAAGCTTTTCGATTCCCGCGATCAAAATTTCGTCACCTCAATTTTGAGTCCTGGGCGGGAATCGAACATTACATGTTCAGTCGACCTTTTGGCTATTTTGTTCGTAAACTCCAAAATATCACAAAAGCTTTTCGATTCCCGCGATCAAAATTTCGTCACCTCAATTTTGAGTCCTGGGCGGGAATCGAACCCGCGCATGGAGGTTTTGCAGACCTCAGCGTTACCACTTCGCCACCAGGACATGTCTTTTTTTTACCTCACTACTTTAGCATTTTGGGCTGTAATCACCAAGTAATTATGCTATGATAGCCTGCGTTAGACTCATTGCCTGTGTGGTGGAATCGGTAGGTGCGACAGTCTTGGAGACTGTCAAACAGGGACGTATAAGTCACTCATCTACCGATGTCACTACACGCAGGGACATCAAAAACACCCTTGCCCGGGTGGTGGAATCGGTAGACACGAGGGACTTAAAATCCCTTGCTGGTAATACGGCGTGCGGGTTCAAGTCCCGCCCCGGGCACAAAGAAACATCAGACTTGTCTCTGATGTTTTCTTTTTGCCAAGAGACTTTATGACAATAGACTTGAAAAGGTTGCCTACAATTTTGACGCAAGGAAAAATCGTGACAACCTGTACCGAAACTGTAAGTTTCAAGTCCCTCCCCTTTTCTTCTGTTTGCCCCTCCTGCTCTCCCCCTCTCGTTTCGTATTTAGTTTTAGCGCCACGCTATTCGCTTCCCTACTCGCTTCTTAAACTGTGCCGGCTTTTGCGCGCGAAGCCAGCGATTGTACCGCAACTTTAAAGACGCAGGGAGCTTATCCATTACCCGACAGACTCGAGAACAATATCCCTTCTCTTTACCATGACACTCTTGGCAGGCAAGAAATAAACGGTGACAAGGTTGAAACGCGCAATGATAATGAGTGTCTGATTTTGCGACATTACAAAGATGACATACCGAAATAACTTCTTCGCCGACCCGCTCACCAAGTCGCTCATCAAACACAAAATTTTTGCCTTTAAATTTATTGGGTAACCCCTGTTCTTTTACCTGGTGTGCATAGTCGATGATCCCGCCCTTAAGATGCCTCACATCATTAAAACCATTGTGCTTGAGCCAGGCACTGGCTTTTTCGCAACGAATCCCACCCGTACAGTAGAGTGCAATCTTTTTGTTTTTATGTACTTTTAGTGTCTCTGGAAGTACCTTCAGCTCCTCGCGAAAAGAATCAACATCAGGCGTGTACGCATTTTCAAAATGCCCCACCTCACTCTCGTAGGCGTTGCGCATATCAATAATCAGAGCGTCAGTATCTTCGGTATAGGCATTCATTTCAGCGGCGGTGAGGTACGCTCCGGTATTGCTTGGGTCAAAGGTACTATCATCGAGCCCATCAGCCACTATTTTTTTACGCACTTTTATACTTAATTTATAGAAAGAAGGTATTTCTCCTTCCTCAACCGCGATTTTGTACGGCACATCTTTGAGCGCAGATAGGGAGTTGTTAAAGTCTTGAAACGCAGCAAAATTGCTTGAAGGGACATTCATTTGTGCATTAATACCTTCTTCTGCTACGTAGATACGCCCAAAACAACCGAGCGTCTCCCATGCAGTAAATAGCTGCTTTTGAAAAGCGATCGGGTCTTTAATTTGGACATAACGATAAAAAGACAACGTGGTGCGTGGCGTTGTGTCTGCTTTTGCGGCTGCCTTACGTTCACTTCGCGAGCGTAAGGCAGCCGCTTTTTTCGCCTTATGCGCTTTGCGAACTGCAATCTGTATTGCATCAGTATTCATGGTGAACATCATACAAAAAAGGTCGCCATTGAGCAACGGGGTGGTGCGATTTTACGTTGCAAAATCGCACCACCCGCCCTCCCGTACGCGGATCCCCTACCTTGATTTTTCTATAAACTGTGCTACTATTTGGTCAGATTGCGTGCATTGTGCACGTAAAAAACAGTTCGGTGGGCTCGGCTGACGCCTCGCCCACCCTTGACGTGGAGTAACAAACATGAGCAAATACATTCGTATCGCTGTCGCAGTTGGTTTTGCAGCTATGGTGTTATTCGCCATTCCGCAAAGCTATCACCTCCCTCTTCTGGGACTGGTGATGGCTATGGTAGTGGGCGAGCAACTGCTCGCTCGCTATCAGAAAAAAGCGGTTAGAAGCGACAAAAAAAAGAAGAAAAAACTTCGTCTGTTTGGTCACTCAAATGACAAAATTGTCGGCAAGTTTTTTGAGGTCGAAGAATGGAACTTGCTTTTCCGCCCCTTCATGAGCGCCGTAGGTGCAGTCATTGTCGTAATTTTTCTAGCCCTGTTCGACATTGGCCTCAGATTTGCCACTGGCATTCCTGGTCTACCTATGTTTGCCTATCTTGCCATCTGGAGCTTGGCCTTTCTGTATTTTGTTTCGCCGGATATACCGGCAGACAAAATCGTTACCGAGCGTGAAAAAAAACGTGGCGACGAAGCTCGCAAAGGAATGGAGGTAGTTCCTCCTGTTTATGTTGCTATGGTGACGTGGTGGGGAAAAGCGTTAAGATGGTATCGTGGCGCCGGAGAATACACTTGGGAAGGCTCCAGACTATGGTTTGGTCGCATAAATAACCCAGTTGAAAAAATCACTGAGGTTAATGCGACAGACGAAGATGGGTTCTTCTACACTGGCGATATCACAATGCGGTTGTGGAACTCATCCAAAGAGGTCGGACAAACTAAGCTAGTTACCCCGGCCAAAGATGGCTCAGAAGTGTCCACAACTGTAGTCTTGACTTTTTCGTTCTACGATATTATGAAATGGATTGAAAACAGCAACCCCATTCTTGATATCGGCGAAAGAGCACGAGCTGCTCTGCGTGCGGCCATTGGGTTTTTCACTACGCGCGACAATGCAAGTGTGAAAAACGCACTTCCCAGACTCTTATCTGGTGAGTACATTGTAACCGCCTTCATCAATTCCCCTACTGAAGGCCACAAAGCTCGTTCGGTTATTCGTAACGAAAGCGGATTCCCAATGTATGACCCTGTCGTCGCAGACGTTATCGATGATCCTACGGAAGAGGAGGTGGCTCAAGCGCAAATAAACTTTCTAAAACGCATCCGCGAACAGGCTACTCCAGAAATGATCAAAGCGGTCACGAGAGCAGATACCAGCCTGGCTATCGAAGTGATAACTCTCAATGAAACTCTCATCGAAGTGCTCACAAAGGTAGGAGTGAGACTTGGTCACACATCAGTGGGTGAGATGAGCTTCTCTGACCCAGTAAAGCGTGAAGCCAACGAAGCAGCCAGCGAGGAATGGCAAGCCGACGCTCGCAAGCAAAGTGCTGCCGGCAATATTGCGGCAGTAGAAACGATGGCCGAATTTCGTAAAAAAATCGGCCCCCAAGCGTTCGACAGCATCATGCGATACGTTGCTGCGGAGGACAATCCTGAATCTGTGCGCATGATCAACATCGGTGGCCTAGAAGGCGAAGCGACAGCCGGTGCAATCGTTGCTGCAGCTGACACACTCAACAAAAAAAGTGACGAAAATAAACAAGGATCCGGCAAAGATGACCCATCTCAAAACAAAAAGAAAGGAGGTAAGTGATGGATAGGTTAAATCGCTTCCTGTTCGGCGCCGCGATGTTGATAGTAACAGCAATGTTGCTTTTTCAGCTCTGGGTCACATATGCTCCAGATAGTGATGATGCTGGACCGGGTCCGGAATCAGCTTCATTCGTAAGCATTTTTTTGCCGCTGGTAATGATTGTGCTTGCGATCGCCGCCTTTATCCTGTTCTTTATGGAAAAGAAAGGCGGTACAATGTTGCTGTTTGCGGCAGCTGTACTAGGGCTTATATGGCTCTTGGGCACTAACAATGTCCTTCAGACGACACGGAATTTGTTGTCTGGAACTAACAGCTCTGAGCTGCGCACTTTCCACAACGCGTATGTGCATATACCACAAGGCGGTGAAAAACGCTTTATCGCCAGTGGACGTATCCGCCTCAACAACTATTATGGGTGGAAGCTTTGCATTCAGCCAGCAGGCAGGTTCGACCTTGATTCGAAGGACAATAACCTCAACATCTGGATCGAAGCAAAGAGCAAGCAACCAGAAAGAGTCATCGTGAGCTCCATGCTCCCATACAAAATGTGCTAGGCGTTCGCGCCTTCGCACATCAAAACCCCGCCCGGGCAACACGCTCGGTCGGGGTTCTTTTTATTTTAAAACGAAGCGCTAAAAGCTGTCGGGCAGGATACAGAAAGAAAGCAAAAATGCATCAACACGGCCCCGATTCGGTACAGTCAGACGGACGGCCATGCAAGACTGGATTGTATTCATCGAGATCAACTCCAACCGTATTGCCGGCGACCGTAAGAATAGCGTAGGCAGAGACCATTACCGTAAAGCCGATAATGCCCCAGAGTAGGTGTCGCCGTCCTTCGAGCCGTGCTGCCGGGTCATTTGAACCTCTCACGTACTGAAAGCCACCCCATATAAACACAATGAGGGCGATGGCCATCATCAGCTGGATCAGCGGCACCAGCACGACTTGGTTGATGGTATCAACGAAGTCGTAGGCCAATGAAACGCTTTCTTGGGCGTGTGCAGTGAGGATAAAGTTCATAAGTGCGACGCACAGCCAAAAGATTTAACCTGTGATAGTTGGTACATCTGGGATGGTATCAAGCTCCTGACCACCAAGCCCCAAAGCTCCTGAGAGGAGGGTCACAATTCCCCAAAGTGACACCATGACTACCAGACCAACAATCGCCCAGATCATGTACTGCTTACCTTCCTTACGACTATCTTCGTCACCTTTGATGACAAACGCCTTCAAGACACCCCAGAGGAAAAAGAGGAGGGCGAGACCAAAGATGAGGGGGACAAGGACTAGGTTAATGAATCCCATCACACCAAGGATCGAGGTCTCAAAATCACCATCATCTACTAAAAGCTGTGCTTGAGCCAATACTGGAAAGAGGAAGAGCGCTGCGATGGTCAGCAATTGTGTTGTTTTTATATACATACGATTGTGTTTATTAATAGTTGTCATTAGGTGTTGGTGAGTGGCGCAGCAGGAATTTGATCTTCTGACAGTGTGTCCTCATCCAGTCCCAAAGCTCCTGAGAGGAGGTTTACAATTCCCCAAAGTGACACCATGACTACCAGACCAACAATCGCCCAGATCATGTACTGCTTACCTTCCTTACGACTATCTTCGTCACCTTTGATGACAAACGCCTTCAAGACACCCCAGAGGAAAAAGAGGAGGGCGAGACCAAAGATGAGGGGGACAAGATAAAAATTGATGAACTCTAGTACCGACTCTCCCGAATCGATGAAGTCCTCATTATCTCCAAAGAGCCCTTGCGCTGACACCACAAACGGCAGCGCGAGCACCCCCACCGATGTCAAACCTTTTAAAATACTGCGTGTGTTCATATTATTTATACTTACTACAATGTTCTTATTATAGACTGTTTTTTTAACTTATGCGAATACGATGTTGATAAACTACAAAAAGAGCGAGTTGCGCATCAGTGCTACTATGCCCCACACTGAAGAAATCACCACCATTACTAAGATACTAGTGAAGATGAGTTGTTTGCCTTCTGAGATCTTTTTTTCATCGCCGGCGTTGATCACCCAGGTGTCGATTGCCTTCCATACGACGAAAAGGAGGATCAGGGCGATGATGGCGGGAATGATAACGTTGATAAGGCTCACCACAATACTAACCACATCAGCAAAATCTTCAGCTTCTGTAAGGGGGCGGCTGTCGAGTAGTCCTTGTTCTGGTAAATCTGGCATAATAAAAAAGATTAACCTTGTTGTAGGGCTGAGACCGTACCTTCAATAACGGTCAAAATAACCTGCGCGCCGAGAATAATCACCCCACCCAAGATGGCGTACCCGAGTGCCCGCGTGGCCTTAGTGACCTGCTCTTGGTTGCCGCGGGCGGTGACATAGAGAAACCCAGCGTAAATAATAAAGAACACGATGATCGGCACCGCAAAGATGAGAAGTATTTGCAGTAAATCAAGGAAAAACTCGGTCAATGTACGCTCGCCGAGGGGGTTGATAAGGGTGGCACTACCACCCTCATCTGCACCCCCCGTACCTGAACTATCACCGCCACCACCGGTACCTGTACCCTCACCAGCGCCGCCTGTCCCTGTCTCCTGAGCAAACGCCTGTCCACTCACACCAAGTGCGAGACTGACGTAAAGTGAAGAAAATACTTTTTTCATACGTTAATAACTATTCTTTAATCGAATAATAGCATCATCCACCGCTTCCCCTGCACGCGCTCGATTACTGATCACTTCTTCAATCATAGTCTTGAAAGCAGCATTGGTACTCGCGAGTGATGGTGAAAGCCAGCCGCGAGCGATGAGGGCTGCTTCGGCCAACACTTCTTCGTACACACCGGTACTGACACCGATCAAGCTTCTATGGACCGGCGCAAGCGAAAGACCATCATGGAAGATGCTAGCTTGCGTTGGGTTTGACATAAATCGCGCAGCAGCAAAAGCTCCCTGTGGATTTTTTGCTGCCCTTGGTACCGCCAGTCCGTAGAAAGTCCCATAGGTACGTCGTGCCGTTGCTTCCGACCCTTGTGGTACTTGGGCAATATCAAAGTTGAGATTGGGGTTGCGGAGCTCAATCGCCGGCAACTCACTACCAAAGCCAAAATACGTGACCAGATCTCCAGAAGTGAAGCGTTCTCGATCTTCATTCATAGACCGGTTCCATGAGTAGAGCGGGCTCGCAGAGTTGGCAAACTCAGTATAAAACTGAACCGCCGACTCCATAGGAGGTCGACCTGAACCGCTAATGAGAGTATCAAGCTGCACATCATACCCGCGTGCTGTCTCTTCGACCATCACACTACCGGATTGAATGGCCAGCAAAGACAATACCGCCATGGCATTGCGTACATTTTCATACTCACCCATCGCTATGGCGCTTTGGGTAATGTTGCGATTATTGTCACGGATGGTGAAGGTGCCCACAAAGCTATTGGTAAACTGCGTCCAGGTGGTAGGTGGATTTGGCAGCCCCGCTGAGGCAAGCTTGTCTCGATTCCAGTAAAGCACGAGCGGGTCAACAGCGAGCGGCACAGCGATAAGACCGTCATTGAGCGCAAACACTTCTGCACCATCAACAAAGGTATCGCGAATCATGCGCTCGGTATACGCTTGCTCGGTATAAGGAATCGGGTAGAGCTTACTTCGTTGTGCCGCGATTTCTGAGTGAGGAATAATAACTAAATCTGGTGACTGACCTTCAGCCACCGCGTTTACAAAGGTGCTGGCAAAATCCTCAGGTCGCACTTCTCGGTATTGTACTACCTCAAACGCAGAATTATTGCGCTTTATAAGCCTCAGGACTTCCCTCACATCGGAGGATGGAAATGGTCCCCACAATACTACACGGTCACCAAACTGTCTTGTGATAGCATCACCACCGCCACCGGTAAATCCGCGAAGTAGAAATAAGCTCAGCAGTGCCAGGACGGCAAAACCCGCCAAGAGCGCAATTTGAAACGGACGGATATTCATGAAGTTATTTTAGCATGGGCGGCGAGCTTCGCTCGCCGCCTTCGTGGACATTACACCGCACGAAATAATAGACCGTAGTGATGATCTCCGGCATCAAACTCTCCTTCAAATACACACCCTTCCGTTTCAAAGAAAGCGCGTGCATCGAGCTTGGTAACTACCTGCGTCGGATGCGGACCAAGTCCACTAAAAGAATCAGCCCAATCCACTACCGCGATTTTTCCACCTTTGCGCACAATGCGCACGATTTCCTTGGTAGCCGCTTCCCTGTCTTCAAACTGAAAAAATGTATTCACCACCGTTGCCACGTCGACACTGTCTTCTTTGATCTTCGTGCCATTTTGTGACTCTACATCACACCACAACACTTGAACCTGCGGAAGATTTTTTCGACGTACGTATTCGTGGAGGCTATCAACGAGCATTTTCTGAATCTCACACGCATACACCACTCCTTCTTGCCCCACAGCCTGAGAGAGTGAATCGAGCAAAAATCCGCTGCCCGCGCCGATATCAGCCACCTTGTCTCCCTGACGAATATGAAAATGGGAGACGACTCGTTTTGGGTCTACAAAGCGTTGTTGGTCCATAAATGTATTTAGTTATTTCGGGTTGGTACGTCTGGTAATGGTAGCACATTTTGTTCCTTGGTGATGTCGATCCCCGCGCCGCCATCAGTATCGCCATCTACTCTGTCATTATCACCGCCAAACAAACCAAATCCGCCAAAGCCCGTAAAAAGCCACACGGTAAACGCCACAATAATATATAACACCAGGCCAAGGAAAAACCATATATTGGCTTTAATGAGGTAGAGGCGTCCATCAGCTCGCTTATCCTCTTCAAATCCTAGAATAAAGTAGTATACCAAAGCGTAGATAAGAAAGATGAACCCAATCGAAAATAAAAACGGAACCAAAAATTGCTCGATCAGCACTACGATATACTTAAAGAAAAAAGAGATACGTTCCATATGGTTCTTTTATTGTAGCACCACAGGCGCGGGGGGGGCGGGGCGGGTGGCGGCGGGTTGGGGGCGGGGTGATGGAGCAGCAAAAAAAAAAAAAAAA
>CAZUWG010000017.1:0-3726 GCA_964624165.1 uncultured Candidatus Saccharibacteria bacterium | reverse complement strand
TGATATCCGTACAATTTGTTTTTTTTTTTTTACCACCACTGGCGCCCACCGCCGGGCAGTTAGGCCGCCCTTGCCGCGCCTGATTACTCCGCCTCTATCACAAATGTCACAATTGACGCCACGGTATCATCTGCTCGAAGACGCATTACCTTTACTCCCTGCGTATCGCGACCAAGGGTCGGTACATCTTTGAGTGCAAGCTTAATCACTTGCCCCTTGCTACTCATTACGACGAGCTCTTGCGCTACCCCTTCCTCTGTCGCCATGATGGCAGCCCCCACAATCTTACCGGTCTTTCCATTCAGTTTAGCGGTCTTTATTCCGCTTCCTGCTCTTTTTTGTACTTTATATTCTTTTGCGCTAGTTGTCTTCCCGAAACCATTTTCGGTCACTACCAAGACCTGCCGATCCTTCTCACCAACGCGCAACACATCAGCCGCCACGAGGTAGTCACCCTTACGGAGCTTCATCCCTGCCACACCAGCTGCCGTACGTCCCATCTGTCGCACATCTCCACTCTTGAAACGGATAGCCGCTCCCTCATGCGAGATCAACATCACCTCATCTCTTTCACCAACAAATCGAGCGGAAATCAATGAGTCACTCTCTTTAAGCGTGATCGCAATCAGTCCGCTGCGGCGCACCTCCTTAAAGGCGGCAGCATCGGTTTTCTTTACCACGCCAGCCTTGGTAACCATCAACATACTCCAGTCACCTTCCCAGTCTTCTTTACGCACCGCCAAGACCGATGTCACCTGCTCGTCACCAGAGACCGGCAGGAAGTTGGCGATTGACTTACCCTTAGTCGCTCGCCGACCTTCAGGGATTTCGTACATCTTACTCTGGTACACCTTACCTTTATTGGTAAAGAACAGCAGGTCACTGTGTGTGCTAGTGTTCAGAAGGCTTGTCACTACGTCTTCTTCCTTGGTATTTAGATCCACCACCCCCACGCCACCTCGCTTTTGTACTTTATACTCTAAAGGATTGGTGCGCTTCACATAGCCGCCCTTCGTCAAGACAAGTACACTTTCTTCATCGGCAATCAGATCTTCAGCCGAAAGGTTTTTTACTCCTCCTTTGACAATCTTTGTCCGACGCTCATCACCAAATTTTTCAGCCGCTTCGATGAGATCCGCTTTAATAATGCTGAGCATTTTCTTTTCACTCTTTAAGATTGCTTCAAGCTCTTTGATGAGCTTTTGTATTTCTCTGAGTTCTTCCTCAATTTTTTGACGTTCAAGTCCAGCGAGCTTCTGTAAGCGCATATCAAGAATCGCCTGCGCCTGAAGAGCAGAAAACTTAAACTCCTTCATCAAGGCAGCGTGCGCGGTTGGCACATCCTTCGCGGCACGAATAAGCTTGATAATTTTGTCGATATGATCAAGCGCTTTTTTGAGACCAAGCAAAATATGTTCACGGTCTTTAGCTTTCTTAAGATCATACTCAGTGCGGCGACGCACCACCTCGCGACGGTGCTTAATATACTCCTCAAGAATGGTTTTTAGAGAAAGCGTCTGTGGCACACCACCCACCAAAGCCACCATATTGTAATGGAAAGTGTCCTCAAGCTGCGTGTGCTTATAGAGTTTGTTGAGCACGGTTTGTGGATTGGCACTTGATTTAAGTTCAATCACGACCCGAATATCAGAAGTCGACTCATCGCGCATTTCTTTTATACCTTCAATCTTTTTATCACGCACCAGGTTGGCGATACGCTCAAGCATATCGGCTTTGTTGACACGAAACGGCACCGACGTAATCACAATCGCATAATTCCCTTTTTTATCTTCGGTAATTTCTGCCTCTCCGCGACACACCACACCTCCACGCCCATTGGCGTACGCATGATGGATATCTTTTTTATTAAAAGCAATTCCTCCCACTGGGAAATCGGGACCTTGAATAAAATTCAGCAAATCTTCGGTGGAAGCTTTCGGATTATCAATCAGATGTCCGATGGCGGCGGTCACTTCTCGCAGGTTGTGCGGCGGGATATTGGTCGCCATTCCAACCGCAATACCCAACGTTCCCATTAAAAGCAGGTTGGGCAGCGCTGCAGGCAACACTTCTGGCTCCTTTTTTGTGCCGTCGAAGTTTGGTCGCCAATTTACTGTATCTTTTTCTAAATCTCGCAACAACTCTTCGGCGATCTTCGACATCTTTGCTTCGGTATATCGATATGCCGCAGCGCTGTCGCCGTCGATGGAGCCAAAGTTACCCTGTCCAATCACCAGCGGATAACGAGTAGAAAAATCTTGCGCCAACTTTACCATCGATTCATAGACCGCCACGTCGCCATGCGGGTGAAAGCTACCAAGCACGTCCCCAACTACGGTCGCTGATTTTTTAAACTTCGCCGTTGACGTGAGACCATTAAGACGCATCGAATAAAGAATTCGACGATGGACCGGCTTCAGTCCATCTCGCACATCAGGCAAAGCACGCGAAGTGATCACCGACATCGCATAGTCAAGATAAGCTCGCTCCATTTCAGAAGTGATACTTTGAGGAATGATTCCCTCTGGGCGTTCGGTTGATTGTTCGTCTACATTCTTTTTCGGCATAAATAATTACTGCGATTAGTCTAAGTGGCAAAAGTATAGCATTTATTCAGCAGTTTTTGGACTACTGGTGGCGATCATGACCGCGCGCGGCGCCGTACTGCTGGAGGCTGCCTCGGTAGTAGTGCTGTGTGCCGTGTTTGTGCGTTTCTTTTCTGTCGCCGCGCGCGTTTCGTCAGTGATTTTTGGTAGGCTGATACTTGAAGTACTGGTGGTGGCAGCTGGAGACTCTTTCTTTGGTGCAGATTCTTCTGGCGCTGTATCGCCTTTAAAGGATGACACTACAGACGCTGTCTGTCCTTTTACTGTATCAAAAAAACGACTAAAGGCGCCGTTACTTTGATCGGTAGCAGCCGCCACGGGGTCAAGGGTGGGGACCGACTGTGTCGTAAACCAAATCCCCACGATCAACGCCGTAATCACAAAAGACCCCCCGTAGGCATATCGCTGCCGCACGGCGCGTGGCTTATTTTGTAATTTTACAATCCATCCAGCCATAGTTATGCTTTAAGGACGATAATACTACCTGTTTCTCCGAGTAAGTCTTTTTTCTTGAGTGTGGCTTTTTCTTGTGGCTTCACATCTTCGGCACTTTCTTCCTTCAAAAATTCTTTAAGCGCCGTAGCATCATAGTGCATCGGAATAATCACTCGCGCCTCAAGCTTTACCCCCAGCTTGGAGGCCTGCGGCACCTCAAGCACATCCCCTCCGCCGATTGGGACAAAGAGAATATCAATATCCCCAAGCTCAGCCAAAATCTTACTATCAATCTCTGGTGAAGAGAGAGCTCCAAGAAAGACTATATTCATCCCTTCTAGAGTCACTTGATAGATGGTATTAAAGCCACGCTTTTTGTCGTACATGGTTTCCACCCCAAATCCTCGGGCCGTCACATCTCCTACTTCGTATTCACCTGGACCGTCGATGACAAAGGGCTCTTTATTGCCGTGAGCGACTTGGTCGACACCGTTGAAATTGTCATGCCATAAAGAGACAAAGGCGACATCAGCACCAAACTTTGTTGGTGCAAGTTTTGATGATTTGGAGATTGGATCAAACGCGAGTGTTGTACTACCAAAAGAAACTTTAAAGAATTGTCCGCCGTGATGTGTGATTACCATAATGCGTACAGTATAGCCTATCGTGGGCGGCGGGCAAAGCT
>CAZUWG010000016.1:545-14038 GCA_964624165.1 uncultured Candidatus Saccharibacteria bacterium | reverse complement strand
TATATTTTATAAAAAAGTCAATCGGATTTTTTTTGGGGGTTTTGTAAAAAGAGGGGGTACAAAAGGCGCGGGAAACGCCCGCGCCTTTTGTACCCCTTTATACCTTCGACGGAGTGTATCAAAGATAACTAAAAACACCTTATATTATTTTACCCACACACTATCTTGCTTATTTTGTATTATTTCTCCTCTACATCCTAGCGGTGGCGTCGCAGGTAGTATTCTTGAGCAATCGCAAATAGGTTACTCACTGTAAAGTAGAGAGCAACGGCCGCTGAGATGGTGTATGCCACAAAGAAAATTACGACCGGCAGCACCCACTTGATCTGAAGTTGCATGCTTTTTTGAAAGTCATTTTTAAAGCTTGGTGCCGCATCCTTGTCGGGAGTAGGGAGGGCTGCCATTGAAAGACGTCCATGGACAAACTGCGCCCCAGCCGCCAAGAGAGCTAGTGGTAAGCTCTTACCAAGGATATCAAACCACCCAAAAAGCATCGTACTTACTGTGTCTGGTTGTGGAATAAAGGCATAGAGAAGATCGATGTTGATATCAGGGAGTGGAACGCCGCCGCCACGAGTCACCGCAAAATAGAGTGCAATAATAATCGGCACCTGGAGAAAGATGAGGAGAATACTTGCAAACGGATTAACCCCCGCCTCTTTATAAAGCTCTAGCATTTCTCTAGCTTGGGCTTCTCGATTGTCTTTATGTGTTTCTTTAAGTGCTTCAAGTTTTGGTTGCAGCTCTTTCATCCTTACTTGCGTCTTTGTAGCCTTCACAGAAAGAGGGAGAAGAATACATTTCACTACTATAGTGGTCGCAATAATGGCCAGCCCCACATCTCCAAGCGGAAAAACATCAATAAAGAAAACCAAGAGGTTGTAGATTGGATCAAAAAAGAACGTATGCCAAATAAAACTCCACATAAAAAGAAAATAGTTACTTACAAACATCTCATTCTACCTTACACAATGGGTTATGGAAACAAAGAGCGTTTTAGATAACTAATGACCTCAGTTTGAGAAAGGGGGAGTGCTTCTGCTTTTAGCACAAAAGCTGTCTGTCGATTGGGGTATTTAGTGAGGTAGCCACTTGCTTTTATAGCACTATACCATCTTCTTCTTAAGAGATTCCGCAAAACTGCTCCTTTGACCAGCTTTTTACCAACCACAATTGCACACTTCGGTAGATCACTTTTTTCAAGATACACCACCTGCGCTTCTTTGGTGTGGATTTTCTTACCCAAGGTAAACACTTGATCGCATTCAGCTGAGGTGAGGCGGTGTTGCTTTTTTAACATACTCCAATTGTAGCAATAAAAAGAGCCGCGATTAGCGACTCTTCTTTACCGCTAGTGATGCTCGACCTTTTCGACGGCGAGCGCGCAAGATAGCGACACTACGAGTCAGAAAACCGTGAGTGGTCATACGCTTTTTTTGACTCGGTTGATATGTTCGTTTTGGCATATGTTACAAATTATGTTCCCGTACTATACATGAGAATAGTTTTTTTTCAATACCTTTTTAAATTGAGATGACACTTGGGGGAGGGGTGTTGAAAGATACCCTCAGTTCTCATACACACTTATCCACAGCTTATCAACAGTTGACGGCCAGAGAGCTCGACGGGCTCGGATATTTTGAAAAAGTTTTACAGTTTGTGTAATGCGCGTATAATTACTTTTACACATTTGTCAGTAACGCTTACACACGTATTTGATTGTAACGAATTATGACTCCACAACACCAACAAAATCACGTCCTAAAAACAGAGCAGATCGATATCAAAGAGATGTGGGATAACGCGTTGGTGAATATTGAACTCTCCATTACTCCAGCCAACTTTAAAACTTGGTTTAAAGATACTCATATTATTGCGCTTGAAGATGGCACCATCACACTTGGCGTCCCGAGTGTTTTTGTGAGTGACTGGCTCTCTGACAAATTTCAATCTCTTATCTTAAAAACACTACGTGATATATCACCCTATGTGCGGAGCATAGAATACGCGGTAGTACAAAAAACCAAACAAACAAGCACCAAAAACAACACCATCAATGCCGCTATACCGCTTGATGACTACTACATCAATAAAAATGACAACCTCAATCCAAAATATATTTTTGATACATTTGTGGTAGGGCCATTTAATGCTCTTGCACATACCGCCGCCAAAACCGTTGCTGAACGTCCTGGTATTGCCTACAACCCACTATTTATTTATGGGAAGACCGGCCATGGTAAAACTCACCTTATCCAAGCAGTGGGTAACCTTGTAAAAAGAACGGGGCGAAAAGTCTTTTATGTGACCAGTGAACGTTTTGCGGTGGATTACTTTAATGCACTACAAAAAGGCGCCGCCAATAACTTCAAACACAAGTACCGACAATATGATGTTCTGATTATGGATGATGTGCAATTTTTGGCGAATAAAGAAAAAACCCAAGAAGAACTCTTCCATCTTTTTAATGCCATGCATGATAATAATAAACAAATTGTCTTTAGTAGTGACATCCACCCCTCACTACTCTCTGGCCTTGAAGAACGCCTGCAATCACGTTTTGCACAGGGTATGATTGTTGATATTCCAGCACCAGACCTCGAATCACGAGCCGCTATCTTACGTGCAAAAGCTTCTCAACACTCCCTCAGCCTTGATGAAGAAGTGGTTGACTACTTAGCGGAAAACATCGAAGGTAACATTCGTGAGTTAGAAGGCGCCCTCAATACGATTATGTGCCAAACACAGCTCCTTGGCCGCACGGTTATGATTGATGAGGTAAAACAAATTATTAAAAACAACACAAGACCACGCAAGAGCCTAGCTGTATCAGACGTAGTAGATAAAGTAGCAAAATACTTTGACATCGAACCAGCCTCCATCTACGAAAAAACTCGCAAAAAAGAGGTGGTAAAACCAAGACAGCTTATTATGTATATTTTACGGGAAGATTTTCAGGTTTCATATCCAGCTATTGGGCAGAAGCTTGGTGGCAGAGACCATACCACTGTTATTCACTCTTGTGAAAAGATTAAAGGGGAATTAGAAAAGAGCAGCGAGCTTGAGGAAGAGGTGGCACACCTTCGTTCTCTTCTTAAATAAATAAAATGGCGACCAAAGGTCGCCATTTTATTTATTTAAACCTGTGTAAGAGTTGGGTATAACTCACAGAAGAAGTTGGGGGAAAGTGATCATAAACATCGGGGATAACAACTGTCCCAAGATCACTTATCACCACCTATACATTATGCCTCGTAAGTTATACCCATAAGCCAGGCAGCTATACACACGAACACCCAGCTTATGTACAGCTTGTCAAAAAAATGAAACCCGTTAGACTAGTACATAAAGGAGTATTTACTACTTTTCCACTAATCCACACCCCTAATAATAAGAGAAAAGTTGAATAAAAAATAAAAACATATGCACGTTATCCTCACTACAGAAACCTTCAAAGAACGACTGGAACTTGTCGCCAAGATGAGTATGAAACATGTTACCCTTCCAGTTTTACAATGTGTTCTTTTAGAGGTGAAGGATGGTGTGATGTCATTAAAGGCAACTAATCTTGAGCTTGGTATAGAAGCTACTTTAGAGGCCTCTATTGAGGAGGAGGGGGTGGTTGCAATTCCTGCACAAACATTACTGCAGACCGTCTCACTCCATAAAGATCCAAAAATTACACTTCGAGTAGAGGGTGAGAGTTTGGTGGTAGAGGGAGGAGGTTCAAACACTCAAATAAAAAGTATTAGCTATGAGGAATTTCCAAAAATTCCACAACTAAAAGAAGGCGGTCAAGAAATCAGTGGTGAGAGTTTTGTGCTTGGTATCAAAACCACCGCTTTTGCGGCCTCACAGTCGTCTATAAAGCCCGAATTGAGCAGTATCTGTATCTTCCAGAGAAAGGAACATGCGCTCACGTTTGTGGCGACTGACTCATTTCGTTTGGTAGAAAAAACTACCGCTCAAAATAGGGTGGTTTTAGAAGAACAGATCCTGATTCCTCAAAAGAACGCGATTGAAATTGCTAAAGTATTTGAAGTATTAAAAGGGAAAGTCTCAATGATAGTGTCAGATAATCAGATTGCTTTTCTATGGGATGACGGTGTGTATCTTACATCACGACTTACTAGCGGGTCATTCCCTGATTATGAACGGGTGATTCCAAAGGAATTTTCCACCACAGCTCGAATTTTAAAAGGTGATTTAATTCATGCTTTTAAAAAGACACAAATTTTCTTAAACAATTTTTCACAAGTAAAACTTATCACTAGTAGTGACTCACTCACACTCTCTGCCACCAGTAGTGAGGTGGGAGCAACAACAGAATCAATTAAAGCTGAAGTAACTGGCGATGAGGTAATGTTGAGTTTTAATCAGCGATATGTTTCAGATCCATTGCCACACATTGCTGGAGATAGTGTGCAATTTCGGTTTGGGGTAGATAGAAAACTATTGATTGAGTCTGTGGGTAATCAAACCTTCCGATACTTAGTAATGCCAATGAATAAGTAGTATGGCTCGTGGAGAAGGAGTTAAACATCTTAAAGATTTATTTCAAAAATACCGTGAGCGCTTGATTGCTCCTGAGGCAACTATTATAAATACTTTTATAGAAGTGGTGAAAGACGTTTTAGGAATAGAAATTAAAAAAGAGGCAGTGAATTACACACCAGCAAATAAAACCATTTCTCTTCGAGTGAGTGGGGTGTTAAAAAATGAAATAACTCTTCATAAAGAAGAGTTATTACAACATATGAAGGGAAGGGTGGGGGTAAAGGCTGCGCCCACTAAGATACTTTAGTTTTCCTCTTCTTCCTCTACCACAGGTTCTTCATTACCAGGGGTCTCTGCTTCTTGGTTGGTTTGTTCGTTGATTTGATTTTGTAATTGGGTTTGTAGGTCGTTTAGGATACTTTGGTAGTATGCTTTACCCCAGTTTTGTACACCATATTCCCAGTTGGTAAATTGTGAATCTGAAGCTGGATTTGTTGGGTAAGGACCACGTGGATTACTGCGTTCAACATAATAAAGAATTGAATGGACACCTCCGGTGAGATTGCTGGTATCAAGTGACAGGGGAGTGTCGTTACCTTGTTGGACATTTTGGAGGAAGTTGTTTATGACACTTTGAGAATCAAGGTAGACGCCGCGAAGGATGGGTTTGATGGTTGGATCTACAGCTGCTGGTTCTGGAAATGAGGCTGTTTCTCGAAGTGGAAGAGCGACATCCATAAACTCCCGCCACATTGGGGTGGCAATTAGTCCAGAGAGCCCACCACCCATCGCTTGGTTGTCGTTATTTCCCACCCAAACGCCAACGGCGATGTTTGGTGAATAACCCATAATCCACGCATCACGGAGGTTGTTGGTACTACCAGATTTGATTGCCACGTCTTGTGTGAAGTTTACCGCTGCAAAGTTGCCCCACAGTGGTGCTCTAGCTACACGGTCGGTCAAGATATCACTGATCTGGAGAGCTACTTCGCGGTCAAGAACGCGGGCCTCCTTTACTTCTGGTTCTAGTAGTACATCACCGTTGAAGTCTTCGATTTTGAGAATACTTCTTCGTTCAGCGCGCACTCCTTCATTAGCAAATACCCCATACGCGCCCGTGTGTTCAAGTAATTTTACTTCACCTCCACCAAGCACTAAAGTGAGACCAATACGGTCAACGTCATTGAGTGTGGTGATACCCATATCGGTGGCGGTTTTGATCGCATCACGCACACTAGTGAGATAAAGTACTTTTACCGCTGGAATATTAAGTGACTGAGCGAGGGCGTTGCGTAGAGAAATCGGACCTTTAAATTGGTTGTTGTAGTTTTTTGGAGCATAACACCCGTCATTATTGGTGGTATCCCATGGGTCACATGAGCTGCCGAATTGTGTTGCCACATCATAAACAATCGTTTCGGGGGTATATCCCTTAGAAAAGGCCGAAGCGTAGACGATAGGTTTAATAGAAGAACCCGGCTGGCGATTGGCAGTGGCAATATTGAAGTTACCATCTATCTCTTCATCAAAATAATCTCGTGAACCAACCATCGTCAATACGTCACCAGTTTGTGGATCAATTGCAACCAACCCAGCGTTGCTGGCGTTGTACTTCTCACTATTTTCGAGTGCTTTACGGTATACAATTTCTTCAGCTTTTTCTTGAAGTTCCCAATCAAGGGTGGTGGTTACCTTAAAACCACGCTCGGCTAAGGCCTCCTCCCCGTATTCCTCAACGAGTAACTCCCGAATGTACATAACAAAGTGAGGGGCTTTAATCCCCGACACTGATTGTGATTCAAATTCAACCACTTCATTTCGTGCAGCATCATATTGTTCTTGAGAAATAAATCCATTAAGCTGCATGCGCTTAAGAACAAGGTTTTTACGATCATCAAGGGCTTGTCGGTTGCTGCCGTATGGTGAAAGATAAGTGGGGGCTTGTGGAAGGGCAGCGAGATAAGCGGCTTCAGCCAAGGTTACTTCAGAAGCCTTTTTACCAAAGAATGCCTGGCTTGCCTCCTCAACACCGTAAATAGTACCACCATACGGAGACTCATTGAGGTAATAGTAAAGAATTTCATCCTTAGTAAACACTTGCTCAAGTCGGATTGCCAGGATGGCTTCTTTAATTTTTCTGGTTAATTTTTTTTCTGTTTCAAGAACGGAGTTTTTAATTACCTGTTGAGTAATAGTAGAGCCACCTTGACCGCCAAGTAAGTCACCTTCACTTAAGTTTGAAAGAGCAGCGCGAAGGATGGCTTTGAAATCAATCCCGATATGGTTGTAAAATGCATCATCCTCAATCGCGATGGTGGCGTTTTTAATGTCTTGAGAGATCTCTTCAAACGGAATGATGGTACGTCTTATATCTTGATGGAGATCGTAGAGTAGGATTTCTCCCGTACGATCATAGATTTTGGTTGATTGTAAGACTTTACGGTTTTCAAAAGCGTCCAGGTCAGGAATATCAAGTGTGGCAATCCAAATGAAAAGCCCGCCAGTTATTACTACCCCAATAACAAAAAAAGCAATCAAGAAGTCAATAAAAAGCTCCTTCTTATTTTTTTTGAACGCTTTTTTAATTTTTTGTAAAATTGTTCGCATGTCTTGTGTATAACCTGTTGATAAAACCTTGATATAAAACCAATAGTAGCATGTTTTGTCTACTATATTTATAGTCTGGGTGTGGTACGATTTTGAGTATATGACACTTTCTAAGGAGCTTATAGCACGTGGATTTATCCACCAAGTAGCGGGCGGTGAACTGGCGGAGATTATTGATGGTGAAAAGCGTACTATTTATCTTGGCGTCGACCCATCAGCCGACTCAATCCATGCGGGAAATTTCGTGCTTTTTATGTTACTTCGTCACTTAGCTGACGCAGGGCACACTATTATTTTTCTTTCCGGCGGCGGGACGGGGATGATTGGAGATCCAAAGCCAGACGCAGAACGTGAGCTTAAGCTCCACGAAGCCATCAAAGAAAATGCAGACAAAATCAGCGCGCAAGCCAAACAGCTACTAAACCTAAAAAATATTACTTTTGTTAATAATTATGAATGGTTGTCACACATTTCTTTGTTGGATTTTTTAAGAGACGTAGGGAAGTTTTTTACAGTTAATGAGTTGATAAAAAAAGAGGCAATCGCCAAACGCCTCTCTTCAGAAGTGGGGCTTTCCTATACGGAGTTTGCATATCCTCTTTTGCAAGGGTACGACTTTCTTGTTCTCCACGAAACGTACGGCTGTAATGTACAGGTGGGAGGATCGGATCAATGGGGAAATATTGTTGCGGGGGTAGACCTTATTCGCCGAAAAAAAAGCACGACAGCTTACGCTATTACTACCCCTTTGGTGATTGATAAAGTAACTGGGAAAAAATTTGGAAAGAGTGAAGGAAATGCGGTTTGGCTTGATGAGACAAAAACCTCTGTCTATGATTTTTACCAGTTTTGGCTCAATGTCTCAGATGAAAATGTGAGTGATTATTTGAAACGTTTTACTCTTATTTCACTTGAGGAGATCGCTCGCTTAGAAGAAGAAATAAAAAACGCGCCAGAAGCTCGCTTGGCCCAACAAACACTCGCAAACGCAGTCACCACTCTAGTGCATGGTGAAGAAAAAACGGCGGCAGTAGAAAAAGTTTCTCATTTTTTATTTGGAAATCTTGATGCGGGGGAACTTACTTCACTTGAGTGGCTGATGCTTGAGAGCTTCGCGCCCACATATACACTTAAGGCGGATGAAGATATGATTACAGTGTTGGTCGGGAGCGGGTTGGCTACCAGTAAGCGCGAAGCTAGGGAATTTTTATCAAGTGGAGCGATCATGCTGGATGGAAAAAAGATCGATGAAGGGCATAATCTCAGTGAATCAAATCGCATGTTTTTGCGCAGAGGTAAAAAGAAGTACTGTCTACTAATCAGGGGTAAGTAGGGTAAGTAAAAGGCCGGAAGCAGAGCTTCCGGCCTTTTACTTACATATCATACGAATCGTCGAAACTGTCGAAATCCACATCTTCAGCATCTTCCTCGAGTGATTCTTCTTCATCCTCATCCTCCTCCTCATCTTCTTCATCCTCCTCCTCATCTTCATCATCATCGCCAGTAATGAGACCAAACCCTTCTATTTCATCTTCACTTTCATCATCGCTAATTTCATCAAGCATTGAATCATCAATTGAAGAATCCTCATTTTCATTCTCAGCTACTTCATCGTTTGTCTCAAATTCATCTACCATATGTTTTTACACTTATGTGTTAATTATTCCGAGCATTATAGCTACTTATCGAAGGTGCGCAAGGGTGGCAATACCAACAGCGATAGCATCGTATTCATCGTCTAAGGCTTTCTTCGGAATATTCATCGCCAAGCGTTTCACCATTTCGATAACGGCTGGTTTATCACTCTTTCCATAGCCAGTGACGGCGATTTTTATTTGCTGCGGACTAAGCTCTAGTACGCGACATTGAGCCGTTTGGGCGACATACAGAATAACGCCGCGAGCTTCTGCGACACCAATCCCAGTCTTTACGTTTTTATTAAAAAAAAGTGTTTCAATACCAAGGACCTCAGGGTTGTATGTCTGTAAAATTTTTTGAAGTTTATCACCGACTTGTTTGTGTCGCTCGGGTAAGGAGAGGTGTTTGTCGGTTTCGATACAACATGAATAAATAACCGTTTCGCGGCCTTCATTCATTTCAATAATCGCCACTCCCAGCCGATCATAACCAGGATCGATACCAATTACTCGCATGAAGGTATAGTAGCACAAATGGCCGGAACCTTTGGTTCCGGCCATTTGTGCTATTCCTCAACAGTATCAGCTGCGGTGTAAACTTCAGTAACATCATCATTTTCTTCGATCGCTTCAATAAAGTTGCCTAACTGTTCACCGGTTACTTCATCGAGTTCCATGGGAGTGTTGGGGATATAGACACCGTCTTTTTTTGAAAACGCCCACGCCGCCGCTCCCGGAGTGCCGAGCTCGAGCCCGTGTTTTGAAAATATGTGGCGCATTTCGGCCGCAGTGCGGTTGTTGTTGTCGGTTACGACGTGTATCAACATCGCCACGCCACCAGGACCATATCCTTCGTAGAGCACTTCCTCAAGAGCGGCTCCTCCTCCACCCGCTCCTTTCGCAACTGCTCGGTCGATATTTTCTTTTGGCATGGAGTCTTTTTTTGCGCGCTCAATCACTGCCGAGAGCGAAGGAGACGAGATATCGCCAGCGGCCTTGCGACTTTCCATCGCAATAAGCGCAGAATGTTTACTGAAAATCTTACTTTTCTGCGCATCAGTGGCGGCTTTTTTGTGTTTGATTTTACTCCATTTATTATGTCCACTCATCAGCTCAGTATACAAAAAAGAAGGCGTCGCAGCCAGAAGGCTGCGACGCGTCACTGGTACCGCTCTGTCGAAAGATAGATAGCAGTGCTCGGAAGCGTTGTTCCATTCCACTGCAGACAGACGTCCACATACCAAAGTGGGCAGCAATACTTCCCACAGGCCGCACTCTCTTCCACAAACGCCACCGCTTGATCAAGCCGTGCGAAGCGGTGTTCAGACGGCTGTGTTGGGTAAAACGGTTGGTATTCTTCATCTGGAAAAAGGGTTGGATATCGTCGTTCCATTCGACACAGGCTGAATTCTCCGGTTCTAGTATCTCTGAGTGATACTACCGGATACACTTTTTGTTGCATTTTATACCTCAAGTCTATTCTGTTCTGTCGATACTCTACAAAACCTCCCTATATTTGCAAGTGACGGTATGCCTCAGCTGTTACCATACGGCCACGCGGGGTGCGTTCTAAGAGGCCTTGGCGAATGAGGTAGGGTTCAATTACGTCTTCAATAGTTGACTGTTCCTCGCCTGTGGCAGCCGCAATGGTATTGAGTCCGACCGGTCCACCTCTGTGTTTTTCAATAATAATCTGAAGCACCTCACGATCTGGCTTATTTAGACCAAGCTCGTCAATCTCAAGGAGATCAAAAGTTTTATCAACAATCGCTCTATCAAGCTCTGCCCCTTCGAGTTGGGCGAGGTCGCGACAACGCTTGAGGAGATAATTTGCAGTACGTGGAGTAGCTCGGCAGCGCTTGGCGATACCGGTAACGATTTCGTTTGAAGCCGCAATTCCTAAAAGCGCCGCTGAGCGCTTGAGGATCTCCGCGATCTCAGCATCAGAATAAAAATCAAGTCGAAATGTTCCACCTGAAAAACGTGAACGAAGTGGAGCAGACAGCATCGAAATACGCGTAGTAGCTGAGACTAGAGTAAACGGTGGTAGTTCAAGCTGGACGGTGCGCGCTGAAGGACCTTTCCCAATGATGATGTCAAGGACACCACTTTCCATAGCCGGGTAAAGCACTTCCTCAATACTTTTGGATAGACGGTGAATTTCGTCAATAAAAAGCACATCTCCAGGTGAGAGGTTGGTAAGAATGGCTGCGAGATCACCAACGCGCTCAATAGCCGGACCGGAAGTGGTGCGCATGTTGGTGCCGAGGGTTTTGGCGATAAGGTGCGAGAGAGTAGTCTTACCCAGACCAGGCGGGCCATAGAGTAGAATATGCTCTGCAGCGTGACCACGTTCCTTGGCGGCGGTAAGAAGAATACGGAGGTTCTCTTTGATTTTTTCTTGACCAATATATTCTTCCCACGTCTGGGGACGGAGGGTTTGATCAAGGTTTCCTGAGTGCTCTTTCGTAATAGAACTCTGACTATTCATACTTCTATTGTAGCGTAAAATGGGGGAAATCATAGAGATGGTGGGGCGAGCGAAGCTCGCCCCACCACAAAAGCTTGACAAAACTTTCATTTATGCTAATATGAAGGTACGTTTTGAGGCACTTAAAACGCGTTCCCAATTCTTTTCAGCGTTTATAAAGAAAACCACGAGGCATACGCCACGTGGTTTTCTTATGACATTCGAGAATATAACTCTCTAAGCAACTCAGAGTACCGTTGCGAGGGTGACACGGTCCTTATCCTAGAATAAGTACACTCTGCCATTTCCTTAGCGCGTTGCTCACTTTCTATGCGGAAAGCGTGCTTAGAGAATTATTTTTTGGAATGAACGCACTCAAGGAGTGTTGGATGAAACTATATCACAAAACCCCCGAGCACAATCTTGTGCTCGGGGGTTTTGTGTTTTCCAATTACACAATGTGATTTTCAAAGAGATCATCCTCCGAAGAGGCGGGCTCTTTAATGCCGGTGTGTCGAGCTTTGAGCTCAACTACGCGTTCAAGCTCAGTTAGCGAGGTGCTTCCTTCAAGGACTTTTACGATACCATCTTCGGCCATTGTCGGGATGGCTTGGGCTCGTGCAGCTTCTTCAATAATATGCTCGCGCGGATCACGAAGTAGAGCTTCTTCGACCGCTTCATCCATGCGCACGGCTTCAAATACACCTTGTCGCCCTTTAAAGCCGGTGTGGTTACAGGCATCACACCCGACGGCATCATAAATTGTATATGGTGGCATAAGCTTCGGCGCTTGAGGGTGATTGCTTAAGATGCGTGTGATAATAGCTTCTTCAGCGTCGGTGGTGAGACGGTCTTTTTTACAGTATTCACACAAGGTACGCACTAATCTTTGTCCCAAGAGAATATTGATCGCTGTTCCCATCACCCGTGAGTCGATGCCGAGGTCGATAAGGCGCGGGAAGGCACCAACCGCACTGTTGGTATGAAGGGTAGAGAATACAAGGTGTCCGGTCTGGGCGGCATGGATAGCTGTCTCTGCCACCTCACGATCTCGAATTTCTCCGACCATAATTACGTCTGGGTCTTGTCGCAAGATAGCGCGCAATCCAGAGGCAAAAGTGTAATCATCACTGACTTGGGTCTGGACAATATTTTCAATCTTGTATTCGACAGGGTCTTCGATGGTAATGATTTTTCTATCGGTGGTATGTACTTTTTGGAGATACGCGTACAAAGCGGTAGTCTTACCACTTCCGGTGGGGCCAGTGGTGACAATCAGACCGTTTGGCTTTTGGAGTTCTATCTCCATCACGCGTTTTAATGCTTCATTGAGGCCGAGGCTTTCAAATTGGAAGCTGGCTACATCAGGATCGAGAAGACGCATGACCATACTTTCTCCGGATGCCCCTGGAATGACGCTGGCACGCACATCTATATCGCGTTCGTTGATGGTAAAACTGAATCGACCATCTTGCGCTTCGTCACGGATATTAATACGCATGCCAGCCAGAATCTTCAAGCGAGAAAGCATGCGCTCGTAGATAATTCGTTCTAGATCGATAACATCCTCTAGGACACCATCTAGACGATAGCGAAGACGAATGCCAGTTTCTTCGGGTTCTATGTGAATGTCGGAAGCGCCAAGTCCGAGTGCTCCAGCGAAGACAAGTTCTAGTGTTTCGGAAATGCGCTTAGCTGAATTGAGGGTACGTAACTTAATAATTTGTTCAGCAACATGTTCCTTGGTAGAAATTTTTTCCATCAAGATTGCGATCTGATCGAGGTCGATATCGAGAATGCCTTTTTGTACAGGCTTACTATTCTTTTGATCTTCATACCGTTGCCACGCATGCTCGAGACTGTTTGTGGAGCAGAGCATCAAAGAGACATTCCATTCCTTTCTTAGTTCAGCTAAAAGCTCTTTAGCAGCTTCTAGATTTGGATTTTGGATGGCAATGGTGAGCTTTTTGTTTTGTTTTTCAAAAGCCGCAACATGTGCCGCCTTGGCGGTGTCTTCATCTATGAGAAGAAGAGCTTGTGGGTTGATAGTAATACCAACAAGATTGATATAGGGAAGGCCGTAGTGGGGAGCGAGTTGTTTGGCGAGGCTCTCTTCTTCACCGCGCCGAATTTCGGCGAGGTGTTCTTTATTGTAGATATTATCAAACGTAGGCATACTTCTATTGTAGCAGGAAGTGGGGGGGGGAAAGGTAAAACGAGGCACCCGCCCAAAACACAAAAAAAAAAAAAAATAATGGGTAGACCAAAAAAAAAAAAAAAAA
>CAZUWG010000016.1:218-535 GCA_964624165.1 uncultured Candidatus Saccharibacteria bacterium | reverse complement strand
TATTTTTTTTGTCCCTGTATGGGCGGGGTTAACCGATAACCCTTCCCCCCGCCACTTCCACCTTTAAAAAGACATGGTATGCTGTCGCCAATGCATACCTATACTATTTTGACCCTCAAAGACTTAAAGGAAGTCGCGCATTTAATCCTTACATCTCTATCAGACAGTGAGGGTGCGGTGGTATTGGCGTTACATGGTGACTTAGGAGTAGGGAAGACAGCTTTTGTAAAAGAGGTGGCAGCCCTCCTTGGAGTCACTGAAGAAGTCACTAGTCCCACATTTGTAGTAATGAAACAGTATGAGACAGAGCATGAAAA
>CAZUWG010000016.1:0-208 GCA_964624165.1 uncultured Candidatus Saccharibacteria bacterium | reverse complement strand
TGCATACCGCATCGAAGATGAGTCCGAGACCGGTCCTCTTGGCCTTTCGTCAATCTTTCACACACCAAAAACACTCGTGTGTATTGAATGGCCAGAGCGGATACAGAAAAGTATCACAAAAGACGCATTGCATATTACACTCGATCATAAAAAAGACGACACTAGGACATTAACGGTGCAATAACTAGGTCTTTAGATACAAAGTGGC
>CAZUWG010000015.1:12531-14212 GCA_964624165.1 uncultured Candidatus Saccharibacteria bacterium | reverse complement strand
GGGCGACCGCTCGTGTCGGTCTTCGCCGCCAGCTTGAACGAGATGACCGCCATCTCCGGTTGGCCCTGTTCCACCAGCCATTGTCCCTTCTCGAACGGGGCCTCCGGGACCTTCTCGGCGGACTCGGCGTGCGTGCCGGAGGCGGGCGGGTTGGTGGTGTTCGCCATCCACCCGCCGGCCCCCACCCCGCCCGCCACCACGCGCCCGCTAACGGCGCCGGAGCCCCCAAAAATCCAAAGGCTTTTTTCGGCGCTCCTGCCCTCCGCGTCGCCATAACACCGCCAGTGCAAACGACATTACAAGGAGCCACAAAGTATGCGGTAGTGATAGTGGCAGCAACAGGGCGCCCGTCACACCAATTAAAAACCCACCGATAAAGAGATAAAACACTACCGCCTTCGTTTCCCACATGAAGAAAGTATAGCAAACACAGGTGGGGAGCTTCGCTCCCCACCCCGCCATAGAAAAAGGCCGTCCAACATGGACGGCCCGGGAGGAGTTCCCCCTCCCCTTCAAAAGATCAGCGCGCTGCGGCTGCGGCAATGCCCTGTCGTTCAAACGACAGACCGCCGCCGCCCAAGCGAGGAACGGCACCGGCCTTGCCACCGACACCTTCGCTGCAGCACGGCGCTGCAGCATCGTCGAGCTGCGGCGGCTTCCCCCCCGCCTCCGACACCGGATCATTCATTCTCGCCTCATCCAGCTCCCGCCGCCGATACTCCTCCTTGATGCTGAGCTTCAGCTTTTTCGCACGAGTAAGCAAAGGCCCATCTGCGGACATCCGCCTTTCCACGCACTTATTGATGTGCGATTTCAAGAGCTCATGCCGAAACTTGAGGGTCTTCTTCGAACAGTCTCTGGGGTCTTTGCCGACCAGCTCGTTTACGAGCTGATCAAGCTGTTCAATTGATTCGGCCGGCTGATCTTTCTTTTTGCTCACTTCTCTTCTCCCTAGTTTCCCCGCGCCGGATGCGTGGGGTCTAGTGGCAAAACATACCAAAGAAGTGTCTGGTTGGCAAGAGGAGTTGTGCAGTAAAAAAAAGGCGGCGGGCCGCACCCTATGTGTAAGGGATGACAATGACCTCGCACCTAGCGGTGTCTTTCTAGTGCGGCCCGCCGCCTGTGGTATTGGTTATTTTCCGTCCAGTGCTTCGTTGACCAGTCGATCGGCTTCTTTGTTTTCTTTACGCGGCACGTGCGTGAGAGTCAAATGCGGGAAATGCGCCACTCGAAGGTTGTGAATCTCAATAAAAAGCGGTACGAGCCCCGGCTCTTTAATCTGATACTCAGCATTCAGCTGCTTTTTGACCAACTCGCTATCAAGACGCAGTTCAAAGCGCATGTCTTTTGTCTTTTTTCCAAACTGTTTTCTCAACTCCTCTAAGCCCGCGGCAACCGCGGCGTACTCTGCGAAATTATTGGTGCCGTTACCAATAGCTGCTTTATATTCAACAATCGGTGAAGTGTCACCGACTTTGTGTGCAAATACCCCGATGGCCGCCGGACCAGGGTTGCCGCGAGCGCCGCCGTCAGTATAGACAATGATTGTTTCCATGCGTGCAGCATAGCATGAACACCCAAAAACAGCGAGGCCAGACAGGAGCGACGCCAGCCCTTTAGATTACACATACACAATCAACGATCCGAACTCTCTTTTCTATGCGTCCCATAAAAAATGATT
>CAZUWG010000015.1:1490-12521 GCA_964624165.1 uncultured Candidatus Saccharibacteria bacterium | reverse complement strand
ATAAAGCGGGCAAGGCGGCGAGAAACGACCCTAAAAAGGGTCGTTTCTCGCCGCTGTAAACGACTCCAAACAATCCACAATCCGCACGCGTGTCTCCTTTCGACCCATAAAAAATGATTGCTCCACATGTCCCACCAATGTCACTGGCTCCCCCGCTTTAGGCTCTTTAGAGAAATCAGCTGGTACCTTGAAAAAAGCAATAGCCTCAATGACTTTGCCATCAGTCGTATGGAAAACCAGCTTAGTATGCTCTTTGGTCTTTCCAAAGCACCCTGCCTGCTGTGGCACCACGTCGCGAAGGGCGATCAGTGGTTTTGGATTGCCGGCTCCAAAAGGCCCGAGCTTTTGAAGACGGCCGACAAAGGCAGCCGTAATCTCTTCGAGCTGAAGTTCAGCATCAACCACCATCTCCAGCGGCGCGGCAACTTTTTCGCCAAGTGCGTGGTAGGCAGCGCTAAGGTCGCTCGCTAGTGTATGAATAGCAGTCTCCTTCACCGAAAACCCCCCTGATGCATGATGTCCACCGTATTCAAGGAAACTCTCAGCTACCACATCCATAAGCCCTACCACACTAGCATCGCCGCCAGCGCGGCATGATCCCTTCAATGTCTCATTACCATCTCGCCCCCAGACAAAAGCTGGACGACTATGTTCTTCTGCGAGCTTATTGGCCACCAAGCCGACCAAAGACGGTCGCCAGGCAGGGTCGCCAACACACAGTACTGGCGGAAGCTCTGGGAGCTCGGCAAGTTTTTTGTGGGCGGATTTTGTCATCTGCGCTACTGTGGTTTTTCTAGTTTGATTGAGAGTTTCTAAGTGAGTCACAAACCGACTGGCTTCATGCTCATCTTTCGCACAAAGGAGATGAAAGGCATCTTCAGGAGCATCCATTCGTGATGCAGCATTGATGCGCGGGCCAATCGTAAAACCAATGTCGTATTCGGTCAGAAAGCGCTGTGCGACACGCTGCTTTTGCAGCAACTGCTGCAAGCCGGGCCGCCGCGACTTACGCAACACCGTCATACCATAATGCGCAAACGTACGATTTTCACCAATCAAAGGCACCATATCAGCCAAGGTCGCGATCCCCACCATATCAAGCCACCATTTTTCTCCTCCTTCATGAAGGCCGCGCCGATCGCGCGAGAGAAGCGCTTGGGCGAGCTTAAAAGCCACCGCCGCGCCACACAGATGTGGGAACGGATAACTTTTGCCCACTTTTGGATTGACGATGGCGGTGGCGTTGGGGAGTATCTCTTTTGGTTCATGATGATCAGTAATAATCACCTCCAGTCCACGAGACACTGCGTGATCCACCGCTTCAGTATCACTCACCCCGCAATCAACCGTAATAATCAGCGTTGTACCATCCTCAGCAATCTTATCCACCGCCGCTTTGGAAAGCCCAAACCCTTCATAATGACGATGTGGAATGTAGTGTGCCACATGCGGATACGCGGCGGCGGCGAAAAAATCAGCCAGCACAACCGCGCCGGGAATGCCGTCACAATCATAATCACTAAAAATGGTGATTTTTTCGCCGCCTGCTATCGCCGCCTCAACCCGCAACACTGCTTGCTCCATATTATGGAGTAGAAAGGGATCATGTTGCGCGTCGTAGCTAGGACGCTGATATAGTTGCGCAGCTTCATTGGTCGTCACTCCTTGACGAAAGAGAATCTGTTGCTCAAGTGGATGAAAAGCCTCCAACGCATCGACCACCTCTAAAGGTAAGTGGGGAGCCGCTTGAAAACGTAACATACCGCTATGCTACCATAGACACTATGGAACAAGAAAAAACTGTTTTTAGTAAAATTATTGACCGTGAGCTTGAGGCTTATATACTATTTGAAGATGAGCAGTGCATGGTGATCCTTGATGTGTTTCCAGCCCTACCAGGACAAGCTTTAGTGATTCCAAAGAAGCCCGTGGCGTATTTATTTGACCTTGAGGATGATCTCTATCACCACCTTTTTAGCATCGCTAAAAAGGTCGCCATTGCGCTTGATACCACGCTCCACACAGAACGCACCTGCCTTGTTGTGGAAGGATTTGAAGTTCCCCACGTGCATATCAAGCTCTATCCGATGACGAGTCGGCAGCCGCTTGGAAAAATTATTGAAGAGACTGCACCGCTTGCGCCGGAAGAAGGGCAGGCCCTCAGTGAAAAGCTTAAAACTGCCTTAAATTAGCACAAATGCCGCGTGGCCATGGCCACGCGGCATTTGTGCCTCCTGTCGCTATTTGCTGTCTTTTTTTTGCAACACTGCCTCAATCGCAGGCAATGTACCCTCTTCCAGGAACGTCAGCATCGCTCCCCCTCCGGTCGACATAAAGCCAAAGGTTTCTTGGGTATCAAATTTCTCCACAGCCGCAATCGTATCTCCCCCACCAATCACCGAGTACCCTTTCGCCTGTGAAATACGCTTCGCGAGCGTTTCCGTACCTTCGACAAAGCCTTGCTCATAGTCACCCAGCGGTCCGTTCCAGAGTATAAACGCCGCGGTTTCGACTGATGTCTGAAGCTTTGAAAGCGCCGCCTCACTCGCGTCGAGAATCGTCTCGTCTTTGGCCACATTGTCAGGGGCTGTGACGCGGTCACCCTTTTTTCCTCGCACCACCACTTCACTTGGTAACATGATTTTCTTGTGGTGAAGGAGTGGACTCTGACTCAAATCCACAGGTGAAACCAACGACTTACCCACCTCAAACCCCTTGGCTTTATAAAAATCATTAGCTAAGGCGCCGCCGACAAACACCGTATCGTAGAGCTCAACAAATTTTTCAACGAGTGGCATCTTGGTTTCAAACTTTGCTCCGCCGAGAATAAAAAGCGATGGCTGCGCCGGCACTAATGCCTTTTGCAATTCTTCGTATTCATGAAGAAAATTAAAACCAAAATATGATGGTAGGTGGCGCGGCACGCCAACCAAAGACGCATGGGCGCGATGACTCGCGGCAAAGGCATCGTTCACATACAACTCGGCATACGAGGCGAGTTTTTCTGCAAATGCTTCGTCATTGGCTGTTTCTCCTTCATGCTGGCGCAGATTTTCAAGGAGCAGCACCTCACCATCTTTCATATTCGAAATAGCCCGGTCAATTTCAGCGTCGTTCTGTGAGGGCAAAAACGTAAGTGGGAGATGCTTTTGTAACTCAGCTGCCACTGGAGCGAGTGACTCATCCTTTTCTCTCCCAATATGAGCCATCATAATTACTTTTGCGCCATTTTGACGTAAATAATTGAGCGTCGGGAGCGCGCGCTTCACTCGAAATGCGTTGCGTACCTTACTATCGACCAACGGCACATTGAGTGATGCCCGCACCAAAACGCGCCGGCCTGACACGTCCGGAATTGACGTCAGTTTAGGTAGTGAGATCTTTTTTGTAGGCATGTGCTGTGGCGATTATATTTGTAAATTCTGTGGCTTTAAGACTAGAGCCGCCCACCAGAAAGCCGTCGACTCCACCAAAGCGCAGTAAGTCTTCTGCGTTATTAGCTTTGACTGAGCCGCCATAGAGCACTAAGGTTGCTTCTGCAGTGGCGCGGTCATACAGATCGGTAAGTACCTTGCGTATAAAGAGTCGCATTTCTTCTACCATTTCTACCGTGGCATTTTTTCCGGTACCAATAGCCCACACGGGCTCGTATGCAATCCTTACTCGCTTCATTTGAACTTTCGTCAGTCCAGACAGTGCAGCCTGAAGCTGTTTCTCTACGACTGAAAAATACTCCGCGTCTTTATCTCTCGTTGTTTCTCCAACGCATAAAATAGCTTTATGGCGACGTGTCACTTGAGCCAGTTTTTGTTTTATAACAGCGTCATCTTCACCGCCAGCGCGACGTTCTGAATGTCCAACAATCACTTCGGTGGCGCCGGCGCTCGCCACCATCGACAATGCAACTTCTCCCGTATGCGCACCGGCTTCAAAAATTGAAATATCTTGCGCCACCAGGCCAATACGGCCACTTGGGCTTAAACGATTGAGCTCGCTTAAAAAGGGGGCTGGTGGTGCAATCATTACCACCACCCCGTCGTGTGCGTGTTTTGCACCATTTCTAATATCAATAAAAATCTTTTTTGCTTTTTCGAGAGTAGGCGGATGCTGTTTCCAGTTACCGACGACAAGAATATGTTTTGCCATATGGGTAGTATAACATGAGGAGAAAACAGTGGGGCGAGGCCTTTGGCCGCGCCCCACTGTTTTCTCTACACTACTCTTGGCGCCACTCAATAAAAGAATAGTTGTCAGAAATTTTTGGCGTCAATGGTGGCGGATCAAGCACGAGCCTTCGATCATAGTTAGAAAAGCGTTCAATAAACCCAGAGGCAATTGTTCCATCCCCATACACCCACTGGGTCCCCACACGACCGTTTGAAACAATCGTACCGTTGATTGTCAGCGAGTCACGAAAGACGTATTGTTGCCAAGCTGCGGGTGTAGTAAACCAACTATAATCGTTTCGACCAAAATGCCCCGCTTGTGCCACAAAGATGCCATTGATCTCCATATCATTGGGCACGTCAAAGCCCACCAATAAGTCATTTTGTGCAATCGCCAAAAACCCGTCATCATCATCGGTGTACGTAATGTTCCCCTGGAGGACAATATTGCGTGTAATTCCCGCCACATCAGTGGCTGCTGCTACCGTTACCTTACCGTTTATCTCACCGTCTATCCAAAGATCATCTTCAACAAAAATAAGCGGGCAATCGGGGTCGATGTCGAAGTTACCTTGATACTGCGAATTTTTTACTTTATTTAAGTGGTAACCGTACGCGTTGCCTTGCGGCTCATTTTCTTTATTTCGGATAATATAAAGGTTGTAGCTGCCGTCATCTTGAAACGAAATACGATACCCCGAGCGACCCGATGGACCAATATACACTCCACCATTATTTTGCGCGGTGGTACGCATTTTCATCAGGTCGATACCCAACTTATCGAATTCAATATTTGGCACTGGCCAATCCCACAATGTATCGTTGCCGCCACCTCCAAAGACACCGTCTGCTGAAGGGTCTGTCGGGTTACAACCAAACTCACTTGTGCAACTCCATGTTTCCCGGCCGCTGGTGACAGTTGAATTATTTACCCCGTCCATACGCACACCTCCATTGGAGTGGTAAGGTCCGTTGATGATACGGCCCGGCCCGGCCCAGACATCGCTGTTGATAATATATGCATACTCTGCTACTGATGGTCGAGCGTAGCGCGCGTACACGCTCCTGGCTATCTCGGGCTTTTCAGTGTTGCGCCCGGTACTACGAATATCAATACTCGTGTTGACACCACAATATGATTGCTCAGCGATTTCGAGTGTCGAAGTGCCTATTAACCCAGCTTCAAAATCCTGATACGGAATATCGTGAGGTCCGGCGTTACCAGTACCGTGTGTCACATCATCGGGATAATGGGCAAGATACCACCGATAATAATTTAGTCCGCCTTCGGCAATCGCCAGTGCTCGCTCGCCTTGCAGCTTATGCTCTTGCGCTCGATTTTGTGAAATCACAAACCCCATAAAACTGGCGATGATAATAAAGAAAATTGAACCAAAAATTAGTACGAGAACAATAAGGGTGCCGGATTGAGAATTTTTATACATACATTATTTGATATTACGCAGCGCAGCACTCCCCTTCAACATATATTGCCCCGGATCGCGCACCGGATCAACGTTAATAATCAACGCCGTTGTGATGTAGCGCACATCAGTCGGACGGTCGTCCAAAATCTCAGTGCCCGTCTCATCAAAGTAGCGAAAGACTACCTGGCTATCGAGATTATTTTGTGCATACTCAGATATCGGCACTGCTGATTCGGGTGTCAGTAATTCATATACCGGAGGGGTACCCGTCGCACTAAAAATACGCCGCTCAAGCACCGTATCATTTATGAGCTCGTACTCTACATACTCCACGCTATCGTCACGATCGATATCACTATAAAACCCAATTTGGTATGGCTCCATTACCTCAAGTGGAAAGGCGCCATTGTCTGCATAGATCATCTCTCTTATGTCTCGCGTTAGATTATCGATGCCACGTCGAGCATGCTCAAGCTGATACGCCTGCGCAAAGGTATATGAATTGTAACGATATAATAAATTCACACCGTTCATTACTACCAACATCAAAATCAGAAAGAGCGAGGTCGTAATGACCACCTCCACGAGCGTCATGCCTGCATTGTGTCGGAGTTTTTCCATGAATTAAATAATTCCTACATCCACTCGCATTACAGATGATGAATCTATGACCGGATACTCTGTCACCAGTACGTAGCCAGGAGCTTCTACGTCAAGCGCGTAGGTGGCGCCGGCCGTGAGACCATTCCCGGCAAAGTACGCCTGCCCGCAAGAGGTCGTGACCAAAGTCTCGTCATACGCAGCGATATTATCGTAGTTAAAGAGTCGCACCACCGAATCAGGAATCGGCACACCAAGTGAGTCCACCACCGTCACATGGAGCCCGACGCCAGCCGGAGCAAGGCCAATCTGAGCCGTAATCGCTTGGTTTGGATCGAGGGATAATAGTGAATCCGGACACATCTCTGCTAGACGATAGCCTTGCGGGAAAACGCTATAGGCATCCCATTCAACATCTTGAAGGTCTACCTCACCATTGCCGTCTGAAGTAAAGACCGCTTCAAACTTGTAGACAGGATTGGGGTCATTCCCCAAAAGCTTTCCTCCGCGCACCAAAATATCGACATCGGTAATCGGGTTGCCGCCGGTTCGATAATCTACTACCCAATGCTTAATATATGACGTCAAGTTTGGATCAATGGAACTAAGCTCCCCTCTTAGCTGAAGAGTGTCATATGTGCCTGGGTCAATACCAAGTAAACTCACTGGACTATCACTATAGTTAAAGCCCGCGCTGTTTCCAGGTAAAACAGAATCAGGCACAAGTGTAGGAACTCCCGCATTATCATAGTAGACATAAATCAGAGCTTCAGTTTCAGCTTGTGTACTCACAGAAAACGACAAACGGTCCCATCGACTCAAACCTACATCGGAAATCGGTACGCTAAAGAAACTTCCATTAGACACATAGCCTGTGCCAGGATTGGCTAATTCGACCACCCAACCGCCAATTGAGACATTGGAGGTGGAAGTTGCTAAGCTATCATCTCCAAAATCATCAAAAAATTCATTCTCTTGTGTCTGTGTTTGAGTTGCAATCAAAATATCTCCAACTCGGTCAATTGTCAGATACTTAGTGGTGACCGCCCCCTCACTCACCGTCAAAGGACGCGAGAAGGGATTGGGATTTGTAGGTGTTGGTTCTACCGTACCATCTGTAGAGTAGCCGGGCTTTGTTGCCGAGACCATATACCCAGCTCCAGCCGGAATACCCGACAGTACGATCTGCCCGGCAGCATTTGTAAATTGAATGGTGTTGGTAGTTGTTGCCAATGTTCCGTTTATAATCGTAACCTGAGCATTTGGAACGGGGTTAAGATCTTTATCTTGCACAATAATGCGCAAACTTCCGCCGCCAACGCCAGTCTCCATACCGACAGGCGTTACATTGGTTGATAGGGCTAGGGTTTTTATCTCACCATTATTCTCCCAACTATATTCCACAATCACTTTTTTATAGTCTTCAATCACACCATTCGCATCATCGCTATACCCGAGCCCATCCGCCGGATCATCTTCATACCGGATCGCAATTCGCTCGGTGTAATTAATATCATTCAATACGACCGTGCTCGTCTCAGTGAGAGAGCCATACACCGGGCCGCCTGTTGTGCCGACGTCTTGGTAGGATAATGAGCGAATATATTCGATTTTATCAACCGCCAGCGTCGTGGCCCCTGCCTCGGCTTTTGAACTCTGGATAATCTTAATCATCAACTGCATCGAAACAAACAGCCCACCAAACACTACCAGGATCAAAGCCGAAGTGACAATAATCTCAATCAGAGAGAAGCCACTCTTATATTTTCCTCCCGGCGCTGTATTTTTGTACGGTGTGTTATTCATACTATATTTCTTATCCAATACTATCGCTAATCGAGTAAATCGGCGCAATCATCGCGAGAGCAAAGAAGCCGACCGTTCCACCAATCACTACCATCAACAAAGGCTCTATGATAGTCGAGAGGTCTTTGGTTTTTTGTTCAACTTCGTTTTCATAAAAAGTGGCGAGCTGCTCCAACATTCCTGCAATCTGTCCGGTTTCCTCCCCCACCAAAATCATCTCCCCCACCAATACCGGATAGAGATCCTCACGTTCAATAAAAGAAGCCGAAAGCGGCGTACCCTTCTCTACACGAGCGGCAGCGTCGGCGAGAATTGGTTTGTAGTAGACGTTTTGAATCACATCTTCAGTAATACTGATTGAAAGCAGTACATCAACTCCTGAGCCAAGTAGTGAGGAAAGAGTACGCGCGGTACGAGCAGCGTTGGTCTCTTTTACCATCGTACCAATAATTGGCATATGAATAATCAACCAGTGAAAAATGCGCTTGCCCCACCACGTCCGCAACGAATAAATAAAACCAGTGACAATTGCCACCATACCCGCCAGCACCAGGATGGTATGCGACACCATGAAGTCGCTGACCGCAATCAAGACTTTCGTAGTGGTCGGTAGCTCAATATCCATATCGACAAAAGTCGCAGTGATCGAAGGGATAACGAAGATCATCATCAATACACCAATACCCATCATGATCACGATCACAATACTTGGGTAGATCATGGCCCCTTTAATCTTTTTTCTCAAACTAGACGAGCGCTCCATCTGGATCGCAAGGGTACGAAGCGTTTCTGAGAGATTTCCACTCTCTTCGCCGGCTCGTACCATTGAAATATATAAATTATCAAAAACTTTTGGGTGACGCTCGAGCGCTTCGTAGAAGGTTTCTCCGCCGTTGATGCGGTCCTCCACATCTTTGGTGACTGCTTTGAGTTTTGGATTCTTACTTTGGCGTCCAATCACAGAAATAGCCCGAGAGAGCGCCAATCCGGCATTAAGCATGGCGCCTAAGTTTCTCGTCATCATCACAAGCTCATCTTGCTTTACTCGACTGAGGAGCGTGTTTATTTTCTCCATCGAAATACCGCCCCCAAAGGAAAAGCCCCTTACTTCTTCCACCGATACCACCTCCAGCCCTTGCTTTCTCACTTCATCGTACACCGCGTAGCGGTCTTCAACCGTCACAACGTTGGATACTTCTTTTCCTCCTTTATCGGTGGCCGTGTAGCGAAATTTCATAAGTGATTATTCATTAATAACACGCAGCACTTCCTCAATCGTAGTCAGGCCCTGCGCCGCCTTAAAGATACCGTCTTCAAGCATGGTCAACATGCCGCCCTTGCGTGCCTCATCCTCAACCTTATCGTCAGTTTGATGATCCATGATCATATCGCGGATCGTCGATGTGACACTCAACACTTCATGAATACCAAGCCGACCTTTGTACGGATCCTCATCGCCTTCGTTTGGTTTGATAAACTGCACGTCATTCCAAGTAGCTGACGCGGGAACAATTTTTTCTTCTTTCAGTGACTCAAGTACGAGATCTAGGTTGGCGTGCTCGGCGAGCTCTTCACGCTGAGTTTTGCTGAGCGTGTAACTTCCCCCCCCCCCATAACGCCGCCGCCCGTGTCGTTGCCCCCCCCCCACCCTCATGTTTGTGGTGCCAAAACACGACTCTACCCCCATATCAATCAAACGAGAGACCGTCCCGGCAGCACTATTGGTGTGCACCGTAGCCAATACTAAGTGCCCTGTGAGAGCTGCGTTGATCGCTAGACTGGCGGTTTCTTCATCTCGAATTTCACCCACCATAATGATATCAGGGTCCTGACGCATCAAGGAGCGCAAGCCTGAAGAAAAGGTAAACCCGATATCACTCTTCACCTGTGTCTGATTGACCCGCGGCATCTGGTACTCAATCGGGTCTTCAATCGTCGAAATATTTACTTCGGGAGTGTTTAAAAGGTCAAGAATGGTATAGAGCGTTGTTGTCTTTCCGCTTCCAGTTGGGCCGGTAACGAGAATAATCCCTGTGGTTTGGCGCATGGCTTTATGAATACCTTCGAGTGTATTGCCGTGGAGACCAATCCCCTCAAGGCTATAGCCGGAGCGGTTTTCGCGCAAAAGACGCATCACAATTTTTTCACCGTAGAAAATTGGTAACACCGACACACGAAACGAAACTTTTTGCCCGTCCATTTCCATTTTGAAACGTCCATCTTGCGGCAAACGCTTCTCATCGAGCTTTAGGTTTGAAAGGACCTTAATGCGAGCTGCCAATGGGCCAGAAGCGTGCTTTGGGAGCGTCATCGCATCATGAAGGATGCCGTCGATACGATACCGCACCAATACCTGCAGCTCCATCGGCTCAATATGAATATCTGACGCGCCTTGGATAATCGCATGACGCAAGAGTGTGTCTACAATTCGAATTACTGGCAGATCCTCAGCCATCTTCTTAAGCTCTTCTTCAGTAAGCGTTTCCTCTTCACCTTCACTGACTACGGTAAGAGCCGAGGACTCTTTGGCGATCATATCACCAAATTCGTCTTTAAGGGTTTTTTGATACTGTCGCAACGCGTGTTTCATCGACTCGGTGTCGGTGAGGCGCGGCTGGATCTTTAAGCCGATTTTCTTTTTTACGAAGTCGATGGCTGGTAAGTCGGCCGTATCAAGCATCGCCACCTCTACCGAATCTGCAGTTTTTTGGAAGGCGACGATATTGTGATTGCGTGCCACGGGCTCAGGAATAAGTGAGAGAATGTCCATCTCAATTTGCATATCCTTCAAAGAAACAAAGGGGATCCCCAGCACGTAAGACTCGATGCGTCGCAAATCATCCTCAGTAATACTGCCCGCCGCAAGCATCGCATCTGAAAGAGACCGACTTTCATCAGCCGCTACTTTCTCAGCTTCCGCAACCTGCGCTTTGGTCATAAGACCAGAATCGAGGACGAAGCGTTTGAGTTGATTATCTTTAATGCGCACAATACAAAAGTACTTACTTCCCGTGAGTAGCTTCAGTATATCA
>CAZUWG010000015.1:0-1390 GCA_964624165.1 uncultured Candidatus Saccharibacteria bacterium | reverse complement strand
TTTAATGCGCACAATACAAAAGTACTTACTTCCCGTGAGTAGCTTCAGTATATCACTTGCAATGAAACGAAAACGTAGCAATACACAACCGAGGCGGGGAGCTTTCGCTCCCCGCCTCGGTTGTGTCCCTAATCCCATAGAAAAAGAAAAGGCGGGAAGCAAATGCTCCCCGCCTGTTGTCGGCTGACCAGGTTATTTGGTCAGCTTTTTGGTCTCGTTGCCCGGGGTGGCGAAGCTGAGGCCCAGGGACCGGGCGCCCTGCGTACCTTCGGCACATCCCGCAACAGCGCGACCACCCTTGCCCGCAAACAGCCGGCAAATATCGGCAATCGAGGCCGTGCCCCGATTACTGATCGGCTCGCCACCGCCGGTATCGGCCCGAAAGTCAACAGGACCTTTGACGCCGCCGCTGACGCCCCGCAAACGATAGGCGTCGTTGGCTTCTGCAGTGAATTCGGCCGTGCCCCCGATCCCGACCGGATCGCCATCGTACCGGATATTGGCTTCAACAATCGTCTTCACTCCCGACTTCAGCTTATTGCCGACAGGCTTGAACCCCTTGGCCACGTTGTAACCGGTGGGAGTTATGGCAACATAGGCCGATTCTCCGGCCGCAAAATCGCCCCCCGCGGCGGTGCCGCCGTTGGTGAACCAATCATCGGGATTCAGCGTGTTGTCACGCTTGATCTGCGATGAAGCGTCGCCACACTTGCCGCTCTTCGTCGCCTTGGCGTCGAAGAAGACGCTGCCGCGATCCGTGCAGCCGGTCACGACCGGCTTGGGCTTCGGGTCGGGCGTCGTTCCGCCACCGCTTCCGCCGCTTCCAACACCGCACGCAGCGAGGCCGAGCGGAAAAACCGAGACCAGTACCATTTTTTTGATGTTCATGACAAGTCCTCCTTGTTAGATTGCCACGCCCATCATGGGAGTGGTACAGGTTGTCATCACCAGCAAAACTAGCATTTTCTTGGGAAATGTCAAGAGGGGCGGGGCGAAGCCCCGCCCCTCTCTGTTTGCGCATAGCATCTCCGACACTACTCTCTTAGATATATCTCATACATATAAAGAACGCTTTATTATTGTCGAGTAAAAAAAGCTATGCTACAGTACATATGACTTACGTGAGCGCGGCCGCAGGCCGCGCTCCCACACGTTTGGACACGCCACTCGTGCAGTCAAACGGGCATACCCGTACATATTATTTATATACCGGCATGTGATTGGCACAAATGCCATCCGCCGGTCTTAGACACACCATAATTATGTTTGATCTAAAAGTTATCAATTCAGTATTACAAGAGCTCGAAGACGAGCGCGGCATTCCCCGTGAGCGCATGCTTGATGCGATTAGTCAGTCTCTCGCTACGGCGTACAAAAAGGAGTTTGGGAA
>CAZUWG010000014.1:13398-20563 GCA_964624165.1 uncultured Candidatus Saccharibacteria bacterium | reverse complement strand
CATAACTTTATAAGAAAACGCTGCGGAGTGGTCCGGATGTTGTTTCTCTGTGCCAAACAATGCATAGATAAATTGCATAAAATATGTTGCATTTGGGACAGAGATAATCAAGTCAGTGTCAGTAGACATCAATTTTTTTAGACTCGAGAGCGCAATTTCTTGATTCATTAAATGCTCCATGGTTTCACCAAAAATAATCACCTCTGGCGAAAAACTCATGTCAAACGGCTCATTCATATCTTGAACAATCAATTTTGAGCGTTTATAACCCTGCTTATTCAGATACTCAACTCCTTCCTTATCTAAATCTAGACCAAGCTGCTCATTACAGACTTCATCAATTTTTTTGTAAAGTAAACCATTTTTTGCTATTTTTTGCTCAGTGTATGGCCAATCAGTAGGTCCGATGTGTAATACTTTTTTATCCTTACATGCTTCAACTATATATGTATCCCGCAAAGGTTTAAATTGCTTACGAAACACTTCTTTTTTTATCATAAAAATCATTTTAGCATACTTAAAATTATTGCTAGTATAAGCTATATGGAAATCGTTGCTAAATTTTATAAGTATTTAAAAATCCAAGGATATGTATTTTTGGCATTGATTGTACAAATTAAAAGCATCCGGAATGATAGAAAAGCCATAAAATATTTACAAAATATTGTTTGTGGAAAAAAAATACTTGTCATTGGGTCGGGACCTTCTGCAGCCACGCTAAAGAGAGTGCCGTCTGATTTTGTAATTGCCTGCTGCAACCTCTCCCCAACTTTATTATCAAAAAAAGAAAATATTTCCCTATACGCAACGACTGGTTATGCTATAGACGGTAACTCAAAAATTATTGGCATTTTGAATGAAAACGACTTTAAATGTGTTTTTCTTGATGAATTTCCCAGAAAAGAAATAGTAAAAAAAGAAAATATTTTTATTAGAAATCCGCACTCCATTTTTTTACATCGCAAAATTATAAATATATCGAAGTTACTTTTACATATAAAAAGATTAAAGAAAAATAACCAGCATTATTTTTTTTCAACAGGAGTACAATTGATTCTCTTATCATTGCTGGCAGGTGCTAAAGAAGTATATGTTATAGGCATTGAAGCTGACGACCTTGTAAAATATGGAAATGACATTACTTATTCATACGATCCTAAAGTAAAATTAAATGCACATCTGGTTGCTGACCAACACGCATTGTCTCAAATGGCACGCCATAATCTACCAGTATTCGCAATTAGTAAAAACTCTAACCTAGCAAACATTATTAAATATAAATCTATTGACTATTAAAAAATATTAACCCTTTTAATCCATATTTCACAAAACTGAACACTGTCAACGTTTTGTGATAATGCTTATATTTAGTAAATGTGAAGGTGGTGAGGGTGGCGAGCGCAGCGAGCCACCCATACATACGGCGTACCGCCGCGATTTTGGCGGTCACGCGCTCTGGGGTAAAAATATATCCAGAAGACAAATCGGCGTGTCGTACTATCACTCCAGGATAAGCAAGCACCTTTCCTTGCGCTTTTCGTATATCTGCCAAGAAAATATTTTCTTCGCCTTGCGGGTACTGAGCCCCCAGTCCAAACTGCTCATCAAAAAGCAAACCTCTCTCTCGTACCCAATCCGGCCGAAAGGTAATCATCCAAGAAGACACCTGCCCCACCGTGCGCCAAGTGTGTTCAAATTCATGCTCGAAGCGCTCTGCTCCCTGTGCTTGAAAAGTAATAGCCGCTGCTTTAGGATGCTCTTTATACGCAGCCAGTATTATTGCTTGAAAACCTTCTACATATTGCACATCGTCGTCGGCAATAATCGCAATATCGCCTATAGCATGCCTCAGTGCGTAATTGCGATTTTTTGAAAGACCTTTCCCTTCAAGAGTAATGTAGCGCACATTTTGCGGCCAGTCGCCAGTATCTAAAAATGAGCTGTCGGTATATTGATGGGAAATCAACACCGCGACACCCTCAAGCTGCGGCAAGAGTTTTTGGCGTACATCAGCAATACCTGCATCAATAGTACATACTAGAATTTCCAACTCTTGTCTACCGTTTGACATACAAATGAGTATAACACCACACCACGAAGCTGGAGGGAAGCAGAGACGCAAAATAATACAAACAAGTGATACCAAGTGCCTTAAGAGAAAAGAAGCCGGGTTTAAAGAGAAAGCGTGCGCGTACACGAGCATATTCACGCATAGAAAGCTGACTTTGTTTCCACTTTCCTTGGCCTTCGTGTACTCGAAACTGGGTTAGTGGCGTGTGAATAATATCAATCAAGTGTCCTTTACTGAGCAAGCGTAGCCACATATCGTAGTCCTCTCCGCGCTTGAGTGCCTCGTCATACTTCCCCACCTTCTGCCACTCGCTCCAGCGCAACATCATAGCTGACTGAGCAAAAGGGTTCCATTTGATAGCAGAGCGTCGTATATCCTTACTCAGTTTATGCGATTTTGTACCGATGACCTCACCTTGATGATTAATAATCTCAATGTCACTATTTATGCCTGTGACAAAAGGATGCTCTTCAAGGTACTTCACCTGCGCCTTCAAGCGCGAAGGCAAAGCTCTGTCATCACTATCGAGCAGCGCGACATAAGTAGTATTGGAAGGAACCAGGTCAAATAGCTTATTGCGCGTTTTTACGGTGCCTATATTTTGTGCATTGCGAGCAATAAGTAGTGTCGGGTGTTGTGCATCGAGCTGTTGTAATATGTGCCAAGAATCATCAGTGGAGGCGTCGTCAAGCACAATGATCGCTTCCGGTGGTCGCGACTGTGTGAGCAGGCTTTCTATAGCTTTTGTAATATATGCGGCGTCGTTGTAGCACGGCATGAGCACTGTCACATACGGAGTCTTTTCCATACCTCAAGTATAACAGAGAAAGCAGGGCGGGCCGAAGGCCCGCCCTGCTTTCTCTTGAATATATATATTACCCCTGCGTCTGCTTCAAGAGTGCCATTGCACCATAGAGGCCGGCCTCGTCACCTAAGTCGGCGGTGACAATATCCGGAAGCGGCATGACATCGCCCAAAATATCGGCAGCCGCGACGCGAATATCATCAATCCTGATCTTAGGATCACCAAGAATCATCGAGCCACCGAGCACGATCACATCAGGAGACCAGTAGAGAATAGTGTTGCGCAGTCCATCAGCGAGGTATTCTGCAAGCTGCTTCCATATCTGATCTTCTTGCGGAATGTTATACGGCTTCACTCCCATGCGGCGAGTGAGTGCGCTGCCTGAGACGAGATTTTCGAGCGTCGGCTCTTCATCCTCTCCGAGAATTGTCTTATCAACATCCAAGACTTGGTGCCCAGGCTCAAAGCCGTAGCGGTAACTGTCAATCTTGCCATTTTCGATCTTGGCGCCTCCGACACCTGTACTCACAGTCAGGTAAACCACAATCTCAGACCCTTCCCCTGCTCCGTACGTAGCTTCTCCCATCCCTGCAATCGCCGCGTCGTTTTCAAGATACACCGGAGCCTTAAACGCCTTACCAAGCTTCTCCCCTAGCGGTGCCTCTTCCCACTTGGCGAGGTCGCCGCCAGCGTCATGGACGAGCATTGTCTTTTCTCCATCGAGCGTACCGCGCATACCACCGGCAAGTGCGATGACTTTTTTCCCATCGAGCAGCGCTTTAGCGGCTTCAGTGATTAGGCGCACACCTTCATTGAAGGTGGTGGGTGTTTTAAATTTTTTGACATCAATGATTGTCGCCAAATCTTCCGTCAGCGCGACGCGAGTATTGGTGCCTCCGATATCAAAAAGTATGTACATATTATTTTTTCTTAGCCAGGTGTGCTGCAGCCAGCTTTTTGTATGACTCTATAGCCGGCTGATTAAAGGGGTCGACCGCCATCAAAGACGCCAGACAAAGCACTGTGTGCATTTTAAGGCCCATAAGGAGCCCTATGGAGTATGGGAGTGGCTCATCAGCAAAATACTCCACGTAGGGCAATTTTGCGGCTGCTGCGGCATCGAGTGTGCCGGCTCCTAGGGCGCGGCGAGCGGCTTCGAGCGATATTTCTTTCACTGGTGAAAGAAGTACTTTCTTGCCAATCGAATAATCACAAATCTGCTCATCAAAATTAAAAAACTCAGTATACGTCTTGCCGACCTTGCTAAAGTACATCTGCGCTGTCGAGTGGAGCTCCACCGCACTCACTACAGTAGGCACGAGCACCTGGCCAGTGAATTTTTTACCTTTCTTGGTTTTTTCCTTACCGAGACTTTCCGCAAAGAGCTGGCGATACCACTTTGCAAAGCGCACAAGGCGCGTATCAAAGACAAAAAGCTGGAGCGTGCCGGGCGCCTCCTGCTGATGAGCAAAGTGAAAAGTCGCCTGATCAGCCGCCACTTCAAGATAGCGCTCATTACTCGCATCTTGAAACCCTTCTAAAAGTGCGTCAATATCGTGACCAAGGAGTGCAAGTGGCACAAGCCCCGCTGGTGTCATAGCCGAAAAGCGTCCAGAGACCACCTCCGGCATAGCGATGTGATGCGCCTTGAGCTTTTTGGCAGCTTTCTTCAACGGCGCTTTGTTGGTGGAAATAAAAATGGTTTGCGAAAATATTTCTTTACCAAACCGCTCTACAAAATGTGCCAGCACCACTTCTGCATTGAGTAATGTCTCAGTCGTCTTGCCCGACTTGCTGACGACGCAAATTACTATATCTTCCACTTTCTTTACCTTTTCAAGATACGAAAAGACTGCTTTTGTCTCATGTGGTGCGAGGGTATCAAGGATATGAAGCTGCGCAGTCTGCTCGTTATCAAGTAGTGCATGCACAGCTTCGGTACCAAGAGAAGAGCCGCCAATTCCGACTAGCACTACGTGTTTTGGCTTTTTAAGAGCACCCACCAGTGCCGTCACTTCGTGGAGCATTTTTTCATCCTGCCATTGCCAAAGTGCGCTGTATGGCGACTTCATATCCCCCCGCTCGCGAAGCGTCTGCAGCTCCAGTAAAAAAGGCTCAAGAGCTGCTTTGTGCTCGCGGAGTTGTTTGGTCGAAATAAGTGGATTGTAGTGAGTGATTTGCATACTGATTAGTATTGACGAAGATGTTTTTTGTTGACGTGTTTTTCGATAAATTTCACCGCCTCGTCAACATCATCGACTACGGTGTAGAGTTCCATATCCTCAAGGCTAATGGTTGCATACTTTTCAAACAAATCAGTTTTGAAATATGACACTAAAGGATCCCAGTATTCATGCCCAAAAAGCACGACTGGCAAGGGTTCAATTTTTTTAGTCTGGATGAGTGTGACTATTTCAAACATTTCGTCGAGCGTCCCAAATCCACCCGGGAAATAAACATACACTTCACTGCCGAGAGAGAGTGTGACCTTGCGCGCAAAAAAGAAATCAAAGGTAAGAGAGGCGGTCGTATATGGATTGAGCTTTTGTTCAAAAGGCAGCTTGATATTGAAGCCGATCGACTGCCCTTCTGCGCGATAAGCCCCGACATTTGCAGCTTCCATGATACCGCCGCCGCCGCCGGTAATGATAGCGTAGCCTTTTTTAGAAAGCTTAAAAGCAAGCTCTTCGGCGGCTTGGTAGTATTTATTATCTGGCGAAGTACGCGCACTACCAAAAAAAGTGGCCGCCAAGCCAACCTCACGGATTGCTTGAAAACCTTTTACAAATTCGGCCGTGATACGCATCGTGCGCCACGCTTGTACCGCGTCGGCATGTGCTTCATCGGATGTTTTGTAAGGGCTTTCTTTGTGTTGTTTTAGTTTTTTAGAGAACATTCAGATTTTCATTTATTCGTATGCTCTCATTGTAGCATTGTGTGCTACGTAACGTGCCAAGGAATCGGCACATCTGTGAATTCAGGAAGTAGTTTTTTATCATACAGGAGGCGCGCCGCCACTTCCGCGTGGCAAAGAGCGCCCGTGAGTGCGTTATGAGGGCGCGGTTCTTCCTTTATGCCACAGTACGAAAGGACTGCGTCTAGATTGAGCGCGGTACGATGATGCTCCTCATCAAAAGGCGGCGTAAGACCCCGTTTCACCATGTGCATGTAGGCAAGTGTATGGGTGTCGATGGTGCGATACGCAAAAGGAAACACCTCCCCCGCCCGCTCGCAGGCCGCTTTTACAAAATCTCGATCAAAAGAAATATTTTGACCGGCGAGAGTGTGATCCTTAATACTACTAGCCCAACTGATGAAATTTCGGATGAGCTCGGCTTCGGTCATTTTGTTTTGGTCGGTAATTTCGCCCTCAGTAAAGCCATTGACCGCCAACGCCCCGTCCATGATATGCGCCCCTTCCCATACCCGACATTCGAGATAGAGGCGGTTGTCGGGATTATCAAAATCAAGTGCTCCTAAAGAGACAATGGAATGCTTTAGATACTCAGTTCCTGAGGCTTCAATATCGAGGATTATCATGGGTGTATTGTAGCATGGCTAGTAAATTGATTGACAAAACAATACTATTTCATATAGTACGCCAAGAAAAACGATTTCCGCAACGAAGGAGAAAACCATGGGTGAATTAATATGGAAACGAGACTGGCATTTCTGCCAACGACTCTTTGAGCGCTTTGGTATTCAAACTAAAAGTAATACTCAGCTATTGGAGTTACGTTCTTGGTTAAAGAATACTACTCCTAAAAAACAGAAGAGAGGTCTACAAATTCATGAACTGCCAACAGTAACAAATATCATTTTTATTTTGAGTCAACACAATGAAGATGGATCTGTTGGTTTGGTAAGTTGTTTTACGGCTCATGAAGCACATCAAATTATTCTTGAGCGGAATAAAGACAAAAGGCATCTTCTGAAGCAGAAACTTGTAAAGAAGAGTCGTAGACAAAGAAAAACAGGAAGAAGGTCACACTAAACTCTTCCAAAATAACTGCGCCTATTTTTGGGCGCTTTCTTCTTATTCCAACCCCGCGCAATTGGCAGCGGGAGTGTAGCCGGCGGCGCGGGCTTCGTCGGTGGTGGAAAAGTAAATTTTGTTTTGTTCGGACATTTGCTTTGCTCCCGGGCAGTCGAGCCGATGGTAGCGCGAGCCGTTTTTGCTGGCGACGTAAGAATTTGTGGAGGGTGTGGTGGCGGGGGGGGGCTTTTGTGGGGGGCCCAAATGTCCGCCCCGGTGAAGGATAGGCACAACATGAAGCCCCCCAATGCCC
>CAZUWG010000014.1:0-13388 GCA_964624165.1 uncultured Candidatus Saccharibacteria bacterium | reverse complement strand
TGTGGTGGGTGTGGGGGCGGGCGCGACTTTGTGGCGGGCCTAAAAGACGCGCCCGCTTTCATCTATCGTCACTACTGCAGCCCCCATATGCCCTTTCATACCCTCAATCACCGACAGTCGCCCAAGCCCAAAAGACGCCGTCCCAATAAGCACAATCAAAAACGCAGCAAAATACGCATCATTAGAAAGAAAGGACTTGAGTTTTTCAAACATATATCGTATACTAGCCCCCGTTAACTTATTATAACAGTATGGCAACCAAACTCTCGGCTGGTTCGAGTAAAAACCTACGCGACTCCCAGCCAAAATTTCTCGGTGTAAAGCGTACAGACGGACAGTCTGTACAAAACGGTGATATTATCGTGCGTCAGCGCGGTACTAAGTTTATGCCCGGCAACAAAGCACGGGTAGGAAAAGACCACACCATCTACGCTATCGGCGAAGGTGTTGTGTCTTTCACAAACACTCGCAAAAAGCGCTTTGACGGACGAATCGTCACTCGCAAGGTGGTGTCGGTAAACTAAGTGCCAAATAGAAAAGCGGCGGGCCGAAGGCCCGCCGCTTTTCTATTTCTCTACTGTATTTTTGCCGACTCAATCACTACCGGACTCAGAGGAAGGTTTCTTCCCGGCGCCACATCTACCTTGGCAATAGCATCGACAATATCCATTCCTTCAATTACCCGACCAAAAACCGGATGCTTTGACGAGAGTGGCTCTTTGTCAAAGTCTAGATAAATATTTTCGGCCAAGTTTATAAAGAACTGGCTTCCGCCTGTGTTTGGGCCACTATTGGCCATTGAGATTGTGCCGCGCATATTACTCAAACCTTCACCAGCCACATGCTCGTCAGGGATCGCATACCCTGGATCGCCAGTACCATAACTCATCACGTCGTCGGTCTTGGTATTTGGATCACCACCTTGGATCATAAAGTTATCAATCACGCGATGAAACATTGTGCCGTCATAAAAGCCCTCCTGCACCAACTTCACAAAGTTGCCGGCTGTGACTGGCATTTGTTCATTATAAAGCTCAAGAGTAATATCACCGTAGTTGGTGTGTAAAACGACTTTTTGATTATCCATATTGATGTTATCAGGTACTAATACTTCTCGCTCTTCTTTAGTAAAAGGCGCAAGTGGCGTAGAGGTGCTCAACTCTTCTGGGATCAGCTCCGTATCTGTCGTTCGTCCAGTAAGTAAAAATAGTGCCCCAATCACAAGTATAGTGACCCCTATCCACCCCAGAATAGTGATGTACTGCTTATTCATATAGCTTAGGCTGCTACCACCACCAACTTCACGCCATGTCGATCGCCGCCATTACTGAGAGCAATGTCATACTCGCCCAACTCTTTGATGGGTTCAGCAATCAGCACGTGTGTTGCGCTCACCGCAGCTCCCATTTCATTCAATACCGCAGCGACAGAGTCTTCCTTAAGCGCTTCAAAAAGATGCCCTTTTTCATTTGCCTTTACTTGCACAGTGATTGCCTCACCTTCAAGCTTGGCGATAATCTCCGCAAACTCCTTATCAGCGCTCTCACGAAGAGAAGCCACTTTTTCAGAAGCTGACTTTACGCGCTTGAGGTTATTTTCTGTGGCTGCTTCTGCTAGACCTTTTGGGATAAGCATATTCAACGCCCGACCATTTGCCACTTCTACGACTTCGTATCGGTGACCTAGCTTCGCTACATCTTGTAAGAGAATTACTTTCATATTACTTCATTTCATTTGTTACTAACGTGAGGCTACTATAGCATCTTTTACGCTTTTTTAAAGCCGTTTTACTGGCCAGCGATTTCAATGGCTTTTTCAAGCTGCACATCATTGCCTGAGAGGATTTGTTCAGCGGTGATCTCTACCTCAACATCAGGCGAAAGTCCCCCTTCTGAGATAGAGAGGCCGTCTGGAGTGAGCCACTGCGCGATGGTGACCTTAAGTGAAGCGCGGTTAGGGAGATCCACAAGCTCCTGCACAGAACCCTTACCAAAAGTGTCAGTACCGACCAAGGTGGCTACGCCATGCTCTCTGAGCGCTCCGGCGAAGATTTCGGATGCAGACGCGGAACCTCCGTCCATCAAAATCACGATCTTACTTGGTGTTTTCTCATTCAAATACGCTCCGCTACTTCTATACACCTCTTCAGGTAATCCGTCGCCAAAATCTTCACGTACCACCACCTTCCCTGCTGGTAAAAAGTATCCTGTCATATTGACGGCGCTTTGCAAGTATCCGCCAGGGTTACCACGCACATCAATCACAAGCTTAGAGAGACCTGAAGCAAAGTACTCATTCATAGCTTCAGCCATTTTGGCTTCTACGAGTGCGTTGAAGCTATGAATACTGAGGATGAATGTACCATCCTTAATTTCGGTATTGATGGTCGGCATGGTGATTGTGTCGCGCATCACCTTCTTGACGAGAAAATCAGTCTCCCCTTCACGATAAAAGCTCATCGTCACCTCCGTCCCCTTTTCGCCACGAATCAAGCTCACGGCCTCGTCTGTCGACATGCGTTCGGTGCTTTTGCCATCGATAGAAATGATAGCGTCACCCGCCAAGATTCCAGCCGCTTCGGCGGGAGTATCTGCCAATGGTGCAATCACAGTGAGTAGACCGTTGCGGACACCGATTTCCATACCGACACCGCCGAAGTTGCCAGAGATCGTTTCACCAAATTCAGCCGCTTCTTCTGGTGTGAGGTAGAGTGAGTATGGGTCATCATAGCTTTCAACTAAGCCTTTAATAGCGCCGTTGATTTTTTCTTCGTTGGTAAGTGGCGTCGAAGTCGCACCCACAAACTTCTCATCCATGAGTTTCCACACTCGCCAAAACTCTTTGAGGTTGACCTCCTCCACTTCTCCGGCCGTCGCATCCTTAAACCAAGCAAAAAGCCCTGCCGGCATCGTATCTGCACTCGGAGGAGCTATATCACGGGCCAGATATCCACCCGCAAACGCGACAATAGCTAACGCAATACCAGCCAGCCATGGTGCACCGCTCGATACTTGCTCTTCTACTTTTGTTGCCGACTCTTTATGTGTTGGTTCCATAACTTTACACACAGTGTAGGCTGTGGGGGACAAAATTGCAATGCTATACTTGTTTGTAGCATGATTGAGACACACACTAATGGAAAAGTTACTTGGGTTGACGTCCTTACTCCTACCCAAGAAGAGGTGCGCGAACTAATCGTCACCTATCATATTCCCGCGCATTTCGCCGAAGATCTAACCGTTGTGGTGCCGTATAGCCGCACCGTGTGGCAAAAAGGCTTTTTGAAGACCACGCTCGACTATCCCATCGTCAAACGCACCGACATCGCCCACCCGCACGAGGTCAAGTATCTCATCACTAAAGATGCCCTTATTACTGTCCGTTTTGAAGATATCCAAGCCGTCGAACGTTTCAAGAAAGAATTCGAGGTCTTACGAATGCTCGACAAAAAAGGCGGTACCCAGACCGGCGCCAAGCTAGCCGGCGTGTTTATGACTTACCTGTACCGAGGCCAGGATGAAAAACTCGACTACCTAAATGAACAACTCTCAGAGATCGAGCGAGAGATTTTTGCCGAAAAGGAAAAAGAAATGGTCTTTGCCATCTCGCGAGTCAGCCGCCGGCTGATGAACTTAGACCAAACTCTCGCCGTGCATGAGTCGGTCTTGCCTGATTTTAAGGAAGGACTGATCGGAGCGTTTGGAAAAAAGTACACCGATGACGCCGATGATCTCGCCGCGCAACTCGGAGCCTTAACGCATCGCGCTCACAAACTGACCCAAAAGCTTTTTGAGATTCGTCGCACCAATGACTCGCTTTTGACAACCAAGCAAAATGAGATCATGAAGACCTTGACCATTATGGCGTTTATTACCTTCCCACTTACACTTTTCACCTCAATGTTTGGCATGAATGCTGAAGATGCGCCGATTATTGGTCGCAATGGTGACTTCTGGTTTATTGTGGGGATTATGTTGGTCGTGTCGATTTTTTTCTTTGGGTATTTTAAATACAAACGCTGGATGTAGGGAAAAGCGGCGGGGCCAAATGCCCCGCCGCGTTTTCGCCTGACCCTCCTTCTTGCTACAATTCACTCATTATGTTGTTTTCCCGTAAAAAGTCGGCTCTGGTCAGTCAAAGAGATATTTATTTTTACAATACCGCCACTCGCAGTAAAGAGCGCTTTGTGCCACTAAAGCCTGGAAAACCAGTCACTATCTACAGCTGCGGTCCAACCGTCTACGACCATATTCATATTGGCAACCTGCGCGCCTACCTTCTTCCCGACACCATTAAGCGCGTACTCCATTTCAACGGCTTTGACACCAAGCACACCATCAATTTTACCGATTTTGGACACCTGTCAGACGACGGCGACGAAGGGGAAGATAAAATCATGAATGGAATGAAAAAAGCCGGTCTTCAACCAACCCTCGACAACATGTACGAATTCGTTGTGCCGTTTATTGAATCCTTCAAAGAAGACAATCAGCACTTTGGCAATCTTCCTGCCGATTTCTACGCACGCGCCAGCGACTACGTGAAAGCGCAGCGCGGACTGATTGAAACCATCGAACTTAAAGGTTATGCGTACGAAACCAGCGACGGTGTCTATTTTGATGTAGATAAATTCCCTACATACGGCGCCTTGACGGGTATTGATGTAAATAAGATTAAAGCCGGTGCGCGTGTAGAGACAAAAAGCGAAAAACGCCATCCAGCTGATTTTGCACTTTGGAAAAAATCTCCTTTGGGGTGGAAGAGTCGTTGGGGTTTTGGCTTCCCTGGCTGGCATATTGAGTGTACTGCTATGGCGTTTGCTACACTCGGCAAACAGCTCGACATTCATACTGGCGGCGAAGATTTGGCACACACTCATCATAATGGAGAGATTGCGCAAGCCGAAAGTGTCACAAAAAAACCCTACGTCCACTATTGGCTTCACAATAATTTTGTGACTATGCGTGACCACAAAATGGCCAAATCGACCGGCAACACTATGCGCCTTCGTGATCTTAAGGACCTGGGCTATCCTCCAGAATCTTATCGTTATTGGCTCCTTCAAACGCATTATCGCACCACCGTCAACTTTACACTCGGGGCGCTTGACGCCGCCAAGACTGCCCTCACGCGCCTCAAAAAACACGTATATATTGAGCTTGGTGACCAACCATTTGCCTCTACCGACGATGCTTATGTAGCACGTTTTCATGAGGCGATTAATGACGACCTCGACTTCCCCCGCGCCATCGCACTACTTTGGGAGCTGGTAAAAGATGAAAGTGTAAAACCCGACGTGAAGCTAGCCACCATCAGGCTTTTTGACTCGGTCTTGCATATCGGACTTTCTCGCTCGACTGCAACCGGTCGCACCCAACTTGGCGAAGTAAAGGCAGGTGAACTTCCAGAGACTGTCCAGGCACTAATCGCCGCCAGAGATGCTGCCCGCAATGCCAAGGACTATGCCACTTCAGATAGGCTTCGCGACGCACTTATTAAAGAAGGCTACGAGGTGCTTGATAGCGCCGATGGTACAAAAGTACGAAAAAACTCCTAAACCTTATCCCCTTCTTATGCAGGGTTTCCCCAGGGCGCGGCTTTGCCGCGCCCTCTGACTTTTATGCTAAAATGATGCCACTATGACAGAAACGCACCGCGAGCTTCGCACTCCACCTAAAAACGTTAACGCCGAAAAAGCCCTACTGGGAGCAATTATCTTAAAGCCTGAATCCATGCATGACGTTTCGGTCATGGTGCGTAGAGAAAGCTTTTATGCTGATAAACATCGAGACATCTACGACGCCGTCTTCCAAATCTTTACCAAAGGTGACCCGATAGATGTCATCTCTGTAAGCGACAAACTCCGTGCCAACAAAAAGCACGACCGCGTCGGTGGCGCAACCTACCTAACCGAGCTCGTCGATGGCGTCCCAGCGGCCGGCAACGCCATGTACTACGCCGAGCAGGTCCACAATAAAGCCGTCCTGCGCGGCCTGATTGACGCTGGCGAAGAGATTGCTGAGCTTGGGTATTCGGACCCAGAAAATATCGATGCCACCCTCGATCAAGCAGAAAAAAAGGTGTACGGCGTGACCAACATTTCTACCTCTCAAAATTTTCGCACTATCGGCAGCTCGCTGACAGAAGCCTGGGAGAGGCTCGAATTCCTCACCGAAAACCCCGACAGCAAACGCGGTGTCCCAAGCGGCTTTACGAGTCTTGATAATCTGCTATCTGGTTTTCAAAAATCTGACCTTATCATTCTAGCTGCGCGTCCTTCTATGGGTAAGACCACATTTGCGCTCGATATTGCACGAAACGCCGCTTTGCGTCATAACGCCAGCGTCGGCATTTTTTCACTTGAAATGAGCGACCAGCAACTTGTAGATCGTATGCTGGCGTCTGAAGCCGGCGTAGACTCATGGAAGCTGCGCACCGGCCGCCTCTCAAATGACCAAGAGTTTGAAGCCGTACAGGAAGCAATGAGCCGTCTCTCCGAAGCAAGTATTCATATTGATGACCAGCCCGGGAATAATATTTTAAAAATGCGCTCCGCCGCTCGTCGACTTAAAAATGAGCACGGCCTTGATATGCTTATCGTTGATTATCTCCAGCTTATGAGCCCTACCACCACCAAAGCCAGCGACAGCATGGTGCAACAAGTCACCGAAATCTCTCGCTCACTTAAAATCCTCGCTCGCGAGCTCGATATCCCCGTGATTGCTCTCTCACAGCTCTCTCGAGCAGTAGAACAACGCGGCGGCAAACCGCGCCTCTCCGACCTGCGTGATTCTGGTTCTATTGAACAGGATGCCGATGTAGTAATGTTTATTCACCGTGAAGACAAGATGAACAAAGACGTAGAGAGCGACCGACCAAACATCGCAGAAATCCTTGTTGAAAAGCACCGAAACGGCGCAGTCGGTAGTGCTGATCTTTACTTTGACGCCCAGCACGTCCGCTTCCTTAATCTTGATACTCACCACCACGCTGCAGCCAGCGGCGGGCACAATGATGATTTTTAATTTAGAAAGCTCGAAACCTTTCCTGGTAGCCAGCCTATAAAGCTGTACAGCAACTGATTAACACCCTTACGAAGCGCCCTAAAACAGCTACCTGGAGCAGCGTGGTACACTATCCCTTATGACAAAACTAGACAAACTCATCAGTTATTTTGAACAATTTCCTGGTATTGGTGGAAGACAGGCCAAGCGTTTTGCTTTTCATGTCCTTATGCTACCAAGCCAAGACAAAACACAGCTGGCCGCTTTGATTGAGGGCATTGCAGAAGAGGTGATCGAGTGTACGAGCTGTCGACGTTTTTTCTCACGCCAAGGTGGAAACACCACTGAATGCAACATCTGTAGCGACGACAATCGAGATCGCTCGCGACTGTTGGTGGTAGAAAAAGACAGCGACATTATTGCTATTGAACGGGCAGGTGCATACGAAGGATTGTACTTTGTACTCGGCGGCACAGCCCCGCTTCTTGAAAATAAAGAGAATGCCCGCCTGCGCAATAACGGCCTCATACACATCGTCTCTAGTCGCCTTAAGACGCTCTCGGAGATTATTTTAGGTTTTGCCATCAATCCAGACGGTGACAACACTGCGCGTTTTGTAGAGAATGTCCTTAAAGACACCCTCCATGGGAGTGAGGTACGACTAACCCATCTCGGACGTGGCCTCTCCACAGGCAGCGAGCTTGAATACGCCGACGGCAACACCCTCCTATACGCCCTTAAAAATCGCTTTTAGTGAAGACTTAGAGGCGCGGGCTTCGCCCGCGCCTCTTGCATTTTCCCATTCCTGTGGTATTTTCCCTTTAGAAACAGAACCAGGATAAGGATGCTTAAGATGATTATTTTCGTACAAGGAAGAATCAGACGCTCTTTCAGTATTCAAGAGTATCGAGAAGCTCGAAAATGGTCAGGAAAACCATTCAATGTCATCACGGAACAACAAGTCCGTGAAAATATCAGCGGCATCGGAGACCATGTCAAGAAAGCACGCATAGAGGCTCTCAAGCTTATCCTACGCTGGCGGAAAGCGCATCCGCGGCATCCAGCGACACAAGACTGCGAAGCTGCAGTAGCGAGCATATGTGCGCCCAACGAGCTGCATCGGCGTGTTGTCACCTGACGCGCAATCGGCGTCCTGCTTTATGTGGGGCGCCGGCTTTTTTATTTTTTTATTTATTAAAGCGATCAACTATGGATATAAACAAAAAGCGCCTCTCGGCGCTGGCTTTGTTAGACTGTTTCAATCTTTACTCGTGTGTGCTTTTGGCGATGACCAATCTTACGAAAACGATTACTCTTAGCCTTAAATCGAATAATAGAAAGTTTCTTTCCCTTATACTCTGGAGCTACCACCGTGGCAGTGACTTTTGCACCAGCAACGACCGGAGTACCGACAGCTTCGTTTTGCATCAACACTTGATCGAAAGTAACTTTCTTACCTTCCTCTGCGCCTTCAATAAGCTCAACGTCAAGCACATCTCCAGGAGACACGACATATTGCTTACCGCCTGTGGCGATGACCGCAAAGTTGGTATTGGATTCTTTTGTTGCCATAATGTCGAGCATAATACTAGAAAAGCTGGTATTTTGCAAGGTTTGTGATAAGGCTAGAGAAAGCTGGGTTTTCCGCAGATCAGCGACTTCGGAGATAGCGAGAAGCGCTTTACTGCCGCGACCGCTTTAAACGACGCCTTGCACCAGGCCCGGAGCGATGCTTCGGGCCTGTTTGTTTACTAATCCACTTTTTGTGGTTTTTCTAGCACCAATCCGCCCGCCTCAAATCCTTCTCCGGTCTCAGCAATCTTCACGATGTCTTTGTCTATCTTGCCGAGCTCTTTGCTCGCGGCATTGTAATGGTTGACCGTTGTCCCCAGCGTCGTGCCGAGTTTTTCAAAATATTGATTATAGGCCGCGAGATGTCTTGTGAGTTTTTCGACATTCTTTTGAATTTCCTTGGCACTCTCCTCCACGCGGAAGGCGCGAAACCCATATAATACGCTTTGGAGATACGCAGCGAAGGTTGTCGGTGAGACGATGATCACATTTTTATCTTTATAGGCGTAGTCGATAAGACTACGCGTATTTACTTTTACACTACCCACCTCATTCACCAAAAGATCGTAGTAAATAGCTTCGGCGGGAATGTACATAAACGCAAATGGCAAAGTCCCTTCGCTTGGCTTGATATATTTAGCAGTTTCGTCAATACGCTTTTTAAGATCGTTCTTAAATTCTTTCTCAAGAAATTCCCGCTCGCTCTCATCCGCATCAACCAGTCGCCGGTAATTGTCGAGAGAAAACTTTGCATCGATAGGAATAATGCCGTCTTTTGTTTCAATAATCGCATCGACGAGCTCGCCACTTTTAAACTGATGCTGAAGCTTGTAGACTCCCGCTGGTAAAATATTCTCAAGCGCAAGCTGCAAGCTGGCCTCACCGAGGTTGCCGCGCTGCTTTTGGTGTTTTAAAACTTTTTCAAGATTTTGAAGCTGTTCGGCGACAGTAAATACTTGCCGGCTACTCTCACTGACTTCGGTCACACTCTTCACCACGTGTCGGAGTTGCTCGCTGACTTCGCGGTTGATCGCCTGGATCAAATCTCGACTCTCCCGAAACTGCACCCGGCTTCCCTCTTCCATAACTTTGGTATTTTCGCCAAGCTTATGGTCCATAGTGGCGGTGAGTTGCTGAAGCTGCTGCTGGAGGAGTAGCATACTTTGATCATCTTTCTTTTCCTCGGCTGGCTTTCTGAAGAACGAGTTGTATATCTGGATTACTACCAAAAAAACCAGTAATACCACCCCTATGATTTGCAATAATTCCATGACAACATTCTACCACGTCTCCTACTTGTAAAAATACACATTTTACGTATGCTACAGCATAGAACGAGGGAGGGTACTATGTGGATAGTCAATGTCAGGGTCGATACCGATGCAGGACTTGTGCTTGTAAAGTTTGACAGAGCTTTAAGATGCACGACCCAAGAGAGAATTTCCGCTTGGCTTGAGGAAAACTACAAAGAGCACGTTCACGCTATATTGTGGTTCAATTGTGGAAGTCTCCTGCATATTCAGGTGAAGAGGTGCAATAATTTCGTGTTCAACCTAATCTGTGTCAAGACTCTTGCCGAACGCTGGAGTAAAAAACTCAAACACACCTCATGACGCCTTCCGGCGCCGCATGCGCGGCGCCTTTCTTTTATGAACGTTTTTCGAAAAAAAGTGCCTTCGCGATTTCAACTGCTACCAAGCTCGCCACACTCACACCAATCACGAGCCATACAAAGAAGCTTTCTAGCGGCTGATAGGAAAGAATTGACTGCATAAATGGTACTGATAATGCAAAGAAAAGAAGGCCTGAAGTCACTACAAATGAGCCAATAAAGAACTTATTTTCGGTGAGTGGGATGCGCCAAACCGGCACGGTCAATGAACGAAATGCAAACGCCATAAATAGCGAATCCACCGACACCAAAAGGAACATAACGCTACGCACTATTTCTTCACTCACGCCCAGTGAACGGAGATAGAAATAAAGTGCCAGTGAAAGAGCACTTACGATAGCTACCACCAGCACAAGAAACGCGATCATCGTGCGTGAAAAGATACCTTCTTTGTGAATATCCTGTGGACGTCGACGCATTGCACCTTTTTCACCTTTTTCAAACGCAAACGCTACCCCCATCAATCCTTCCTCAATTACATTGGCCCACAAGATCTGAACCGGTACCAAAGGAGCTGGCGCCCCCACCGCCAGTGCAGCCCCTATGATCATCACCTCGCCGAGCGAGGTGGAGAGAAGATAGCCGATGACTTTTCTGATGTTGGCAATTACGCGGCGACCTTCCTCAATGGCAGCGTAAATGGTGGCGAAAGAATCGTCAATCAAAATCAGATCCGCCGATTCTTTCGCCACCATAGTCCCACTCCCTACCGCCACTCCTATATCGGCCTTTTCAAGCGCTGGTCCGTCATTAACCCCGTCACCTGTCATAGCCACCACTTCTCCTGCGCGCTGTAGGACTTCTGCCAAACGTTTCTTTTCAGTCGGCAGCACTCGCGCAAAGACATGTGTCGTACGAAGGGCATGTAGCAACTCTTCGTCTGATAGCTCTTTAATTTCACTTCCTTCAATTACGCGTTCGTTATCTTTTAAAATCCCAACCTCTCTCGCTATCGCCCGCGCGGTTTCTGCATTATCTCCAGTGACCAGTCGGATTTCGACTCCCGCTTCCTGCACTGACGCAATCGCGTCCGCTACATCAGCTCGCACCGGATCACTCATAACCAAAACGCCGTAAAAAATAGTACCCTCAAGAAGATGGGTGTGCGAAGAAGGAAAGCTTGTCTTGCCATACTGACGGTACGCCACCGCCACTAGCCGGCTTCCTTTTGCTGTTTCAGCCGCAATCGCCTCGAGCGCTTTTTTTCTCAGCTTATCAGTGAGCGCTACTACTCCGTCTTTGGTATGGATTTTGGTGGCCTTATCTAGTAAAAATTCCGGCGCGCCGTTGATTGCTATCTTGTGCTCTCCCTCAAGAGAAAGTAACCCAGCGGCAAAGCGCTGCTCTGAAGTAAAAGGAAGATAATCAGTCCTTGCGCTCAAGATACCATCAAGTGAACGTTTTCTCGCCACCTCAAGGACTGCTTTTTCTACTGGGTCACCACGAAGGATTACTCCCTCATCGGTCTCATCAGCAAATGCGTCGGTAGCCACGACCGCGGTTTCAATCAGCGGAAACACGAGCTTATCGCCCGATAAATAACTTTCACCATCAAAAATAATACTCGTGAGCTCCATGCGCGCTTCAGTCAGGGTGCCTGTTTTGTCTGTAAGGATAAAAGTTGTTGAACCCAGTGTTTCTGCCGCCAATAGATTTTTTACCAATCCCCCACGACGCAAAAGAGACTCCATACCAATCGCCAGAATAATCGTCACCGCTGCCGGCAAACCTTCTGGTATAGACGCCACCGCAATAGCGATAGTCATCAAAATCATCTCATGAAGCGATTGTCCGTAGATTATGCCCAACACAAAGATACCTACCACCAGCACACCGACGATATAGAGCAGTACCGCCGATACTCGCTTCATTTCTTTCTGAATAGGCGTCTCTGAGTCTTCAATCACACTAAGCTCTGCAGCGATCTTCCCCACCTCCGTCGCATCACCCACCGCCACCACCACTGCCATTCCGGTACCATTAGAAACAAATGTACCCTTATAAAGAATGGTGCTGCGTTCTGAAAGTGGCACTCCGGAATGTATCGCCTGCTCTTTCTTCTTGACCGGCAACCACTCGCCAGTGAGTGCCGCTTCATTGGTTTCAAGCGTCGCGCTCAAAAGTACCCGCATGTCTGCCGCTACCTGCATACCAGCCTGCAAAACTACCACATCCCCGACCACCACCTGTTCGGCAGGAATTTCATGACGCTTCCCTTCTCGCACCACAGTCGCAAAGGTGCTCTGAGAAGCAGATAAAGCCGCAAATGAGCGCGATGCTTTTCCTTCTTGCAAAATACTGACAACCAGCGAGATACAGAGTGCAATACCAATCACACCCGCATCAACGTATTCCTTTAGTGCTAGCGTCAGCGCGATAGCCCCCAGCAATACCAAAGCAAGCGGGCTCTTAAGCTGCGCGAGTAGTGTTTGCAATAACGTAGGCGGCTTAGCTGGAGTAAAGGTATTGGCGCCAAAGCGAAGCCTTCTTTTCTCAATCTCTTTTTCGAATATTCCTTCTTTTGTCACTTCAAAACAACGCAAGACCTCTTCTGGCGACATGGCGTGCCAATTTTGTACAGTGTTTTTTTCTTTAGATGGCATAGAGTACAAGCTTTTATGGTAGTATACGTCATAATCACAAAAAATATGACAACACATGAGGAGATTAAAAAATCACTGCCTGAAGTGATGAAATCAAAAGATGCAGTAAAGTTGCGTACGGTACGCAGCATGCTTACCGCCTTCACCAATGAGCTGGTGGCCACTGGGAAGACACCTCAAGACCTCCTTGATAGCGAAGGCACCATGACAGTGATCAAACGATTGGCAAAACAAAGAAAGGACAGTCTGGAGCAATTTGAAGCTGCCGGACGCAATGAACTAGCTGATACTGAACGAGAGGAGCTGGCTGTGCTTTTGAGTTATTTACCTGCTACCATGAGCGACGAGGCCATACGGGAAATTGCGGTAGCTAAGAAGGCTGAGTTGTCTATCGACGACAAAGCGAAGCTCGGGATACTTGTAGGAGCAGTCATGAAGGAGACGAAGGGTCAAGCCGACGGCAGTGATGTAAAACGAGTGGTGGAGGAGTTGTTTTAATACATTTTAATATACAGGGTGCGAAAAAGGCGGGCAGCG
>CAZUWG010000013.1:2613-20669 GCA_964624165.1 uncultured Candidatus Saccharibacteria bacterium | reverse complement strand
ACTTTGCGCGTTATGCTAAGAAAATTGCTGAAACTTTAGGGACAGAGCTTGAAGGGATTTCGACGATGAATGAACCCAATGTCTTTGCTACTCAAGGTTGGATCAATGGAGAGTGGCCTCCTTTTAAAGTCTCACTCTCTCTTTGGAAGCGTAGTTACGCAGGGCGTGGTAAAAAGATAAATAAAAAAATTCTTGGATTTCTTACTTATTTTAAGGTAATGAAAAATCTTTCCCTTGCGCATAATCTTGCTTATAAAGAAATTAAAAAAATATGCCCAAAGTGCAAAGTGAGTGTGGTAAAACATATTCACGTATATTTAACGCCTTCAGGTTTTCTAAATAAAATTCGCGCAAGATTAAGTCACTATTTCCAAAATGAACGTTTTATGCGCAGCATTAGCCATTCTGTGGATGAGATCGGTCTTAACTATTATCAGGCCTCTCAATTTGGTAAGGAACTAACACAACGTAAGACTGATATGGGTTGGTATTTTATTCCAGATAACATCTATAATGCTTTAAAAATCCTTTCAAAGTACAACGTTCCTTTGTTTGTATCTGAGGCAGGTATCGCCGATCATGATGATGATGACCGGGCGGAGTATATTGAGCGACAGATTGAAGGTGTGAAGAGAGCTTTAGAAGATGGTATCGATGTGCGTGGGCATATGTATTGGAGTCTGCTTGATAATTACGAATGGGCGTTGGGCTTTGAGAAGCGGTTTGGATTGATCGATGTTGATTATGAGACACTAGAGCGCACAGTACGACCAAGTGCATATCATTATCGCGATTTGATAGAGAAGTATTCAAAATAGAAGCAGGTGGAGAGGGAAAACAGGTGGCGTTTTGCGCAGCAAAACGCCACCTGTTTTCTACACCCACACCGTGTTTTCTTACTAAAAAATGCCATAATATAAGCATGGCTTGGATTCTACTCGCAACATTTGGACAGTTTTTAAATGCTGTCGTAGCCATTCTCGATAAGTACATCGTGACAGACGAAAAAGCGCTCCCCAGCCCTTTTGCGTATGCTTTTTTCTCTTGCTTGATTACGGGCGGTTGGGTGGTGATTTATTTCATAGGCATCGTACCCAACTTTGCTGCTGTAGGTGTGCCAACACTCGCAAACGTCGAGCTGCCTACCATCCAAGTAGTCGGTATGTCATTCTTGGCGGCTTACACCTTTTTTATGGCTTTGATGTCTATGTATAGTGGTTTGAAGGAGGTCGATGCCTCCGACTTGCTGCCAGTCATTGGCGCGGTGTCAGCCATCTCTACATTTGGAATGAGCTACCTCTTTCTTGATGCCTCACTCTCTCTGACCTCAATGCTAGGTATTATACTTTTGGCGAGTGGTACATTGCTCGTGTCGAGCTTGCAGCTTTCCAAAAAGATTTCTATGTTCGCTGTCCATAGCGGTGTTTTCTTTGGACTGCACTACATCACCCTTAAAGGACTCTTCCAAGAGACGTCATTTGATGATGGTTTTTTCTGGTCACGAATCGGCTTCGTCCTGTTTGCATTGTCTTTGCTTCTCGTACCGACCTACTGGGAGCGTATTATTGGTGCTGGCAAAAATACCAACACCAGAAGTACCTCTTTAGTCTTGGTGGCAAAAATACTTGCCGGTGTCGCTGCGTTTTTGCTCCTTAAGGCAACCGACATTGGCGATGTAGCGGTGGTGCAAGCTCTAGATGGTTTGAAATTTGTCTTTATTGTTTTGATTGGTATATTTTTCGGTCGCTTTATTCCACACTCTGCCGGAGAGAATGATAATTCACTTGAAGGAGCGTTTCGTAAGGTGCTCTACATCGTGATTATTACTATTGGATTTGGTTTGCTGTTTATATGATGAAAAAATGGTTGATAAGGATAGCTATAGTATTGGCCGGGCTGCTTTTGGTGGCGCTGTTGCTTGTGTGGTGGCTTGCAAAAAAGCCAGCTCCAGAAAGTATTACTTACGGCATGTCGTTTAATACGCTATACGCGCGCGAGCTCGGATTGCCCTGGCAAGAGGTATACGATGCAATTCTCGACGAGCTTGAAGTGAAGCACTTACGTCTAGCTGCCCACTGGCCGATGGTGGAACCACGACAGGATGTTTACAATTTTACCGAGCTCGATTATCAGCTTGATCGCGCCGATGAGGTGGGGGCTGAAGTAGTGATGGGGATAGGTCGCCGCCTGCCGCGCTGGCCAGAGTGTCATGTGCCGAGCTGGGCCGCTCGTCTGGAATGGGAAGCACAAAAGGAAGAGCTCAGAGACTATATTTCTGAAGTGGTGAATCGCTATAAGGATAGAGAGAGTATAAAGGTGTGGCAAGTAGAAAATGAGCCATACCTGGAAGTCTTTGCCTTCGAGCACTGTGGGAAGCTTGATGAGGATTTTCTTAAGGAAGAGATTGCTTTGGTAAGGCAACTTGACCCCACACGACCGGTTTTGGTGACTGACAGTGGCAATCTCGGTAAGTGGGTAGGTGCCTACAAAAATGGTGATATGTTTGGCACCAGTGTGTACGTGCATTTTTGGAATCCGGAGCTTGGACAATTTCGTACGATTTTGCCTGCATGGGTGTATCGAGTAAAAGAGAATTTCCTTGCTTTGTTCTATGGCGAGAAAGACACTGTACTCATCGAGCTATCTGCCGAGCCGTGGCTCATTGAGCCGATCACAGAAGTGCCTATCGAAACCCAGATGACTAGAATGAATGTGGAAAAGTTGGAGGATATTATTTTATATGCCAAAGAGACAAACCTCGAAAAACAGTATCTTTGGGGAGCGGAGTGGTGGTATTGGCTTAAGAAAAAGGGAGACGCGTCAATGTGGGAGTATGGAAAAGAAGTAATACGTGGTGAAAATGGCTAGAATAATAGCTATTATAAGGTATAATAAAACGACACACTAAACATATGTTATTTTTTTCGCGGTTTCGGAGTATTAATGATAATGACAAAGCAGCGGTCGTTCGTAAGCTGATGGAGTCAAGTACACCAAACTTTGATTTTTTTTATCTTTCTGGTCTTTCGATTTTGATGGCGACGTTTGGTCTGCTGACCAATAATGCTTCTATCGTTATTGGAAGTATGTTGATTGCGCCTGTTTTGTACCCTATTCTTGGTGTGGCACTTGGCTTGGTGATGAGTAATCAAAAAGTGTTTACCAGGTCTGTAGTCACACTCTCAAAAGCCCTGCTCCTTGGCGTCGTTTTGTCTGCGCTGGCCACTATTTTTTTTACCGAAGGAACGGTCGCTACGACAGAAGTGATGAGTCGAACAGAAACATCCATGATCTACCTCATGGTGGCTTTTGTAGCTGGGTTGGCTGTCTCTTTTGCACTAGGGCAGCCTGAGTGGAGTGAGACGCTACCGGGGATCGCTATTTCGGTCGCGTTGGTGCCGCCAGTTGCGGTGGTGGGGATTGGAGTGGCGGCGCTTGATCTTGAGATCGTGACTGGTTCGCTCGCACTTCTTTTTACCAACTTATTTGGCATCGTATTGGCTTCGATGATAACTTTTTCAATGATGAACCTTTACGAAAAACAGAAAATTGCCGAAACTACCATTAAAAAAGCTGATGAAAAGTCACTAGCTGAGGCGGTGGCTGCAGCTAAAGAGGCTTCTTCAGAAACAGAGGACGTTACTAAAGTAACCAAAAAAATATGAAAACATTAGTCTTTATCACACTGGCGCTTTTGGTTATTACACCATTTACGCTCGAGGCCAAGACTGTAGTGCGTGGCGGTGAGGCGGTATCAATCACTGACGGGCAAGTGATTGAGCACGATTTCTATGCATGGGGTAGTCGAGTCTCAATGTCGGGTGAGGTATTGGGCGATATGCACAGTCTAGGCGGGCAAGTGGCTATTAATGGCAATATACGTTCCGACTTGGGGATCATTGGTGGCGGAGCGCAGGTATACGGTGCTGTGGAAGACGATGTGCGTATTTTTGCCGGAGAGTCAATCATTGCCGGACCGGTTGCGGGGGATGTCTTTGTCATTGGTGGTACCCTCACCATTCTCTCAACCGCAGCAGTTGAGGGGGATGTCATCTTTTATGGTGGCGAACTAACAGTTGAGGGTAGAGTCGGTGGTGATGTACAGGGAGCGATGTCGCAAGTACGCATTGATGGAGAGGTGGGGGGTGTTAATGTTTCAACCGAGCGTCTGACGCTTGGAGACAACGCGACGGTCAAAGGCGACGTGCAATATAAAAGTAGCGCAGACGCAGTTCGTTCACCAAATGCAACCCTTGAAGGAGCGATGGTAAAAAACACACCAGCCATGACTGGTGAAGAAGGGAGTTCATTTCGTGTATTCTTAGTGGCGTTTGTGGTATTAGCCGCGAGCGGTCTTGTGACGCTTCTCATTCTCCGTCGGCCGTTTCGACGAATCTTGGCGACGCCTGGTGATTTCCGTTTTGATGTTCTTTATGGTGCTGCAACATTACTCTTTTTACCTTTAGTAGCGGTGTTTGCGCTCTCAAGTGTGCTCTTGTTGCCGATAGGAATTGTCTTGCTCTTTTCGTATTTTGCCGGCTTAGCGTTTACGATGATATTTATGGTCATTCTGATTGGTTATGCGGTCTTACAAAAAATGGGACGACCACAGGCTTTTAATGGCATTGAAGTGATTTTGGGAGCCTTTCTTCTGGTCATGGTGGCTATGATACCAGTGCTGGGTGTAATTATAGTGCTGTTTATATTCTGCGCTACGCTTGGTTTTTTGTTGCGAAAAGCTGCTGTCTTGTTAAAGTAATGTTATGCAACGCAAAGTAGCCTTCTTTGATGTAGACGGAACCATATTCCGTTCCAGTCTTTTGATTGAATTGGTGGAAGGTTTAATTGAGCGTGGTATTTTTCCGAAAGAGGTTTGTAGTGAATTCGCACGCAGTAAAAGTGCCTGGGAAAATCGAGAAGGCACATACGAGACATATATCAATGATGTGATCCGAGCGTACCTCAAGCATTGTAAAGGTAAAAAATATGGCGAAGTACTAGATGCAGCCAGAGAAATAGTAGCGGCGCAAAATAAAAAAACGTATCGTTACACTGTCGAGCTGCTTGGTAAGCTTAAGAAGCAAAATTATTATATAGTTGCGATTTCTCAGTCACCCAAGATGGTACTCGATCTCTTCTGTATGGAATATCAGTTTGATAAAGTGTACGGGCGAATTTACGAAATCGGTCCACTTGATTGCTTTACTGGTAAGGTGGAAGGAGAGGATTTGATAAATAATAAAGCCAATATCGTTTTACGTGTTCTTGAAGATGAGACCTTTACTTCGGAAGCCTCGGTAGCTATCGGTGATACAGAAGGAGACATTTCCATGCTTGATATGGTCGCCATGCCGATTTGCTTTAACCCTAACAATACCTTATTTCAGCACGCAAAAAAAATGGGCTGGAAAGTGGTGGTAGAGAGAAAAGATGTGATTTATGAGATGTAAGGAGAGGTGGAAAACACTTCGTGTTTTCCACCGCATTGACACACCAACATTGTATGAAAAAGAAACTATATAGAAATACCGAAAAGAAAATGATCTTTGGCGTTATCGCTGGCTTAGCTGATTATTTCGAGCTGGATGTAACACTCTTACGCTTATTGGCAGTGTTTGCAATTTTCGCCAGTGGATTTTTCCCTGGTGTAGTGCTGTATTTAATAGCGTGGGTAGTGATTCCAGTTAAGGACGATTCGCCGCGTGTGTATGATGTTGAAGCTGAGTAAGATAGAACATTTTTATCGACACTATTTTAGATATTATAAAGCGCGGTCGGTAGACCTAGCTGTGGCAGACAATAAAATATCCATATCAATACCCACCTCTGCATACAAAGCTTTTTAAATATTTTCACGCATCAAAAGTGTTAAGTGACGCCTTGCGCGCAGGGGTACAAATTTAGGTACTAAGTTATGAAAGGTGGGTGGTAAAAAATGTAGGCACTTTCTTAACGCGTGTCGATAAGTAAAAAAGAAGTATAAATACCAAAAGACAGCACGATAGCTAATACAATAAAGATATAAGAAAAAGGAAGTAGCAGTAACGCAAACGTTCCAAGTAGCGAGCCGCACGCGACAGAGATAGGGCGTAACATACGAAACAGACTAATATACGATGAATCTCCGCCGGTGGTGTGTTTGAAGAAGTAGCTTTCGGTGGTGGTTTCAACTAGAGCGGCTCCGATTCTGCTATAAAACATTAAAATTGACCATCCTACTACGCCAAGGACGGGTATAAAAGAAATGCTCAAAGTGGCAGTGGTGAGGATCAAAAAGCCAGCGATCATAAATTCTTTTTCGCCAAGCCAGCGATCGGAGATATAGCCGATAGGGTATTGAAGTAGCACATAGGCCATAATCGCTACTCCGACAATAATGCCGACTTCGCCCCAGGTAAAGTTTTGCTCAGTAATCAAGTAGAGGGGGAAATAAATCAATGCCCAGGAAAAAAAGACTTGCAGTAAAAATTGACCAATAAATACAGGAAACAAAGTTGTTGAAGAGACAACATTTCTTACGGTAGATGTGAAAGTGTAATGTTGGTAAATAGGATCCTTAAAATGTAAAAAATAATAAGAAGAAATAAGTAAGAAAAGGACTCCGCAAAATGCAGAAAACATATAGGCGCGAGCGAGTAGCTCTTGATGGTCGCCAACCAAGATGGTGAGTGTAAGTGGGGCGCTCGCTGCGGCAAGGTTGATGAGAGTGAGTAGAAGGCCGCGCATGCTCCCGGTTTTTGATTCATCGTCACCAGCGATCGTCTCTGCAAATACATCAACTGAAAGATAGAGCAAGGGGTTAGCGACTAAAAAAAGAAAAAACCCAAGCACTACCAGGAACACTGAAGGTGTAAATGCAAGCAAAAGCAAGCCAAAAACTTCAATGCTACCGATAAAGAGCAGGGTATAAAAATTGCCTAAAATACGAAGAAGGTGAGAAAAATAAATAAAACATACAACTGATACTAGGGCGCTTATGCTATAAAGGATACTAATGACAGTGGGAGAGGTGAAGCGTTCGAGGTATGAGGAATTGATGAATGCAACTAAAAGACCGTGATAACTAAGAAGAATAGAGATTAGGAATACACCTTTATAGAGGGAAAGCGAGGAGGGTGCTTTTTTATGTTCCGGCGAGGAGAAGTTCATATGAGTATTGTAGCAGACACAAAAGACCGCGAGCGAAGCTCGCGGTCTTTTGTGTCTGACGTTTAGACGCCGATCAATACTGGAATGACCATCGGGTTTTTGTGAGTTTTTTGTAGCAGGAAGGCGTTGAGTGTATCTGTAAGCTGATCCTTTACAAAATCAAGATCAAGCGGCTGCATGCCAGCCGTATGTTTTTCAACAGTGCGCTTAGTCAGTACGCGAGCTTCTGAAAGAAGCTGTTGATTTTCACGAAGGTATACAAACCCGCGAGAAATAATATCTGGTGATTTTTTAAGCTTACCAGTCTTATTATTGATGGTAGCGATTACCACAAACATCCCATCTTGTGCTAGGCTTGTGCGGTCGCGAAGTACTACCTCTTGCTTAGCTCCAACAGTGAAGCCGTCAACCATAATAGAATCAGTCGGCGCCTTTTGCTTATGGATAGTCACTTTTTCTCCTTTTTCAATATCAATTACTGAACCATTGTCAGGCACAAAGATATTCTCTTTTGGAAAACCGCTATCAATCGCTGAGTACATATGACTCTTGAGGTGATAGTGATGACCGTGTACCGGAATGAGGAATTTTGGTTTGACCTGTTGTCGTACCCACGCAAGCTCACCAGCCCATCCATGTCCAGAAGAGTGCACGTGTTCACCACGGTAGTTGATGACGCGGACATTCTTACGATAAATATTATCTTTAAGTTTTTGTACCGCTACTTCATTGCCGGGAATGACTGAAGACGAAAGGACCATAACGTCTCGTCCAGTAAGAGTAATAAATTTGTGTTTATCAGTGGCCATCCGCATCAACGCCGCAAATTCTTCTCCTTGTGCTCCAGTGGCCATGACAACGATTTTGTCTGACGGATAGTCCTGCATTTGCTGGGCACTAATAATCGTGCCCGGTTTTACTTTTACCAAGCCAGCGCGCTCAGCGATCTCGATATTGGTTTTGATACTGCGACCTTCAGGGACAATGAACTTACCGTATTTTTCACAACACTTAATGATGTGAATAAGTCGCTCAAACTGTGAAGCAAAAGTACCTACGATAATACGGCTATGCGTATCACGAATAATTCTTTCAAGGGTTTCAAAGACGATACTTTCTGGCGCTGAGAAGCCTTCTCGATCTGCGTTGGTAGAGTCGGCGAGCATGAGAAGGTTTTTGTTTTTACCAACACCTTCCCAGCTAGCTTTTTCTGAGGGCACCACTTCTTCATTGACGTGATCAAGGCGGATGTCTCCGGTAATCACAACGTCACCGTATTTGGTTTCGAATGAAACCCCCATGGCATCTGGGATAGAGTGCGTCACTGGGAAAGTCTTTACTTTCACTTTGCCGACGGTAAAGCTGTCGCCTTCTTTTACCACATTTACCTCAAGCTTATCCATGTGCGGAAATTCTTCCTGGCGCTTCAAAATCATAAGACTTGTGAGGTATTGTGTGAAAATCGGCGGATTGCCGATGCGTTCCATAATGAATGGAATACCACCGATGTGATCGAGGTGACCGTGAGTGATCACGAGCGCGCGGATTTTGTGCTTTCGTTCTTCAAGATATTGTGTGTTTGGCAAGATGTACTCAATACCAGGGGCACCATCACCTTCTCCAACGAACTCAAATCCGGCATCAATAACAATGATGTCGTCTTTGGTTTCAAAAACCCACATGTTGCGACCGATCTGTTCGAGTCCTGAGAGAGTGACAATACGTATTGTATCGTCATTTAAGACGTCAGGAATATGCACCGCCTTTCTGTCGGTGGTGGTCATGCGGTGCGTTAGTGCTGGGTTGGTAAACGAGCGTCGGCGATTGTTGTTATTGCGACGCTTACCGCCGCGTTTTTGCGGCTTCTTGCCGTTACCGGCCGGCTTGTGTCTTTCACCTTGCGTAGCGCCATGCGGTCGTGGTTTTGTAAAACGACGCGGTTGGCTGCTAGTGTGTTGTGGTCGTCGAGGACCTGATGTTTGTTGTGTTTTTTGTTCCATATTATTTTAATTATTTCAATATATTCTGTACTATTTAAATCTTCTTATTTCACAAATGGCCAAAGTCTTTCGGTGGAGGTATGCCATTTTGTAACGGTACTAAAGCGTTCGCTTGGACGACTCACTCGAGCAGTCGGTACGATGGTAATGTCGCTACGTACAACGTATACAGCGTCCGGGCTTGCGAGGAAGATTGCTGGCATGTCGTTTGCAAACTCTTCAAGGAATCCCGACAGTTCAGTTTGACGTGCTTCATGTGTAGAGGCACTACGGTAGCGGGTGAGATAGACATCGGCGTCGAGGTTGGTATAGAGTGCGGCATTGAGCTGGCTTTCTCTTTGTGAAGAATGCCAAAATTGAAATAGGTCAAGTCCACGACCGAGATCGTTTCCGGTTAGAAGGAGCTCATAGTCTCTGGTGCGTAGTACTGATTGTAAAAAGTCAGCTTGCTCATACTGTGCAATGTCAACAGGGATATTAATGGTTGCAAGCTGCTGTTTTAAGAACGTAGCCGCTTTTGAAAACAGCTCGTTGTTGATGGTTGAGATGGTAAAAGAAAGTGTGACCTTATCACCGTCGATAGTTTTGCTCCAGCCACCATTATCATCTCTGCTCCAGCCACCTGCTTGAAGGATTGCGATTGCTTCAGCTTGACGCTCTTCTGTAGTACGGGTGTCTGCTTGAACCTCATCGCTATAAAATGCGCTTGGTACTGGGTTGCGTTCCTGCGTTCCAAATCCGTAGAGAATTTCCTCGATCAAGGCTTCGCGGTCGATTAGGACCGAAAGTGCTTTACGCGCCTCTGTATCACGCAGGGCGATTGAGCGGTTTTGATTGGGGAAAAGTCCAAAGGTGCGGGGCAGTGGATAGCGATACAAAGTAAATTGATCGTCATCCTTAAGTGGCGCCAGGTCTTCATTTCCTAGTGCGACTGTTGCGTCGATAGAGTTGTTGAGGAGGGCATCTTTGAGTGCTGTGGTGGTTTCAAAAAAATGAAATTGGATGGTTGTGATATGTGGTGTGTAGCCGTTGCCGTTGTAGGCAGTAAGCGTGATACGCTCAATACTTCCTCGTTTACTACGCGCAATCTCAGAGACGCGATACGGGCCGCTTCCTACCGCTTCGGTATTATTTACACCGAAGGGAAGCTCTTCAATAGAAAAGGTCCCCCACACTTGTTTTGGCATGATGCCGAGTGTTAGGTTTTCAATAAACGGCGAATATGGTTCGCTCAGAATAAAGTTCATCTCGGTTGGACTGATAATTTCCGTCGCGACACCGTTCCAGTGTCCAGCGAGAGGGCTTTTAAGCTCAGCGTTTTGGAGGAGCTCAACCGTGTACTCGATGTCAGCGGTGGTAAGAGGACTGTTGTCATGGAAACGGAGGCCTGGCTTTAAGACTATATTGTAGACTAGTCCGTCGTCAGAGACGGTGATCGACTCCGCAAGATTATTTTGAAGTGAGCCGTCTTCACTAATACTCAGTAGACCACTGTAAACCAATGAGGTCAGGTCTTGGTCCGTGCGTGTCAGTGCGAGAGCGGGATTGATAAAGCGAGCCGTACCCACGACACCTTCCCGGTAAGTACCGCCGGTTCCAGGAGTATTGGTGAGGGTGGTGGCGTTGAATAAAAGCACGAGCGCGATGATCGATGAAAGAAATACGACAAGTGCTCCTAAAAACAGGAATTTGTCACTTGGTTTTTTTGATTCGACAAACCGAAAAAAGACATCAAAAAGACTCTTGGACTTTATTTTTTCTTCAGACATAGAGAATAAGTGGAGACAGCAAATGCTGCGCAAAATAATTAATATAAACTAACTATAAGTAAGAGGTTACGCAACTACAAGAGACACCAAGACTGAAAGTACAAACAAAACTGCGAGTAAAATCGTGATACGGAAAAGGAAAAGCTCGCCACCGCGGCGCTTGTGAAAACCAGAGCTGTAATTATCACCTCCAAATGCTCCGCCTAAGCTCGAACCTCGTTGCTGAAGTAGTATACCAGCAATCAGCATGAGTGCGAGCGCGATTTGCACATGTGGCAAGAAAGGCGCGATTGTTTGTAATAGTAATTGCATATCAGAAACGATAGTAGCAGAAAATTAAACGTGAGGCAAGTGGAAAATCAAGAAACGGAACGGGGCAGCAAAGCGAATGTTTTGCTGCCCCGGGTATTGCTTACGGTACTGGTGGTGTAGAAAGGAAGGGTATTTTGACAGTGGTGGCCAGCGAGGTATAATTTTGGCGACGGAGCAAAACGGGCGAAGCCCGTTTTGCTCCGAAAATTGATTTTTGAGCCATTACTGACCGATAAGTAATGTTGAATTTTTACACGCTAACCAAATAATATATGTCAAAAAAATGTCCTATTAAGCCGTTGGGCGACAAAGTGGTGGTGCGCCCACTGAATGAAGATGAAAAGGCGACCAAGTCCGCGTCAGGCATCATCTTGCCAGCTTCAGTCGGAGAAAAAGATAAAAATGAACAAGGAATTGTGGTCGCAGTTGGTGAGGGAGCCTGGAACGAAGACGGAGACGCCCGCATGCCTTTATCGGTAAAAGTCGGAGATAAAGTATTATTTGCCACCTGGAAAGACGCGATTGTTTTTGAAAAAGAGCCTTACTTTGTGATTCCAGAGTCGGATATTCACGGAATTATTAACTAAATATTGAACGAAATATATGGCAAAAGAAGTACTTTTTGGGGAAGCAGTTAAGAAAAAGTTGCAGAAAGGTGTTGATACCGTAGCAGATGCCGTAAAAGTAACGCTCGGCCCACGAGGACGAAACGTCGTCTTTGATAAAGGATATGGCAGCCCCACCGTCACCAATGACGGTGTCTCAATCGCCAAGGAAATTACCCTCAAGGATAAATTCGAAAACATGGGTGCTTCGATCGTGAAGGAGGTTGCAAATAAAACCAACGAGCTGGCCGGTGATGGTACCACTACTGCTACCGTCCTCACGCAAGCCTTGATCAACGAGGGACTACGTCAGACCACTATGGGTGCAAATGCGATGGCAATCCGAAGTGGAATGGAAAAAGCGTCGGTAGATGTTGTGAAAGCGTTGAAAGACATGGCAACGATGATTAAGTCGACAAGTGAGATTAAGCAGGTGGCCACTATTTCTGCTGAAAATGCAGAGATTGGTGCCAAAATCGCCGAAACAATCGACAAGGTTGGTAAAGATGGCGTAGTGACGGTCGAGGAGGGGAAGTCATTCGGGATCGAAACTGAGCTGACCGAAGGTATGCAATTTGATAAAGGCTACGTGTCACCATACATGGTGACCAATCCAGAGCGAATGGAAGCTGAATTTAAAGACGCTGCCATCCTTGTTACAGACAAAAAAGTCAGTAGTGTACAAGAAATTCTGCCGCTTTTGGAAAAGATTGCCCAAAGCGGAAAAAAAGAACTCGTTATTATTGCTGATGATATTGATGGGGAAGCGTTGACAACGTTTGTTGTCAATAAGCTTAAAGGAGGTTTCTCTGTTTTGGGAATTAAAGCTCCCGGATTTGGTGACAAGAAAAAAGATATGCTGCAAGATATTGCGATTACTGTGGGAGCGGACTTGGTGTCTGAAGAATTGGGACGAAGTCTCGAAGACGCGGCCTTGGCTGACCTTGGAAAGGCTGAGCGAGTAGTGTCGACCAAGGACACAACCACGATCGTCGGCGGGCGGGGTACGAAAAAAGAGATTGATGCCCGCGTCACTACCCTGCGAGCTCAGCTTAAGGGTACCGAATCTAAGTATGATAAAGAGAAGATCGAAGAGCGTATCGCCAAACTCGCTGGTGGTGTGGCAGTAATCCGCGTAGGGGCTGCTACCGAGACTGAAATGAAGTATCTTAAACTTAAGATCGAAGACGCCGTAAATGCCACTAGAGCAGCCATCGAGGAAGGAATTGTGCCAGGTGGCGGGACTGCTTTGGCGCGAGCTTCGGCGGTAGTCGAAAAGCAAATGCCGAAAAATCTTAATGCCGAAGAGCGAGTTGGCTATAGTATCGTACTGAAGGCGCTTGAGCGGCCGTTGTGGCAGATTGCACACAATACTGGTCTTGATGATGGTGCAGTGGTGGTGGCGCGTGTAAAGGAGCTTGGCGGCAATGCCGGCTACGATGCAGCGAAGGGTGAGATGGTCAAAGATATGATCAAGGCCGGAATCATTGATCCGGTCAAAGTAGAGCGCGCCGTCGTAGAGCATTCAGTATCTGCTGCGGGTATCTTACTTACTTCAGAAGTGGCAATTGCTGATGAGCCGGAAGATGAAAAAAACGCCATGCCAGATATGGGAGGAATGGGGATGATGTAGTTTAAGGGTGAAAAAGGGCGCGGGCGAAGCCCGCGCCCTTTTTCGTTCTATCCATCCTATAAAAAGCCTTCATTTTTTGCAGGCGATCTCTCATTGTGTCAAGCTAAGAGCATGCTATACTTTAAGGGTTATTGAATAACATATTTGAATTTTTATGGAACTAACCACATGGATTATTATTGGAGTTGTTGCGGTAGTATTGATGTTTTTCATCCTAACTTACAACAGCTTTATTCGTCTTATTCAGCGCGGTAAAGAAGCTTGGGCAGATATTGATGTACAGCTGAAGCGTCGTTATGATCTTATCCCCAATCTGATCGAGACAGTGAAAGGCTACGCAAAGCATGAACGCGAGACGCTCGACTCAGTCACCAACGCTCGAGCGACGGCAACGCAAACACACGTTGACCCAAGTAATGTTACCCCAGAGCAAATCAGCGCAATGGCGGGAGCAGAAAGCGCCCTTACTGGGGCACTTGGTCGTTTGATTGCTATTGCAGAAAATTACCCAGACCTCAAAGCTTCTGCCAACTTTCAAGAGTTACAGCGAGAACTTTCTGACACCGAAAACAAGATCCAGGCAGCTCGTCGTTTTTACAACGGCAATGTGCGAGATCTCAACACAAAAGTCCAGTCAGTACCGAGCAATATAGTCGCGTCACTTTTTGGCTTTTCTGAGATGACATACTTCGAACTAGAAGAAAACAGTGTTGAGCGCGAAAATGTCAAAGTGGCATTTTAGTACGTCTTACGTAAAATGCAGAAAGTTTTTTACAACAAGCTTGTTCGTGACCGTATTAAAGACAAGATAGAACAAAAAGGCGAAGGGTGTGAGGTGCGTACGCTGGTTGACGATACTGAGTTCCAGCAAGAACTATTAAAAAAAGTACAGGAGGAAGCAGCTGCGTTGGCTCGGGTGCGTACTCGATCTGCCTTTCTTGACGAATATGCTGATCTCATGGTGGTACTTGATGCACTCACGGCAGCCCTTGAAGTTTCTCCAGCCGAACTAAAGCTTGCTATGGAAGCAAATACAGAAAAAAAGGGCCTCTACACTGAAAGGCATTTCTTACACTGGTCCGAAGATGGCGACTACCACTCCAACGAAACACCGCAAGGAATAAAATAATTATTATAATTATGGCAACACTATATACTGAGCAGGGAAGTAATATTCGAAAAACATGGCTTTTGATGACTGTTTTTTTAGTGGCGGTGATTGCGATAGGGTATGGAATAGCGTGGTATCTGCAAAATCCAGTTATTTTGTATGCTGCAATCGGCATCGCTGTGGCGATGAATGTCGGTAGTTACTGGTTTTCTGATAAGCTTGTCTTAAAAATGACCAATGCCGTGCCGGCTGATCCTCGCTTACATCGGGACTTGATAAATGTTGTGGAAAACCTTTCTATTACCGCGGGCTTGCCGATGCCGAAGGTTTATGTCGTGAATGATCCTTCACCAAACGCTTTCGCGACTGGGCGCAATCCAGAGCACGCGGTAGTGGCAGCCACCACAGGCCTTTTAACCATACTTGATCGTACCGAACTAGAGGGAGTGATGGCTCATGAGTTGGCACATGTTGGCAACCGTGACATGCTCGTGATGACGGTGGCAGTGGTGCTGGCAGGGTTTGTGGCGCTTTTGGCAGATTTCTTTACTCGATCGTTGATCTTTGGTGGAAACCAAGAGAATCGCAACCCGCTCTTCTTGGTCATTGGTATTGTGGGGATAATCCTGGCTCCGATTGCTGCTCAGCTAATGCAGATGGCGATTTCACGGCGACGAGAGTACTTAGCAGATGCAACGGGAGCGCTTTTGACGCGTTATCCAGAAGGGCTGGCCTCAGCGCTGGAAAAGATTTCTAGCTCTGCCCGTCCGATGAAATCGGCAAGTCACGCGACAGCTCATCTTTTTATTTCAGACCCATTCAGCGGAGATAAGCAGTCGGTATGGAAGAAGGTGGGCGGTCTTTTTCAGACACATCCACCGGCAGCAGAGCGTATTCGTCGTCTGCGAGAAAAGGCATAGAGGGTGGCACAAAGCTGGGCGAAGCTTTGCTTCGCCCAGCTTTGTGCTTGTGGAGTGCTTCGCTCCTGCTATACTAAAAATATGAAACGAATCATTAGACCACTCATGGTCTCGTTGGCGCTCGCATTTCTCGCTTTTGTCTCTGCCATTCTCGATGCGTGGACAGGGCCAGATTATTATAAAATAACGCTTACCCTCGCCACGCTGGCCCTGTCACATTTTATTTTCAAAGTAGGACTGTATTACTTACTTTACACGCACCTGGACTCCAGCCGCATACGCTACTCGCTTCAGAAGATTCTCACAATCGCCCATCTCTTAGTGGCCACATTGTTTGTGCTGCGTGTGTGGCTACCAGACTCGAACACACTCTTGGCTGCGTACGGGTTTTTTGCTGCGGCTGTCGCGTTTGCGGTCCAAGATTTGTTTAAAAATATTATCGGTGGAGTCATTATTTTACTGCGCAGTCCGTATAAAGTCGGGCATCGAGTGCAGATAGATACGGCGTACGGAGACGTGATTGATATCGGTATTTTGTTCACGACGTTACTGGAAATAAAAGAGTGGGTCAGTGGGGACCAGCCGACCGGGAGAATTGTCCGGGTCGCAAATGGAAAAGTGATCACAAAAGATGTTAAAAATTATACGAGCGACCATTCATTTATTTGGGATGAAATCCATATTCCTATTACACACGAAAGTGACTGGGTAAAGGCTGAAAAAATACTTTCTGGCATACTACAGGATGCTACCAACACCATTTCCATGAAAGCGATGCAAGAAATTTCCCACCTGAGAACCAAATACTACATGCAGACTGATGATATTGACCCTCATGTGTATCTGGAGATTACCGACAATTGGACCAGTCTTTATGCGCGCTACGTGGTCGAAGCACGCCGCCGCCGCGGTGTGCGAGATGGTATTATGCGCTCAATTAAGACAGAATTTGCTAAAGAAAAACAGATCGAAATAGCAAGTGCGACCAGTACCGTAACGGTCAAGAAATAGATAAAAGCGGGGCTACGCCCCGCTTTTATCTTTAAAAATCTCGCTCCTCAAAATTTTCTTTTTTCCTGGCGGAGTATTGATATACCCCGACTACAATTAAAAGCAGAATAAAAATTACAAAAAAAACATATTACGAAAATTTGACAGCAGTGCCATAGGCTGAGATTTCAGCAGCGCCAGCGGCAATCATTGAGGTGGTCATACGTACTCCAAGCACTGCATCAGCGCCAAGTCGAACTACGTCCTTCTCAAGACGCTGCAACGCTTGTTCGCGGGCGCTGGCCTGGAGTTTTGTGTATTAAGCCAGCTCCCCGCCTACGATGCTTTTAAGTCCGGCGACAATGTCACTCCCTACATTACGTGAGCGCACAGCATTGCCGCGCGCGATACCAATAACCTCCTTTATCTCCTTACCGGGCATGCTTTCAAGAGTGACGAGTTGCATAAAAATAAACAAATTATGAATATACAGATCATTATACCACTACTATAGTATCTCAAACACAATATGCTACGATAGTAGCATGAATCTGAAATCAACTGTGGAGTCAAAAGGTAAAACAGTCACTCAAATTATTCATTTTTCTGGTGGCAATAAGCGCACTTTTCAAGGCATTAAAACAGACACCATCAAGCAAGATGAGTTTACTAAAATGGAACTCGTCGATGGCCGAATGTTGCTGGTTAACACCCGCAATGTGGATTGTATCGAAGTGTTTGGAGAAGAATAATTTGGTGAGAATTGCAAACAGTCCTTTGTGGTTCAGAGGAGTAGAAACGAATGCCAAAATGTTAAAATGGTGGGGTGAAGTATTTCCTATATAAAATTTCCCATCCGCTTATAAAGTGTTACTGGAACGTTTTTAAACCAAAAACACACGGTGCTCGGGCAATTATTTTGCATCGCAACAACATACTGCTTGTCAAGAATATTAATGTTATTTACTGGTCTTTGCCTGGCGGAAAAATTGATCAAGAAGAAAATCCAGAACAATGCATCTTGAGGGAATTAAGGGAAGAATTACACCTAAATGAAATAGAGATTAAGTTCAAGCTCGGGACGTATACGTCAAATCAGGAAGGAAAACTAGATACTGTGTATATATTTGTCATTAAACTTTCTGCACCTGATTTTAAAATGCAATGGGAACTCGATGATGCTCATTGGTTTAATATAAATGACTTACCGAAGAATATTAGTCCTGCTGGAATGAGGCGAATCAAAGAATTTCAGGCTGGTAAAAAAGATCTTTTTGAAAATGGTAGATATGGGATTGTTATGTTTAGATAATAGATAGCCTGTGTCTGAGTCAGGTCAGTACGTTCGAAGTAAGTGCGTGCACCTTCAAGCACACAGTTTAAATTTGCGGTGTGTATTAAACAAAGTTCGAATTTTTGCGGAAGAGACAGGATTTGAACCTGCGAGGCGTTGCCGCCAACACGCTTTCCAAGCGTGCGCCTTAAACCACTCGGCCACTTCTCCGCTTTATATACTAGAAGTCGTCCACCTCCTTTCAGTCGGATGAAACGTGCTCCCAGCACCTTT
>CAZUWG010000013.1:0-2603 GCA_964624165.1 uncultured Candidatus Saccharibacteria bacterium | reverse complement strand
TGCCCATAAACCCACTCGCCAACTTTTCGGGGGGGGGGCGGCGCAGTGGGCTTGTGCATTCGCCGCGCCCGCCTTGGCCCACAGTATACCTTTTGCGTCATATGTCACAAACTTGTTATACTGTTGACATGCATTCAGATTGGCTCTTTCTTTCTTTGACGGCGATTATCGGCTTTTTTTGTGGTGTGTGGCTCTATACCACCGTCTTTGTCCCGCAGTACGTAGAAAATCCTTACCTTAACGAACTGCAAGATCAAAACATCACCCCATACACTATTAATGCAGAAGAGTATGGCGAATGTGAGCCGTATGATGACTGTCGAGCTTTTTCTCTAACTGAAGACCGTTCGTATCGCTATCTTGGATTTGATGGGGAATTTGTTGACGGACTTATCTCTCGCAATCTCAATGCCGAAGTACAAGATGCCTTAAAAGTTGGAGATTTACTAGTTGGCGATCGTGCCTGCAGCAACACAGAACAAAATCATATTCGTTATTCAGTGTATTATGGTGATAACTATTATGTAATTAATGTTTGTCAGGGTACAGCTATGCGCGAGCCTGTGCGTACATTGGCACGTGTGTGGGAATTTTTCATTCAGACCCATACCGATCCGATTGATCTTCAAGAAGAAGAAAGTAGCAGTACGCCAATCTTAAAAAGTCCAACTGACGTGCTTTTTTCTGAGGATGTGGTTCAATAGACACCTTAATGACTTTTTATACTATGGAAATTAGAAACATCGCAATTATTGCACACGTAGACCATGGAAAGACCACCTTGACTGATGGTCTTATGGAACAAACAGGCTCTCGCGAAGCGGGGGCAAGTATGGATAGTAATGCGCTCGAGCAAGAGCGCGGGATCACTATCTATGCCAAAAACACCTCTGTTGAATACAAAGGGACAAAAATTAATATTGTAGATACTCCCGGTCACGCCGATTTTGGCTCTGAGGTAGAGCGAGTACTTCGTAGTATCGACTCAGTACTTTTGGTGGTGGATGCGCAAGAAGGCCCAATGCCACAAACGCGCTTTGTACTTAAAAAGTCACTCGAGCTAGGTCTGCGCCCGATTGTGGTCATCAACAAAATCGATAAACCAGCCGCAGACCCCAAGCGTGTGGAAGATGAGGTGCTGGAGCTCTTTTGGGAGCTTGGTGCTACAGACGAGCAGAGCGAATTTCCAGTGGTGTATGCGATTGGACGAGATGGAAAATCAACCCGTTCACTTGATACAGAGCTTTCAGACTTGTCGCCAGTGCTCGACGTTGTACTTGAGCACGTTCCGGCTTCACGGGGGTACGTCGAAGGTGAGCCACTTAAAGCGCAGGTGTTTAATCTCGGCTATGACAACTTCCTTGGTCGTCTGGCTGTGGCGCGTGTCTATGAAGGAAGTATCAAAAAGGGGCAGCAGGTATTTGTAAAATCAAAGTCAGGAGAAGGCTATAAAGCAAAAGTAGTGAAGCTAGCAATCTACAAAGGCGTGTCTCAAATTGAGGTAGAAGAAGCATTTGCGGGTGATATCGTTTTGGTAGCTGGTTTGACTGCGATCAATATTGGCGAAACTCTGGCTGGCGACGAAGCTGTTGAGTCGATGCCCGCTATTGCAGTAGAAGAACCTACCATCGCGATGCAGTTTTTAGTCAACTCCTCACCGTTTGCAGGGCGAGAGGGCAAGTATGTTACGAGTCGTCAGATTGGTGAACGTCTTGAAAAAGAACTAGAAATCAACGTCGGGTTGCAGGTAACGCAAAATGGCGACACATTTGATGTGCGTGGACGCGGAGAAATGCACATTGCAGTTTTGCTCGAGAACATGCGGCGCGAAGGCTATGAAATGTCTGTCTCGCAGCCGCAAGTGATCATTAAGGAAGAGGATGGTAAAAAGCTTGAGCCTTTTGAAGAGGTGACCATCGATGTGCCAAATGAGGCGCAAGGAGCCGTCATTGAACGTCTGTCAAACCGTGCTTTTATTATGCAAAATCTCGTACCAGATGGAGAAAGAGTGCGACTACTCTTTCATGGCCCAACTCGCGGCTTGCTCGGCTACAAAAATCAATTTGTGGTAGATACCAAAGGTGAAGGTATCTTAGCCTCAAGAGTGGTCGGCTTTGAGCCGTATGCTGGCGAGATTAAGAAACGTCCAGTGGGCAGCATGACCAGTATGACGACCGGTAAAGCGCTCGGCTTTGCACTCTTTAGTTTGCAAGATCGTGGTGAGCTATATATCGACGCAGGTACTGAAGTGTATGAAGGTATGGTGATCGGCAATACCAGTAAGGGAGAAGAAATGGTGGTCAACCCAACTAAGGGCAAGCAGCTCACCAATATGCGTGCTTCTGGTAGTGATGATGCAATCGTTCTCACTCCGCCGAAAAAGCTCTCAATTGAGCTTGGACTGGAAATTATGCAGGATGATGAATATCTAGAAGTGTGTCCGCAAAGTGTCCGACTACGAAAAAAGTTCCTTAAGGAAGGGGAACGAAAAAGAAAATAGAGCACTTTATCCTTTATCGCCATTGACATTTTTTAATAAAAACTGCAGTATATAACCAATGAAACAAATAATAATTGTATGTATGCTGGCTTTGGGAATGGCT
>CAZUWG010000012.1:20694-20949 GCA_964624165.1 uncultured Candidatus Saccharibacteria bacterium | reverse complement strand
CCGCAACCTCCCGCGTGACAGGCGGGTGCTCTAACCAGTTGAGCTACCAGCGCAAATGTTATTTCTTGAGCGCAAGTGAGTGAAAGTATAGCGTTTTTTCTTATTTTTGCAACTTACGATTTTAGGAAATTTTTGTTTGGTGCTTTTCGGAAAATTTGTTAGGATAACGAACGGGTGATTGCTGATGTAAGCAAGCTTCCATTCAAGCTTCCATTTGTTCCCTCATTTGCCAATGTAAGACAAGCTTGCATTGTC
>CAZUWG010000012.1:3209-20594 GCA_964624165.1 uncultured Candidatus Saccharibacteria bacterium | reverse complement strand
TGCATTCGGTCCAAATGTAAGCAAGCTTCCATTTGTTCCCTCATTTGCCAATGTAAGACAAGCTTGCATTGTCTGCATTCGGTCCAAATGTAAGCAAGCTTCCATTTGTTCCCTCATTTGCCAATGTAGCTCAGTCGGTAGAGCGCGTCCATGGTAAGGACGAGGTCTCCGGTTCAATCCCGGACATTGGCTCAATATGTCTGATTTCGCATTTCAAGAAGTGTTGCATTTTTGGTTTGAAGAACTCACGCCAAAAGAGTGGTTTGGCGGTGGCGAAGCGCTTGATGCAACGATTAAAAACAAATTTTTGCCTGTACACCATGCAGTCGCAAAAGAGCGGTGTGCTGATTGGCGTACCACCGCGCAGGGGAGGTTGGCAGAGATAATTGTGCTTGATCAGTTTTCACGCAATATATATCGAGGTCAAAAAGAAGCATTTGCGTTTGATGAACAGGCGCTTTGGCTAGCCAAAGCCGCGCTCGAGGTTGGTGTCGAGGCAGTGCTTACAGACGCAGAGCGTCAATTTCTCTATATGCCGTTTATGCACAGTGAATCAAAAGCAGCGCAACAACAATCACTTGAACTCTTTGCCAAGCTAGGCAACGAAGAGGCACTCAAGTTTGCCTGTATTCATAAAGAGATCATTGATCGTTTTGGACGCTATCCACATCGCAACGAGCAGCTCGGCCGTACGACTACAGAAGAGGAGCGTGAATATTTGACACAGCATCAACACGGCTTTTTTGCTTCCTAAGAATCGTAATAAATAAAGGAAAAGGCGCGCTGTTCGCGCGCCGGTTTCGTGGTGACGAATCGCTATTTGAACGCGAGTAGGCGGTGCTCAATGCGCTGCGGCACTTGAACCACAAGTGTTTCGCCGCACTTTGAGCATTCTGCGCTCCCTGGAAACAGCACCGATGTGGGGTGCTGGCATCTGGGGCAAGTAGCCACCAAGTCTCCCTTGACCTGATGATATTCAGCCGTGACCGTTGTTGCGGTTGTCGTCATGTCCTGTTTTCTCCCTAAAAAAAATCGTTCCTTTTTTCGTTATACTCCTAAACAGACTATTTGGCAAGGGCTTACGTGGTGGGGTGTGCATAAGCGGGCGAGGCTTTGCCTCGCCCGCTTATACAGCATTTCTGCTATACTCTTTACTATGTCACAAGAACGAATAGCTGCGATCGAGCAGGCTATGCTCCAGCCCGACTTTTGGAGTGATCCAAAAAGCGCGCAGGCAATGATTAAAGAGCTGCAGGAGCTTAAGGATGCCTCTGAAGGGAAAGGGAAATACGACCGAAATGACGCAGTCATTTCGGTCGTCGCGGGCGCTGGTGGTGATGACGCCGAAGATTTTGCGCGCATGCTGACGCAAATGTATCAGCGCTACGGTGAAGCGCAGGGTTGGGGAGTGACGGTGCTTGATAGTACTACCAATGATCAAAACGGTTACCGCAACATCACTTTCGAGCTCCAGGGTAAAAACGCCTATGGCACTTTAAAGCATGAGTCGGGCGTTCACCGGCTGGTACGGATATCACCCTTTAATGCAAACGGCAAACGGCAAACATCCTTTGTGCTTGTTATTGTCTCACCAGACATTCCCAATGTGGCCGAGGTAGCGCTGGCGGAAGAGGAAGTCGAGATCTCTTTCGCAAAAAGCAGCGGTGCAGGTGGGCAAAACGTCAACAAGCGCGAGACGGCGGTGCGCATGACGCATGTTCCAACCAATATCTCGGTTCATGTTAGTACTGAGCGCAGCCAGCAAGCCAATCGCGAAAAAGCCGAAGCGCTCTTGGCGGGGCGTGTCTTTGCTTTCCGTGAAGCGCAACAAAAACGCGAGCTTGAAGGACTGTCGGTCGAGAAAAGTCTCAAGATTGAGTGGGGGAGTCAAATCCGTAGTTATGTTCTTCATCCCTATCAGCTCGTGAAAGACCATCGCACCAATACAGAAATACGCAACGTTGAGGCCGTATTTTCTGGTGATATACAGCTGTTCATAGACGCACTATCCGACATGGGTTAGAATAAGAAACGTTACATATGATTTATTTTGATAATGTTAGCAAGCGCTACAATGATGGTCGCTCGACCGCGCTTCACGAAGTTACCTTCCAGGTGGATCCGAATGAGTTTGTGTCGATTGTCGGTCACTCAGGGGCCGGAAAAACTACACTCTTAAAAATGTTAATTGCCGAAGATCACCCGACAGATGGTAAGGTGTTTTTTGGTTCGCTTGATGTCCATCAGATTCCTCGTGTCCGCTTGCCAAAATACCGTCGCAAGATCGGTACTGTCTTTCAAGATTTCAAACTCCTTTCACACCTAACTGCCTATGAAAACATCGCCTTTGCTATGGAGGCAAATGGGCGCAGCGACCAAGAGATTGCCGAGAATGTACCAATGGCCCTTGCGCTCGTTGATCTTGAAGATAAGGCATGGAATTTTCCAAGTGAGCTTTCAGGTGGTGAAAAGCAGCGCGTCGCCATCGCACGTGCGATTGTAAACCAGCCAGATATTATTGTGGCGGATGAGCCAACCGGCAACCTCGACCCGATCGCTACCTACGAGGTGGTGCAAATTCTTAAAAAGATTAATGATCTTGGTACTACTATCATTATGACCACGCACAACAAAGGGGTGATCGATGAGCTCAATCGCCGCGTCATCACCATGGATGAAGGGCGGCTGGTGCGTGATGATAAAGATGGGAAATACGTATTGTAATTTTGATTTATTTTTATTATGTGGACTGCATTTAAACGAATAGTACGATCAGGTTTTGTCGCATTTTGGCGCAATGGCTTTGTGTCACTGGCGTCGGTATTTGTGATGACGATCGCTTTACTAGTGATTGGAAGTACACTTTTGCTTGATCAATTATTTGGCTCAGTGTTGCAGAGTGTACAAGAAAAAGTTGATATCAACGTCTACTTTGCCACTAACGCAGATCAAAAAGACGTGCAGGCTTTAGAGGCAGCGCTCAAATCACTGCCGGAGGTAGCTGAAGTGACATACACTTCAAGAGAAGATGCACTCGCGGCGTTTGAGGAGCGTCATAGCGGAGATGAGCTGACATTGCAGGCGCTGAAAGAAATCGGAGAAAATCCACTGGGAGCATCTCTTGCGATTCGTGCTACCAAAACAGAACAATACGCTGGCGTGGCGCAATTTCTTGAAGAGCAACAAGCCAATACCGGGAGCGCGCTAATTGACCGCGTCAATTACAATGAAAACCGTAGTGCGATCGATAAGCTCAATAGTATCAACACTGCGCTCGAGCAGGCGAGTGTCATTGTCTTAGCGGTCTTGGTAGTGATTGCGGTCATGATTACCTTCAACACAATTCGCCTCGCTATCTACACTTCTCGTGATGAGATCTCGGTCATGCGACTGGTGGGGGCGAGCAACACCTTTATCCGAGGGCCGTTTATGCTACAGGGAGTAATGTATGGATTTATTGCAGGGGTTGTTGCTTTGCTGATTTTGTACTTGACGCTTCTCTGGCTTGGTCCGGCAGCCGCTGCGTTTTTACAGTTTGATATTTTTGCGTACTTCGTACAAAATTTTGCTCGCATCTTCGGCATTGTGGTCGGATCGGGAATCTTAATGGGACTGATTTCAAGTACTATGGCGGTCTCTCGGTATTTGCGTGTTTAATATGGGTCCTAAGTCCAAGACAACAGAAAAAACAGTTAAATATATTTTTGTCGTCGGCGGTGTCATGAGTGGCATCGGGAAAGGAGTGACAGCCTCATCGGTCGCGAAGCTCTTAAAGGCTCGCGGCCTTTCTGTTACGGCAATAAAAATTGATCCGTATATAAACGTTGACGCCGGCACAATGAATCCGACCGAGCACGGGGAATGTTTTGTGCTTGAAGATGGACTTGAGACCGATCAAGACATGGGTAACTACGAACGGTTTCTTGATATCGATTTGCCAGCCATCAACTATATGACCACTGGGAGTGTCTATCAGTCAGTGATCGAGAAGGAGCGAGCCTTGAAGTATGGCGGTCGCAACGTTGAGGTGGTGCCCGATATTCCACTTGAGGTGATTGAGCGTATCAAAACGGCGGGACGTAATGCAAAAGCCGACGTGGTGCTGACTGAAGTAGGCGGCACGGTCGGTGAGTATCAAAATGTATTATTTCTCGAGGCGGTGCGTATGATGAAGGCGGAATCTCCTGCCGATGTAGCGGTGGTGATGGTGTCGTATTTGCCGGTGCCGGGGAGTATCGGTGAAATGAAAACAAAACCAACTCAGACAGCAGTGAGAGCGCTCAATAGCGTCGGAGTATTTGCGGATATGATTATTGCTCGTTCGCCAGAGATGATTGATAAAAAGCGCAAAGAAAAAATCGCCACATTTTGTAATGTGAAAGCCGAGGATGTGATTGCCGCACCGGACGTATCAAGTATTTATGACATTCCAGTATTATTTGAAAAGGAGGGTGTGTCCAAGCGATTGTGCGCACTGCTGTCGTTGCCGTGTAGTACAAAGGCAGCTCTCACGCCTTGGAAAGCATTTCTTAAAAAGCGAGAAGCGGCAACCAAAGAAGTGACGATTGCAGTGGTCGGCAAGTACTTTTCTTCAGGCGACTTCGTACTTTCGGATGTTTATATATCGGTGCTTGAGGCGATAAAGTACTCAGCTTATCACCTTGGCCTGAAGCCAAAGATTGTGTATCTTTCCTCGCTTTCGTTTGAAGATGGCAGCACACCCCTTTCGGTACTAAAAACCTTTGATGGGGTATTGGTGCCCGGTGGTTTTGGAAAGACGGGTGTACAAGGAAAACTTAAGGTCATTGAATACGTACGCACTCATAAGATACCGTATTTTGGTATTTGTTACGGTATGCAACTTATGGTGCTTGAATACGCTAAAAATGTATTAAAGCTCAAAGCCGCCACTACGGAAGAGATCGATCCAAAAGCTATGATGCCGGTGATTGGCGTGATGGAGGAGCAGCGCAAAAAATTGAAAGAAAAAAATATGGGCGGCACCATGCGTCTTGGTGCGTATCCGACAAAACTACAGACAGGCACCATTGTGCACAGTGCTTATAAACGTGCCCATATCAGTGAGCGGCATCGACATCGGTTTGAAGTGAATAATGAGTACGTAGCAAAACTGCGCGATGCGGGATTGGTATTTTCCGGCACGTCACCAGACCAGACTTTAATGGAGGTGGTGGAGCTTCCTTCTCAAGTACACCCCTTTTTTCTTGGGGTGCAATATCATCCAGAACTGAAGGCGAGGCCGCTTCGTCCGCACACACTCTTTACGGCCTTTTTAAAGGCGAGTGCAAAATCTTTGCCTGTAAAAAAGAGCTGAAAAAAATAAAAAAGTATGGTAGTCTAATGGCCACAAGCAGGGCGGCTTTGCCGCCCTGCTCACCGCATACCGGATCGTCTAATGGTAGGACACTTGGTTTTGGTCCAAGCGATCGGGGTTCGAGTCCCTGTCCGGTAACCTAAAAGTAAACCATCACACCTCGCGTGTGGTGTTTTACTTTTAGGAAGGGGACTCGAAAACCTTGTTAGAGATTTTATGAGGTGACGAAATATAATCACGACAAGGTGTACTGAACATGTAATGTTCGAGTCCCTGTCCGGTAACCACAACAAAAACTAGCAAAGGCTAGGGCTTTTTGCTGTTTGGGTATTGAGTCCTGTTTTCAGGACAGATCCATGCTACAATTTTTGGATATGAAATACCGATTTCTCCTGGAGCACATGACTTGTAACGAGTGCGTGGCGCGCGTGGAAGAACTCCTGGCACCACACTTTAAGCGCGTGAAGGTGCGTCTTTACCCTGGCACCTTGACGCTTTTTACAAAAGAAACGCCAACGCCGCGAGAGATCAATGAGCTGCTTCGTGACACTCCGTATCGTGTGAGGCAAGCAAATAAGCGTATGGTGTTTTTCTCTTACGTCAAATTATTTTCCCCACTCATACTGGTGACGCTTTTGGTCACCCTTTTCACTCTCGCTCACGTCTGGTGGCACGGGTTTAGCATCCATACTGTGATGCAGTATTTTATGGCGGGGTACTTTTTATTTTTTGGAGGTTTAAAGGTCTACTCATGGCGCGGGTTTGTTGCGTCTTATCGTAAATACGATGCACTGGCTGGTCTTTCACTTTGGTATGCGGCCGCCTATCCATTTCTAGAGCTCTTGCTCTGCGTCTTGTTTTATTTGAATCTATGGCCAATTGCCGTGAGCCTTTTCGTCTTTTTGCTCTTTATACAAAAAGCTGAAAGTGTATACCAAGCGCTAAAGAGCGGTACCATCACCACCTGCGCGTGCCTAGGTACGGCTTTTACCGTCCCGCTTACGCGGGTTACGCTTTTTGAAGATATATTTATGGCGGTGATGGCCTTGATGATGCTATTTATAGCGCTATAAACAGGGTAATAAAAAACTACCACCAGACCAGGTATACTAAAACATAATGTCTGATGCGATTTTAAGTTTTTTATCTGAGGGGGGTTATGGGGGTGTCTTTTTTCTCATGGTGCTTGAGAATGTTTTTCCGCCCATTCCATCTGAAGTAGTGTTGCCATTTGTGGGTCATTTGGCAGCGGTGGGCGAGCTGTCGTTGCTACCTGCGATTGTGGTAGCGACACTCGGTGCGTTGTTGGGTACGGCGTTTTGGTTTTTGGTCGGATGGATGGTCGCGGTGCCGGTTTTGGAACGTTTTTTTGATAAATATGGCGGTTATGTTGCAATCAGTACCAGTGATTTTAAGATGGCAGCACGGTTTTTTGATTGTCACAAAAGTGCAGCGGTATTTTTCGGTCGCATGATTCCCACTGTACGCTCGATTGTTTCGATTCCGGCGGGTAGTGTGCGAATGTCGCCGTTACGCTTCACAATTTTAACGCTGTTGGGGACAGCGCTTTGGAATACGTCTTTGATTTTGCTTGGCTACTATGTATTTGATGATTACCATGTGGCAGAAAAATATATGAGCCCTATCGGCAACGTCATAATCGTGATTTTTGCCGCACTCTATCTAATGCAAGTGGTACGGTTTGTGGCGCGTAGGCGTGAAAGGCGATAGGTGTTATACTACAGGTGATTATCCGCGTAAGTTAAATTGGATATATGAAAAAAGGATACCATAGTGAAATCGAAGCGAAGACAATCGCCAACCAAGATTTTCGCCACGTAGAATACACTGGCGCGCATATGCAGCTAGTCTTGATGACGCTGCCACCGGGCGGAGAGATTGGTGAAGAAGTGCATGAAGACGGGGATCAGTTTTTTCGTTTTGAAGCGGGAGAAGGAAAAGTGTTGATAAATGATACTGAGTACGAGGTGAAAGATGGCGATGCAGTGGTGGTACCGGCTGGTGCCACACACAACGTGACGAACACTTCAGAGCATGAACCGCTAGCACTTTATACTATTTATGCGCCGTCTCACCATAAAGAGGGCACAGTGCACAAGACTAAAGAAGAAGCTGATCAAGATGATGAACATTTTGATGGCGTTACCACAGAGTAGATGATATGAGTAAACAGAAAGAGGGCGAGGCCTTTGGCCTCGCCCTCTTTCTGTGCACACACACAGGCAGCGCAGCGCCACCACTGCTGTACAATATATTTATATGATAAAAAGTATTGATCGATATAAAGTAGCAGCGCTGATGACCTTAGCGCTTTTAGCAGTAGTGCCGTTTGCAGCCAGTGCAGCTACGTGTACATTTACGCGTAGTTTGGACATTGGAGATGAAGGTGAAGATGTGCGTTGTTTGCAAAAGTTTCTCAATGAGACAGGTTACACCGTGGCTAGTTCGGGAGTAGGATCGCCTGGTCGTGAGACCAATCAATACCAAAGCCTTACTCAAGCGGCTGTGGCAAAATGGCAGGCCGCTGAGAAGCTTTCTCCAGCAGTTGGATTTTTTGGTCCGCTCTCTCGCGCAAAATATGAGTCACTTAAAAGTGGTAGCTCAAGTAGTAGCGAAACACCCACCAACAGTGATCCGAAGTCGAGTGATGATATCGCAAAACTCCTAGAGCAGATTACTGCGATCCAAGCACTCCAAAATGGCGATAAAACACCAGACACCCCAGACGTATCATCAGGTACTGGCGCTACTCGACTTGAAAAGCAATTAGGAGATTTGATTACACTTTTACGTGATGCTAAAGACGAAGTAGAAGATGAGGATGATAATGAAGACGCACGTGAGTATCTCTTCTCCGCGCTTGAATACTTCTTCAATGGACTTGAAGCCTACCTTGAGAGTGACGAGAGTGAGGCAGAAAAAGAGTTTGATGACGCTGAACAAGAAGCCGAAGACGCACTCGATGAGCTAGGGGCCGCTGCCGGTTCAATAGAAGACTACTTGGAAGAGGTGGAGGACGCACTCGATGACGCATGGGATGATTTTGATGACGCGGAAGATAATGATGAGGATGTCGGCGACGCCGAAGACTACCTCGATGATGCAGAAGATTACCTAGATGATGCGAAAGACGCTCTAGATAATGGAGACGAAGATGAGGCAAGGTACTCCCTCGATGACGCAATGCATAGTATTGACTACGCTCTCTCGTCGCACAACGGAGTAGAGAAAAGCGCGGTATGTGAGGCTACGCCTCACTTACCGCGCTTTTGCGTGCTGTGGTATACTTAATATCTATGAAAAAGATAATTATCGCAATCGCAGCAGTAGCATTGTTAGTGATGGGAGTAATCGCTTATCTGACCTTAAAGGAAGATACGGCTGACACGTCAAATCGTCCAGAAGTAAATACAGAAAATGAAACAGTGGCGACCACTACCCTCGAAGAAGTAAAGCCGTCAGAGACAGAAGAAGCAATCGGCCGCTCTGTACGCGGTACCGAAATCAGAGCCTATCACTATGGCTCTGGTGAGGATGAGATTTTGTTTGTCGGTGGTATTCATGGAGGCTATGCATGGAATACCGTATCGGTCGCGAGTGAGCTTATGGAGTATCTCTCAGAAAATCCAGAAGTTATTCCCAGTAATGTGAAAGTGACAGTTATTCCACTCCTCAATCCAGACGGTTTAGAAACCACAAGCGGCGGCGGTGAAGAGGTGTTCAATCAAGCCAATGTGACTGACGCGCAGCGTATCGCGGGTCGTTTCAATGCCAATGATGTCGACCTCAACCGCAACTTTGATTGCGAATGGAAAAAAGAGGGTGTGTGGCAAAATCGCACCGTCAGCGGCGGCGACCGGGCATTCTCAGAGCCTGAAGCGCAGGCGATTCGTACATATGTAAATAAAAACGATATCAAAGCTGCAGTCGTATGGTACTCAGCGTACGGTGGCGTATTTGCCTCAAACTGTGGCGATGGCGTAATGAATGAAACGAGAGATCTTATGGTTGCTTATGCAGGTGCGGCAAATTATGACTATGAAGATGAATTTGATTTCTATGCCATTACCGGCGATATGACCAACTGGCTTGCGAAGGAAAAAGTGCCAGCTATTAGTGTGTTGCTTGGCGATCACACAAACTCTGAATGGGACAAAAACCGGGCCGGAGTCTTGGCAATCCTCGAGTTGTTTAAGACTGAAGGTCAGTAGAGTGTATGTACGCTTTACTTAAAGACAGAGGTGCAGTGAAAGGAGCGCTTTTTGCGCTCCTTGCTGCGCTGGTACTGGCGGGACTTTTTTTCGGCCTACAACGTCAATGGCTTAAAGATGAGGTCGTATCACCACCTCAAAATGCCACCACCACCGCAACGAGTACAGCCGCTACTTCAACAATAGAAGTGATCGGATATTCCGTAGAAGGGAGAATGATCGAAGCGTACACCTTCGGCAATGGATCAAAACGGTTGTTGTTTGTCGGCGGGGTGCATGGTGGATACGAATGGAATAGTGTGCTCCTGGCTTATCAAGCGATTGCGTATCTAAAGACATTAGATCTGCCTGATGAGTTGACAATTAGTGTTATTCCCGTCTTAAATCCAGATGGACTGGCGGCGGTAGGAGCGGAAGGAGAGTTTGCGGTAGCAGATATTGCACCGAACTACAGCACTGGTCTTGGTCGCTTCAATGCCAATGATGTCGACCTCAACCGCAACTTTGATTGCAAGTGGCAGCCGGAGAGTATGTGGCGCGGACAGACAGTGAACGCCGGGACGGGTGCGTTTTCAGAACCAGAAGCAGCCGCGCTTCGTGATTTTGTGCTCGGAGCGGCACTGCCAGAGGCAGTGGTGTTTTGGCATAGCCAAGCAAACAATGTCTACGCTTCTGAGTGTAAAGATGGGGTGTTGCCGGAGACTTTAGTGCTAATGAATACGTACGCGACCGCAGCTGGCTATGGTGCGGTGCCGACCTTTGATGCATACGAAGTCACTGGAGATGCCGAAGGCTGGCTCGCTTCACTTGGTGTCCCGGCTGTTACTGTAGAATTAAAGACGCGAGAAAGTACAGAATGGGATCAGAATAAAGCCGCGATTGACGCTGTGTTGGCTAATTACCAAGACTCTACTTTTGAGTAAGGTATACTAAATAATATGAAAGATGGTTTTTTAGGACATGTACTGGTAGTCATCGTACTCCTTGGAGGGTTGTGGTACGGAGTGGCGCGTTACCAAGATAATATCGTGGGATATATTGAGGAAGGCAAGGAACAGACGCTTCTAATTGGCAATACGCAGCTGCGCGTGGCGGTCGCAGACGAGCCGCATGAGCGATCGCAGGGTCTAAGTGGCGTCACCTCGCTTGCTGCAAACGAAGGGATGCTCTTTATCTTCGATCGCGATGACAACTGGAGTATGTGGATGAAGGATATGGAGATACCAATCGATATGCTGTGGGTCAACAATTCATATCAGGTAGTGCATATCGAAGAAGACGTAAAGCCAGAAACTTTCCCGGAGGCCTTCTCAGCTGGAGAGCCGGTGCGGTTTGTGATTGAAACACCGGCGTTTTTCACTCGAAACAACAACATAGTCGTAGGAGATATTGTCTATATTCCCGAGACTATCCAGCCAGCCGATTTGCGCGAGCCCTTGTATTAAATACAAAATTATTGCATAATAATCGAGCAAGATGATCGCGCCACAGTAATGTGGTGAGGAAAGTCCGAACACACCCACAGCAATGTGGAGCAGGTTAGCGGGTAACGCCCGTCTGGAGTAATTCACGAGGTGCGAGCAGAGACGCCTAAGGCGAAAGCCAAAGGCTCCCTTCGGGGAGAGCTTATATGGAAACATATAAGGTGAAACGGCTAAATCCTTACCTGTGTGCAAGGCCGTGCTCTGGTTTCAGAGAGAGCCGCCAGAGGTGTGTGGTAACACACATCCTAGGTAAATGATCATCCACGACAGAATTCGGCTTATATGCACACAAAGCGACCCCTGCGGGTCGCTTTGTGTATGTTATTCTACATAGATATGATGCACGAATTTCGACCTGATGCCGTCAAAGAAACGACGGTCAATGCGCAGGCGCACGGCGGTGTAGTAGCCGCTTTTACGTCTCTAGTGGCGGTATTGTTTGGATTGTTGCCGCTTTTGTTTATTCCGCAGTCGTTTATCACGTTATCGCACAGTAAGGTACTCATTATCGCAGGGGCGCTCCTAGCACTTCTGGTGTCAGGCATGCTGCTGACACTGACGCGCCGGGTAGTGCCGCTGCGGCTCAATCTGGGGATGTCGGCACTTATGCTATTGGCATTGGTGACTGCGCTCTCAGCCTTGCTTTCAGGGAATGCTCTTGAATCTTTTGTCGGGACCAATCTCCCTGTACATGCCGGAGCGACACTGGTTGTGGCGGTGGTCAGTGGTATTGGCGCGTTTGTATTTGCGAAGCGGCAACGGTATCTAACGCTATTTTTTACCACACTACTCCTTGGCGGAGGTGCGCTTTTTATTTTTAGTATTTTTAAGGTGGTGTTTCGTGATCTTTTTGATCCGCGCACGCTCGGAGCATTCAGTACCCTGACCGCGACCCCGATGGGTAGCTGGAACAACATCGGTATTTTCGCGATCCTCATCTTTCTTTTGACTGCACTAGCGTTGGTGATGCTGCCGCTTCGACGGTGGCATCGAGTAGGTTTATTTAAGCTTGGGGCGATCGCACTCTTTACGCTACTAATGGTGAACGTCACTTTGCTTTGGATGTTGTTGACGGTACTAACGGCCGGGTTTCTATTTTATCTGTACACCGATCGGGGGAGCGCAGTGGCGATGAGTGCGCGCGTGTTTGTGGGTTTGGCGGCATTGCTTTCGGTCGGTATGCTATTTTTCGGTTCTTTGGTAGGAACGGTCGTGCCGGCTTCGTGGCAGGTGGCTTATATGGAAGTATATCCATCTCTTACTTCCACGACTGAGATTGCAACCAAAGTCTTTAAGCAGGACCCGCTTTTTGGGGTGGGGCCAAATTACTTTAATACTGCCTGGGAACAGCATAAGAATCCGCTCATTTACCAGACAGAGTACTGGAACGCATCATTTGATAATGGTTATAGCTACTTGAGTACTACAGTAGTTGAGTTGGGGATTTTGGGAGTATTGGCATGGGTCTTTATACTTTATATGCTGTTATTTTTAGGAGTGCGTGTTGTGCAGCGACCGCTTCCACAAGACCCGACGGCACGGTTTTTACTCGTGGCATCGCTGGTAGGAGCACTTTATCTTTTTAGTGTACTTTTCTTATTCAATGTGGCTGTTTCGATTTTGCTGTTCTTTTTTATCTTTCTCGGTATTTTTTTCAGTATCGAACACACTCTCGAACGTCGCGCGGTCACACGATTTCGTATTCCAGAACGTGGACTCTTTCGACTTGGCGTTTTTGTTCTGATTACTGCCGCGTCGCTGGGGACTATTAGTGGCATGGTGTTTTTCACCAACCACTATCTCGCTGTATCAGCTTCAAATAAAGCCCTAGCGACCATGTCTGATCCGGCTGAGGTGGAGCGGGTACTGATAGAGAGTTACAATCGTTTCCCTGATAGTGAAATCGCTTATACGCTTTCGCAACTTGAGTTGACGCGTATGCGCGAGGTGCTGGTAGCGGAGCCGACTGAGGACCAAATTTTGACGTTTCAAAATGCAGCCGCCAAAGCGCGTGACGCTATTTTAGTGGCGGTAGCAGCCAACCCGAAAGAAGTAACGTATCAAAGAACCAAAGCAGTCCTGATGATTATGCTCTACCGCGCAGGCTTTACTGACGTAGAGAGTGATCTCAATGACGTGTTTGTGACGCTTGATACACTCAGTCCACAGCATCCGAACCACTCTCTTTTACAGGCAGAGTTTTTTGCACTGAAGAATGACAGAGACGGCCTGAACGAAGCGATTAAGGCGGCGTTGGTAGTGCGACCAAATCACTTCCCTGCGTACTCGATGGCGATTGAAGCTGCGCTTTCGAATAATGATCCTGATGAAGCAGTTTCGCTTATGGCGGCACTTGCTACGTGGTATAGCGACAATCAATATCTACTCTACGAAATGGGTCTGACTGCCATGCGTATTGCGCGCCCTGATGAGGCAATAATCTTTATGCGAGAAGCACTTCGCGTCGATAGTGAGTATGCTGATGCAAAGTTTGTCCTCGCCCTCCTTATGGCTGAGCAAGGTAATACTGCAGATGCACTCGCTCTGTTGCGATCTTTAGTGGCGGACAATGGCGAAAATGTTCGTCTCACTGAGGCAATTGCTGCTATCGAAAACGGTGTCACGGTCACACCAGAGAGTGTTGTCGAAGCTGAAGAAATGGAGCTGCAAGATATCACAACTGAAGAAGGTGAGGTGATGCCGGACGGAGAGGTGGTCACGACGCCAAATACTGTGTCTGCTACTAATACTGAAAACGAATAGCGTATGGTTCGTGGCGTAGTACGAATTTTGTATCGAGAAGTTAAGGGTCTGCATCAAGCGGCATATGTCTTGGCGTTTTTTGCGCTCGGGTCCCAGATGCTTGCGATAGTCCGAGATCGTGTCTTAGCCCACGAATTTGGTGCAGGTAGTGAGCTAGACACGTATTACACTGCTTTCAAGATCCCTGATTTGTTGTTTGTGCTTTTTTCCTCCGTCCTTTCAGTGTATGTCCTAATTCCTTTTTTGTCTGGTTTTTTGGTTAAGGGCGATAAGGCGGGCGCACGGGCTTTTTTGTCCCATGTCTTTTCAGTGTTTGTGCTGGTCTACAGTGTCTTGGCTGTGATTTTGTTTTTTCTTATGCCAACCTTGGTGGCATATTTATTTCCGTATGCACTTGATCAAGAAGCGCTTGTGCTGTTGAGTCGTATACTTTTATTACAGCCATTTTTGCTTGGTGTGTCGAGTCTCCTGGGTGTGATTACGCAGTCAGGTCACCGGTTTGTATTGTATGCAGTGAGTCCGCTTGTCTACAATCTCGGAATTATTTTTGGAGTTACAGTGCTTTACCCGCTGTACGGGCTATCAGGACTGACGTGGGGGGTGGTGCTGGGCGCCCTTTGCCACGGTTTGATTCAGGTGCCCTTGGTGTATAAAGAAGGTCTGGAGTTTCGTCTCTCGCTTTCACCCGATGTGGTGTTACTTAAAGATATTGTGCGGATGGCCTTGCCTCGCGCTCTCACTCTCACACTCAATCAGCTCGTGTTATTTGTCTTGGTAATTCTCGCCAGTACTTTGGTGGTAGGATCTGTGGCGGTGTTGCAACTGGCTATCAACCTGCAGTCAGTGCCGTTGGCGATCATCGGCGTGAGCTACTCGGTCGCTGCGTTTCCATCTTTGGCTGCTTATTATAATGAGCAAAAAATGCAAGCCTTCGCCCACCATATCATGACAGCGATTCGGCATATTATTTTTTGGTCTGTGCCCATTGTTTTTTTATGTATTGTATTGCGTGCCCAGTTGGTGCGTGTCATTTTGGGAAGCGGATCTTTTGATTGGTCCGACACACGACTGACAGCAGCAGTGTTTGCGGTGTTGATGTTTTCTCTGGTGGCACAATCACTCAACCTACTTCTTATACGCGCTTTCTACGCTGGACGAGACACTCGTACTCCGCTTTATATTACCTTTTGGACATCTTTAGCTTCTATTTTTATGGCGGTAGTCTTTCTGGCGGTGTATCAAATTCACCCAGAAATGAAGCTCTTTATCTCCGATGTATTCCGTGTGACGGATGTGGTTGGGTCTGAGGTATTGCCTCTCGCGCTCGGGTATTCAAGCGGGGTGATTTTGCAGTCATTGTTACTCTTGGTCATGCTCTTTAAAAAGTTCAAGATTCCCGCTACTGGATTGTGGACGCGTTTTTACCATGCTTTATTTGCGAGTATTATGGGGGCCTTGGCCGCTTATACCACACTCAATTTTGTCGTTAATGGCCTGCAGACAGATACTTTCATTGGGATCTTTATCCAAGGAGCGTTAGCGGGGTTTATAGGGGTGTGTGGCGTGCTGCTTGGGTATTATGCGCTTGGTTCGAAGGAGCTTCACGAAGTGGTGGATGCCGTGGAGCGTCGGCTCTTTAAGACTGACGTCATCGAGCCGGAGGAAGATCTTATCTAGCTTTTTTACCCGCTTTGCGTTACAGTAACGCCACTATCTATGCAACACATACGCAATTTTTCTATCATTGCACATATCGATCACGGCAAGAGTACTCTAGCTGATCGCATGCTCGAAATTACCCATACCATCGAGCCTCGGCTAATGAAAGCACAGGTGCTCGACGGTATGGAGCTTGAGCGCGAGCGGGGAATAACCATTAAGCTCCAACCTGTAAGGATGCAATTTGATTATGAGAGTGTGGCCTACACACTCAACCTGATCGACACGCCTGGACATATCGACTTTGCTTATGAGGTGTCGCGAGCGCTGAAGGCGGTCGAGGGTGTACTACTACTTGTCGATAGTACGCAAGGAGTACAGGCACAAACACTCACCACCTTGCAGATGGCAAAAGATTTAAATCTCACCATTATTCCGGTCTTGACCAAGATTGACGTCCCGCACGCTCGTATTGACGAGGTGAGTGAAGAAATCATGAAACTCTTAGCATGTGAACGATCAGATATCTTGGCCGCTTCTGGCAAGACGGGCGAAGGGGTAGAAGACTTATTGAAGGCAATTTGTGTTCGCATCCCAGCGCCGGCACCCGCGACCGTAGAAGAGTATCGAGGGCTCATCTTTGATTTCCAGTATTCAAATCACCGTGGCGTTATCGTCTACCAACGTGTATTTGATGGTGGGGTAAAAAAAGGTGACGAGCTTGAATTTGCAGTCAGTGGCAAGCGATTTACTGCTTTGGAGGTAGGTATTCTTTCGCCGGACGAGAAGCCAGTTTCGCGACTCGAAGAGGGTGAAATTGGCTATGTGGTCACTGGCATTAAAGAGCCTGGTGTGGCGAATGTCGGAGATACCTTACGTAAAGCAAAAAGTAACGCCACCCCTCTTTCGGGCTATAAAGAAGTGCCGCCAGTAGTGTGGGCGAGTGTGTTTCCTGAAAGTCAGGATGATTTTACTATGTTAAGACAGGCGCTTGACCGACTGCGGCTTTCGGATTCCTCGTTGTCATTTGAGGAGGAATCCTCTGGTGTATTGGGGCGTGGTTTTCGTTGTGGCTTTTTGGGTATGCTCCATATGGAGATTGTGACTGAGCGACTGCGACGAGAGTTCTCCATTGATATCATTATCACTTCACCAAGTATTTCCTACGAAATTACGACTCCAGACGGACGGGTGGAAGAAGTATACGCTGCGTCACGTTTTCCAGACATAGAGCGAGAGGTTACTGTGCGAGAGCCGTGGATCTTGGGGCAGGTAATTTTGCCGGGTGAGTACATGGGAAATGTGATGCAGCTTCTATATGAACACGAAGCGCAGGTGATTGCCACCGAGCTCTTTGGCGATGGGCGGACGCTTTTGGCAGTGGAGATGCCGCTTAGAGAGCTGATGCGTGGTTTTTTTGATAAGCTTAAAAATGCCAGCAGCGGGTATGCTTCGCTCTCATATGAGATTGCTGAAATGCGAGCAGCCAATGTGGCGCGAATGGATGTGATGGTGGCTGAGGAGCTGGTGCCGGCATTTTCCCGGGTAGTGGGTATGCTTCGTGCTGATACCGAAGCAAAAGCGGTGGTAGAAAAGCTTTATGAAGCGTTGCCGCGGCAGCAATTTGCGATGAAGATTCAGGCGAAAGTGATGGGTAAGATTATCGCCACTAAGAAAAAGTCGCCGGTTGGTAAAGATGTGACGGCTCACTTGTATGGAGGAGATATCACGCGCAAGATGAAGCTTCGAGAGAAGCAAAAGAAAGGAAAAGCAAAAGCTCTTGAGCGTGGCAAAGTGCACATCCCGCAAGATGTTTTTATGAAAATGATGAAAGGTGAGTAACAAATACCTAAAATGATGTAGTCAACAAAGGGGGCGGGGGGGCGAGGGGCCCCCCCCCCCCGCGTTGTGT
>CAZUWG010000012.1:0-3199 GCA_964624165.1 uncultured Candidatus Saccharibacteria bacterium | reverse complement strand
CCGAAGGCCCGCCGCCCCCTTTGTTGACTCACTACACCCCAATCCCTCCAGAAAACGCAAACACCATACTAAGTATGATAAGGATAGCAATCACTACCCACATCCACTTCATAGCGCGCTTCGCTCGTTTATCAAACAAGAAACTCATTTCACAAATACCATTAGCAAGTAATGGTACAATAGTACCACGATGGCGATAGGGAGTAAAAAATACTATGCCCAGATTTGGAAAACGAGAGCCTTATTGGTGCTGGTGGCAGTGTTGTGCGTGCTTCTAGCGGTGAGTCTCTACCAGCGCGTTTCAGTACAGCAGGATATGGTTGAACGCCGTAAAGAGGTCGAGGAAGAAAAGATGCGGCTTGAAGCGCGACACCAGGAAGTGCTGAATAAGGCGCAATATATCCAATCTGAGGCAGGTATCGAAGCGGAGATTCGCAAAAACTTTGATGTGGCGAAGGAGGGCGAGTCTGTTATTATTTTGTTGGATGCGCCGGAAGACACGAGTACTAAAACAGCGACGCAGCGTAGGGAAGTGCAGGTTGAGATCAGTCCGTGGTGGCGATTTTGGTAGTGTGCTATAATTTTTTACATGGAAAAACAAGTCACAATTTATAGCACCCCGGCGTGTCATTTTTGTCACGCGGCAAAAGAATTTTTTACTGAAAACTCAATCGCGTTTACTGAGCATGATGTTGCATCAGATCTAGAAAAACGCCAAGAAATGATTGAAGTTACTGGTCAAATGGGAGTGCCGGTCATTCGTATTGGCGACGATGTGGTGGTAGGCTTTGATGAAGAGAAGGTAAAAGAACTTTTAGGAATGTAAGGAAAGGTGCGAGAAACCACCAGCAGCGCGGCCAAAGGCCGCGCTGCTGTTGTGTTGTGCCCTCACCAGGAGTCGAACCCAGATTTCCTCCTTAGGACGGAGTTGTTCTATCCATTGAACTACGAGGGCGGTATGTGGGCGGATAAAAAGCAGGGCTTTTTATCCGCCCACATACTCTAGCATATTTACTCATTCTCGCAGTAAAAATTTGTTATACTACACGCATGACACCAGAAGAACAACAGGCTCGTATCGAGGTCCTCCTTGAAGAAAATAATCAACTTATTAAAGAAAACCAAAGCATGCTCAAAAGGGTGCAACGCAGCCTGACATGGGGTTTTTGGCTGCGTATCGTCTGGTACGTAGTCTTGATTGGTTTGCCATTTGCGTTGTATTTCTACTTGCTAGAGCCGTATTTTAACGCGCTTGGCTCTTCGTACGAAACCTTCAGTACCGGGCTTCAAGAAATTCCTGGCTGGAAGCAATTTGATACTATTTTTAATGCAGAGAAAAACAGCTTCTAATCATTTGAAAAAAACACAAAAAAGGGTACAATGATTGACGTTTGCTCAGGTAGCTCAGTTGGTAGAGCGCTCGCCTGAAGAGCGATAGGTCGGCGGTTCGAACCCGCCCCTGAGCACAAAAAAGCAGCGCGGCCAAAGGCCGCGCTGCTTTTATGAGTTAGCTACTTTTTACCTTTAGTCGTGTGCTGCGGTTTTTATCAACCTTCGGTAGACGAATCTCTAATAGGCCATGCTTTTCATTGGCGTCGGCTTCATCGATAATGATTTCTTCTGGAAGAAGAATTGTACGCGCAAATGAACCCCAGAAAAGTTCGCGGTGGTAGTAGTCGTCATCACCCGCCTCTTGCAAATCTTCACGTAGGCCACGAATGGTGACCATATCGCGGGTAATTGAAATATCAAGGTCATTTGGAGAGACTCCAGCGATGAGTGCACGAATCACCACATCGTCGTTGGTTTGATACATGTCGATAGGAAGCTCGCCTTCTTCGGGCTCTTTTTGCTCTTGCTCCTCCCATGTATCTTCTTGATAGGTGGGCTCTTTAGGGTGTGCGGTATCTATCTCATCATCAAACATCTCATCGTCGTATTTATCGACAGAGATATTTCCAGTGAGGCGTTCTATAAAAGATGGTTTTTTCATGCGTACAATTTGACTACGTTACTAACGTGATAGGTACAGTATACCACTATCCTTGCCGCCGGCTCCCCACACTTCGTGGATACAGACGGTAAAGTTTTTTGCCTTTTTCAAAACAGAAAAAGAGTCCGATAATACCCATCCAAACGACAAAAAACATACCTAAGATAGTCGCGCCGCTGCCTTTCATGATGATGATATTGAAAAGACCATGAACGACTATGGCGATAAAAAGACCGCTGAGTGCAAAAATAATTCGTATATTATTTTTCTTATAAAATGAAAGGGCGAGGGCAGTACCGACAATGCCCGAAGCCAATACATGGAGAAGGGTAGCACCAAGGAAGCGGAAAGCCCCGGTGACGATACTCTCGCGAATGTTGCCATCGACGAGGGGGTTGAAAATAAATAACGCGTTTTCCAGGGCCGCAAAGCCAAGTGCGATGGTGATCATGTAGACAAGGGTGTCAATCGGCTCGTCTACCTCTCTGTGCCATAAGATTACTGCCGCCGCCACAATGTACTTGAGGACCTCCTCCACTACTACCCAAAGCCAAATAATGGCATTACCGTCGTAGTGAGTGAGGATCATTTTTTGTATAGGGAGGGCAAGCGGGACAATGGCCATGCCCGCTAAAAAAGTAAAGATGATAAAACGTTTTGGCTCAGGCTCACGCGAGTCTTGTCCGAGCCAGAACCAAAGCCAGAAGAGAGCGGGTATACGGCCCGCTGCCAACGCAATAAAAATATGCGGTTCCATGTAGCTCTATTGTAGCAAAATGGCGGGCGGTGCTACGCACCGCCCGCCATTTTGTGGGGAGAGGTTAGTGCTTGGTGACTTCGTAAATAGTCTCCTTACCCCTAGTTACTTTATAAATTTCATTACGGTCAGCAATATTTTCGTGAATCACAGTGACTGTATAGAAGGCGTCAGTGTCATCTTGGGCAGTATAGTGAATAAACGGCAAGTCAATCTTTCGACTGAGATTAAATAAGTGCAAAGTAGTTCCATTTGGCAATTTTAGTTGGGCCTTATTTTCTACAGTGTCATACGTAAATCTCGGTTCAGTGATGCGTTCGTGTCGTGAAATAAAATTATCAAATGAAGACATGTTATTTTTTTGAAGGCCACTTTGCCACTAAGAGCAGCTCAGCGTCACGCATTTCTTTTGGCAGTTCCTGCCAAATGGCTTCGGTGACAAACGGCAT
>CAZUWG010000011.1:0-21430 GCA_964624165.1 uncultured Candidatus Saccharibacteria bacterium | reverse complement strand
GGGACTCGAAAAGGTTGACTGATATTTTGACGTGAGGAAAAATATTGACAACCTGTACTGCTCCTGTAAGGAGAGAGTCCCGTCTGGCGCGAAAAAGACACCAAGAGGCGGCACACGTTGTGTGCCGCCTCTTGGTGGCTTTCTGCTATACGTTATTATATGCTTCAATATTTTTATTTATACCTCGCCACCATACCGGTGTTTTTCCTCATCGACATGCTATGGCTTGGACTGGTCGCCAATTCATTTTATCAGTCAAAACTCTCAGCATTTCTTGGACCGGTCAATTGGCCAGTGGCGATTGCGTTTTATCTGGTTTTTATTGTCGGTATTTTACTCTTTGCAGTACACCCGGCATTGCTCGCAAATGATGCGATGAAGGCTATCGCCCTGGGCGCAGCGTTTGGCTTTTTTACCTACGCCACCTACGACCTCACCAATCTTTCTACCCTTAAAGATTGGCCTGTGTCGGTGGTAGTGGTCGACATCATATGGGGAACCATCCTCTCGGCCAGCGTCGCGTATATCAGCTTTCTCATTGGCAAAACATGGATCTTCTAAGCTCGCTCTGGCCGTCTTTACTCGGCGTCCTGCTCTTGATCCATGTCGGCTTTTTATTGTCATACCTATTTCAACGTAATGATATCGCTGATGTTCTCTGGGGGCCAGGCATCGCCACATTTGTGGTCATAGCTTTCGTTACCGGCGAAGGGACCTGGCCGGCTCTACTGGTCACAATTTTAGTCCTAATCTGGGCTACCCGTCTCTTTTTACGCATTCTTCTTAAAAACCTCAAAAAGCCAGAAGATGCCCGCTACGCACGCTGGCGTCAAGAATGGAGCTGGTTTTATCTACGCAGCTATTTGCAGGTCTTTCTTCTTCAAGGAGCCTTGATGTGCGTCGTTGGTCTGGGAGCAGCTTTGTTTGTGTTAGAAGCCACCACCATCACCTCATTTGTTTACTTAGGACTTTTTCTTTGGCTCTTTGGATTTTTATTTGAAACTATCGGTGATGCCCAGCTTGATTCCTTCCTCAAAAATCCAGACAACAAGGGTGCCTTGATGACGAAGGGTTTGTGGAAGTTTTCACGCCATCCAAATTACTTTGGTGAAATCACGATGTGGTGGGGAATTTTTGTGATGACTTTCGGCACTGAGCTAGTCCTCCTTGGCATCGTTAGCCCACTAGTAATCACGACACTTATTTGCTTCGTTTCCGGCATTCCTCTCTTGGAAGAGGGACTTAAAAAGCACCCACTCTTTGCGGAGTATAAACGAAAGACGAGTGTCCTCATTCCTCTCCCGCCAAAGAGTGAGTAGAAAGAGCGGCGCGGCCAAAGGCCGCGCCGCTCGTTCTACATCATTGTTGGGGGGGCCGGAATCGAACCGGAGTCTGGAGGTTATGAGCCTCCCGAGGTACCTCTCCTCTACCCCGCTATACTATTTCAACCATCTCTTTTCCCACAACCTCCTCGGGAGGTTATGAGTGTACCCGCTCGGTACACTTCCTCTACCCCGCTATGTTTTTTACACTATTACAATCAGCAGCCAAATAGAGGATTTTAAGTCACAACACTTAAAATGTCTTCTGTATACAGCTAAATGTGCTGGTACTGTATCGCACTTCTTTCTATATAGCAAGTTTTGATTTGAAAGTATGAGGAAAATGTAGTAACCTGTTTCCACTGTCGATGTAGCTCAGGTGGTTAGAGCACAGCACTCATAAAGCTGGGGTCGGAGGTTCAAGTCCTCCCATCGACACACATCAAAGACAAAGAGATAAAAAAACTGAGCGCTGCACACATACATAATTATGTGCAGCGCTCGTTTCTACACGACACCAAACTCAGCAAACACGCGTCGATACTGATTGATTGTCTCTTGAGCGAGTTTTTTGGTCAAGATAAAATCTCCTCCTTGGTGTGCAATTTTATTGCGCACCTTATGCGCCTCCCAAGCATCTTGCAAAGTAACAAAAGAAGTCGCTGATGCACTTTTAAGTTTTTCGCCAATCGTAGCTCCCGCGTATCCAGAATGCTCCAAAATTTCCTCAAGGACAATATCGGCCTCAATAATCGCGAGCCGCCAATCATTTGGATTGTCACTTCTAATATGCAGCTCCACATCATCGAGTCGAGAATTACCCGCTTTCACACCATGAGCGAGGGCAAACTGATTTTCACTGGCAATGATGCGAGCTTTTTGTTCATCAGCGAATTCGTTGTAGCGTTTTGAAGCGTATAGAAATAAAAAGAATAAAACAACCGCCAAAAAAAGCGCCAGGAGTGCAAACCAATTCCAAAACGCCGCAAACGAATCAAAAAAACGTAAAAACCAATTCTGTACCGAGCCACCGTTACCACCAAAAAAATTAACAAAGCTCCCGATGCGAGCCGCAAAATCAACACCGTATTCATTAAAAACAAGATCGTTGCTATCTGGAGACATAAATTAGACGCGCTGATCGTATACGCGCTTTCCGATATCAAACAATCGCGCATCACCAGCATGTGGTCCTATATATTGTACTCCAACCGTCAGCTCTGTTTCTCCTCTTGTCACCACCCCCATAGGAAACGACAACGCTGGCACCCCGGCAAGGTTGACTGGTACCGTGAAAATATCTTGCTTATATAATGACAAAGGATCTTCAGTCGCCCCAAAAGCAAAAGCCGGTGTCGGCGCGGTCGGCGTAATAATCGCATCGACGCTTTGAAATAATTCCGCCAGCTCATCGCGCATCAGCTGTCGTACCGTTTCTGCTTTTGCATAGTAAGCATCAAAGTAGCCAGATGAGAGTACGTAAGTACCCAAAAGAATACGTCGCTTCACCTCCGCTCCCAGACCTTTCGCGCGACTTTTTTTATAAACCGCGAGCAAATCTTCACCGTCTATGCGCTCACCATAGCGGATCCCATCGTAGCGTGCCAGGTTTGAAGATACTTCAGCTGGCATTACGATATAGTACGCAGCTAAGCCCTGCTCAAAGCGCGGCATCTCTATATCTACCACTGTATGCCCTAGCGCCTTCAAAGATGCAATGTGCGCATCAAAAGCCGCCAAAACATCTGCATCCACACCTTCCTTAAGGAATGATCGCGGCACACCGATGGTGTAAGTGTCTTTTACCTCTACTGTGGGATAGGTTCCGGCTTTGAAAGTCGTCATATCCATCGGGTCATGACCAGCTATGACCGTATGAATAAGCTCCGCGTCTGCCACTGTGTGTGTTAGCGGGCCAGCTTGATCGAGACTCGATCCCATAGCAATCAAGCCATAACGCGAGACCGCGCCATATGTAGGTTTAAACCCGACTAATCCACAAAAACTCGCAGGCTGACGAATAGAGCCACCGGTGTCAGTACCGATTGCAGCGGGTACCGCCCCCATCGCAACTGCTGCGGCCGAGCCGCCAGAAGAGCCGCCAGGCACCCGTGAGAGATCGTGAGGATTTTTTGTGGGACCGAAGGCGGAGTTTTCGGTTGAGCCGCCCATAGCAAATTCGTCCATATTGGTACTCCCGACCAACACAGCGCCGGCCTGTATCAAGCGGTCGATAATAGTTGCATTATACGGTGCGATGTAGTCTTTCAGCGCTTTAGATGCAGCATTGACCACCTCCCCCTCCACCATAATATTGGCTTTGATAGCGATCGGCACTCCCGTCAAGACACCCGCTTCTTTTCCTTGGTCCTTAAGCGCCAAGGCTGCAGCCTTGGCGCTTTGATCCGCACCTGTAAATTGATGTAAAAATGCGTGCACCTCTTTGTCTTTAGCTTCGATGACACTTTTTGTATGTAAAAGTGCATCTTCTGGGCTATATGAACCCGAAAGAAAGCGCTCTCTCAGTGTCTGAATAGTCTCGTTAGTCATTCTGTAAAATTTTCTTAACCTTCAAAAAACGACCTTCCTTCTCAGGCATCAGCTCCAAAAGTGCCGCGGTATATGCTTCGGGCTCATTGGTCACCTCATCGTCTCGCATCACATTGTAGACTGCTCCCACTTCTTTTTTTACTTCAGCCACCGTCACCATCTCATTGACATGCCCCACATACTCAAGAATAGCCTCAAGTTCACGAGGGAAACGCGCTGTCTCAGCTTCCGTGAGCTCGATACGGGCCAGCTCTGAAAGCCGTTGTACTTCTTCTGTATTCATATGCGCATGATAGCATCGAATTAGCTCTGCGCCAATTCAAGGAAGGCTGCTTCGCTTAGCACAATCGTCCCAAAGCGTTCAGCCTCTCGCACTTTACTGCCCGCCGCTTCACCTACCACGAGAAAATCGGTTGCCTTAGAAAGCGAAGAAGTGACCTCCGCGCCGACACTACGGGCTAGCGCTTTGGCATCATTTCGAGTCAATGTTTGAAGTGTGCCGGTGAAAACTATCTTTTTACCAGAGAGCTCGGTAGTGGTGCGTGCTTTTTGGGGAGGAAGTGGTGTCAGCTCTGACAAAAGTGCTTTTATAAATACTTGATTATTCACCTCACCAAACCAATGTACCACTTCTCTGGCTACCGTATCCCCGATGCCATGTACCTCCTGTAGCTCCTGACTCGTCGCTGCCATGACACCCTCGATAGTACCAAAATGTTCCGCCAACACACGCGCCGTCTCCTCCCCGACACCTTCAATCGAAAGCGCCACAATCAGCCTTGATAGCGGAATCGTACGCGCCGCCGTAATCGCCGCCACTACATTTTGCGCGGCTTTTGTTTTAAAGCCGGGCAAGGCGGCAATATCTTCTGCTTTCAAAGAAAACAAATCCGGCGCATCCTTAATAAGTCCAGCCTCCAGAAGAACGTCGATAATTCTCGGTCCAACCCCATCAATGTTAAGTGCTGTTTTTGAGACAAAATAATATAGTCGTTGACGGTGAATATGCGGTGAATCCATCGAGACACAACGGTACGCTGCCTCTCCAGAAATGCGCTCGATTGTTCCCTTTCCTCCACATTCTGCAACCCGAGTCGGAAAGCGATACGGTTTGGTAGTCTTTGGGCGTAATTCCTTGATCACAGACAATACTTCAGGTATGACATCTCCCGATTTTTGGATCACAACCGTATCGCCAACCCGCACATCAAGTGCCGCAATAAAATCTTCATTGTGGAGCGTTGCCCTGGATACGGTAGAACCATCAATCAAAACCGGTGAAAAGACGGCCACTGGCGTCACCACGCCAGTGCGTCCGACCTGTAGCACTATATCTTGAACAATAGTCGTTTTTTGAATAGCAGGGAATTTATACGCCACTCCAAAACGCGGTGACTTAGCGGTATAGCCGAGCTCGCGTTGCGCTACTACTTCATTCACCTTAATCACCACCCCATCGACGCCGTAAGCAAGGGTGTCGCGTTTTTTGATCCACTTTTGATAGTAAGTTTCGATATCTTTTTCGTTGCGACACAGCGCGCTATGGGCGTTGGTGGCCAGTCCAAGCTGTTTTAAAAGCGCCAACTCTTCAATCTGTGTAGCGGGCAAAGTGAGGTTGGTCTCTTGAGGATCAAAATTATCAATATCGTAAACAAAGCAACGCAGCTTCCGCGCTGCTGTTACTGACGGATCAAGTTGACGTAAAGACCCAGCGGCGGCATTTCTTGGATTTGCAAAGAGTGCTTCACCAGACGCAGCTCGCAGCGCATTAATGCGCGCCAACTCCTTTTTGGAAAGCCATACCTCGCCGACACAAAAAAGATTTACTGGCTGAGTCAGTATTTTTGGAATATCAGCTATCGTAGCTACCGTATGGAGGACTGATTCACCTACCACTCCGTCACCTCGTGTCGCCGCACCGACAAGCCTACCCTGTTCGTACTCAAGTACTACTTTCAACCCATCTATTTTATGTTCGACGGCAAAGGAGATGGTTTGCTTATATTCCGCATCGGTAAGCGCGCGCTTTGTTCGCGCTATCCAGTCTGAGAGCTCCTCCACACCAAAGATATTGCCAAACGACCACTGACGTACTTTATGTGTTACTTTTGCAAAAGCCGCATTTGGTCTGCCACCGACAACGTTTACCTCACTTTCAGTATCGAGCTCGCTCGTTTCTTCGAGTGAAGCAAGCTCAGTCACTAGTGAGTCGTATGCTTCGTCGCTTATTTCCGGTGCATCATCCTCATGATAGCGCGCGCGATGATACGCAATCAGCGTGCGCAGCTGTGTGATGCGTTCTTGCTTATCCATGCGCTTAGTATACTAGAATTCTGCAGTCATCTCACGCTGTACGGTGTTACGGTCACCGATCGCGCCACAAGCGCGGTTGTAGCCACGAGAGAAAATGTTGGTACACACACTATTACCCGGACACTCACGAGAGGCAACGCCTTGGTTATTAAAATTAAATGTTAGATCATTGCTACTGGTGCGGTTGTCAATAATATACACGGTCATATCGACACACATATCGCCCGATGCGGACGGGACATCATACTGGGTTTGATACTCATAAACTCTTGGGTTTGCAGGGCGACGGATAACAGCATCGATAATGCGTGCCCCTTGCGCAAAGCATGCAAACTCAAACTCCTCATTATCAAAAGTGGTACTCACCTCTCGATGAAAGCGAGAAAACTGTGCACACTCAATCCCTGAGTTGGCTGCCACAAATGCGAGCTCAGACTCGCGCGCGGTGATGGTGAGGTTGATCTGCTTTAAAGAAATTTCCAAAAGCGAAAGCCCGATTGCCAAAACTACGCTCAATACAATGATCGTAATAAGCAACGCGAAGCCTCCTTGTGTATTATCGGTATATGTCATAGAGATATGTTTCAAGCGTTACATCTTTGATAGTGCCGCCGACTGCTTCCCACTCAACACGAGAGGTGACTTTATAAATATGACCATTCACTCTCTGGACTCTTATGAGACGAGTGAAGGGAGTCTCGCTACCCCCACTTTCGTGCGTATAAAGACCATCGCCCTGTAAGAAGAGTCGGCAATTGGTAGAAGCGCTCCCTGAGCAATTGACGATATTGGTAAAGAGATTAAGGTTTCTGGTATCAACCCCGCACCATTTCGTTGAAGCTCCTACAGACTGCTCGATACAGCGGTCGATTTGTTGCCCAGATTGACTATCCCATTGCCAGCTATCTTGTGCATCATTATAAAAATGGATAATTGCCCATTTGTTGCGTATGGCTGACATATACTCGACCCCCTCCTGAGCCAAGAAAAAGGCCGTCGTCTCTAGACGTGAATTATTAGCGTACTGAATCGAGCGCGAGGCGATAGTCATCGGCCCGGCAATCACCACCAAAAGAATAGAGATGGAGACCAAAACCTCTACCAATGAATATCCTGATGTGCGAAGTGTGCTGTTCATATACTAAATATCTAAAAGTCGTTGCGTGAGTGTCGTCTGCAAACGAAACGACGTGTCGAGACCTTCGATCTCTCCGACTTCACCGGCGATCATCAGCCGCACACGCGGCGAGTGATCACTATCAAGCGGACCCGGATCAGAACCCACAACCAGTAAACTAAATTCCGTTACGTTGATCTCTTCACTCGTGAGTGGCAACGCTGCATTACCTGCCCCTACCCGCCCCACCCGACGTAAGATCGCACCGTTGCGATTTGCATGGTAATTGGGGACAAAATAGTAGGTAATGCGACTGTCAGCTGTATAAGTGCCCCGCGGCCCTCCAGTGAGTGAGTTGTCGGTCTCTACAACCGAAAATCTTGTCCCACCACTGCAGTCATTAGTCTGAGTCGGGAGCGGTACGGTGGCATTGACACTACCGTAATCACAATGGTACGAAAAACCGGTCCGAATCTCGCGCGACATTGAGTTGAGGGCGAAGCTTAAGTTGGTCATTAAGACATTCATATTTTGAGCTTTCGCGTTGGCATCAAGCAACACGATCATCGTACCAACCGACATCGTAAGCACCACCGAAAAGAGCGCAATTGAGACCAAGAGCTCGATGAGCGAGAAGCCGGCGCGGGTGTGTGGTTGAGTAGATGAAGTGTACATATGATTATTCAACTGAAATCTGACCCGCAGCCGTTACAATAATTGCGCGTGTGAAAGTGGGGTTGTTGCGGCTGCGCAAGACGATTTTTACTTCTGCTAGAGGCGTATTGCTCCCGTTTCGCAGAATAAATGCATCGAAGTCTGGTCGGGCAAAAGAGATATTGACCTGCGTCAAGCTGCAGTTTTCACTTCCACCGCTAGTAGTGCACAGGCGGTCAATCTCAAACCTATCATCAAATAACACCTCTTCCAGCAGAATGTCACTTCCGCTGTAGCGCACGTTTGGACTACTTTGCTGGTCAATAAATAATCTATACAAAGACCTACCGTTACCAGAGGTGGTAAAGGACACACCTACCTCTTGGCGTAAGACTTCGGCATTTAGGGTGCCAGAAGCGTTGTTGTCATCAACTCGCACCGACGAAGCATACGTCTGCGCCTTTCTGATGTCGAGCGCCACTTCAAAGGCCTGGTTTTTCAGTAAGACAACGTTATTAAATGAACCATAACGAGCTACAGATATGGTCAACACGATCGAAACAATCGCAATCGTCACCATGACCTCAATCAGAGAAAAGCCAAAGAAACGAGCAGCAGCGGATTGGTGTTGATTATACGACATACATGAGGAAGTCCGCGAGAGTAAAGTGAAACACGTACACGACCACAAAACTAAGTACCAAAAATGGTGCAAACGGGACCTTATGTTCTATTGTAAATGATTTGTGTTTTTTATCGAGATGCTTGGTGGTATAAGCAAAGCGTAGATAACGCAAAGCGATCAACAAAAGCATAAGTAGTGTGCCGATCCAGAACGAAAAAACAACCATCGACAAGGCAAAAAATGGCGTCAGTGGGATTGCGAGCACCGCCGCGAGCTTAGAGTCACCAAAGCCAAGCCATCTCCCGGCTGAAATATACCAAAGCGTAAAGAAAAATAAGAAACTCCCCGCCATCGCCAGCAGCTGCAATAAAATGTCCTCAATCGAAAAGCTTGTAAGCAGACTCTGAGCCACCAACACTACTGCCAAAACGCCAAGCAGTACATCGGGAATGATAAAGTGCGTAAGATCGTAGAGCGAGATTGCCAATAAGAGCGCCAGGATCACCACCAAAAATCCAAACGACCACCACGAAGTTGTAAGCCACAAAAGTGCCAGTACCAAAATCCCAAACCCTGTCTCCACTAGGAAATCCTGTATGGGAATACGAGCGCTGCAGCTGCGACATCGTCCCCGCAAAAGAGTGTAGGAAAGGATGGGTAAGAGCTCATACCAACGGATACGTGTCCCGCACGAGAGACAGTGCGATGGTGTATTGATTGATGCGCCAGTATTAAAACGATAAACACACACCTCCACAAAGCTCCCGAGGACGGTGCCGAGAAAAAAACAGATTAATCCTACATACCAGCTCGGAAGCGTGAGGGTGGCAATAAGTGGCTCCATACAGAAAAGTATAGCACTCCCCAAAACAAAAAAGCGCCCACACTGTGGGCGCTTTTTCAAATAAGGTGTCGTTAGCAGCCTGAAGGAAATACCGCGCCATCGATAGAGATGGTCGTAGCGTCACACTCTGGGGCAGCTAAAGAGGTAGAGAGAGGCGCAACAGTCGTACCAGTACCCGACATAAATGTGGTACAAGAAATGGTTACTCCAGAACGTTGACTACCAGCCGTTGCTACGTTTTCTGTTCCACCATCACACTCGATGGCTGTATCAGCTATTAGCTGCTGCACTTCGCTTTTAAAGGCTGCAATCGCACCCTTCTCACGCGCTGTACTAAGTGAGGCCAAAACGACAGAGGCCAAGATACCGATGATCGCGATCACCACCAAGAGCTCGATGAGGGTGAAACCTTGCTTAAATAATTGTTTTTTCATCTTATAAGATAGTTAGAGTTAGTTAATGCTCGAGTTCGAGTGTTCAGCTGATACCCTCGATCTCTCCACGAAAGCCGTGGTTATAAGTAATTATAGGCTGCTTTTTACCTTCTGCGTATTAAAGGTGTGGACAACACGGGATATATACTGACACACCACCGACTGTCTTGAGAGCTACGCAGGCGTTTTAAAGGCAGTCCGCGCTACAAAATAGCCTTCGCACTTTACTTTTTTCCTTAAATCGTATTGGTGAGGTTGTAAATCGGCATCAAGACTGACGCGAGCAAAGTCGCCACACCCAGACCCAAAATCACGATCATGGCTGGCTCAATCAAGCCGATGAGCGTATCGACACTGTTGTTTACCTCACGCTGATAGAATGTCGCCAGTGTCTTTAGGATATCCGCCAGGTTACCAGTCTCCTCTCCCACTCTAGACATCTGCGCTAAGACTCCTGGTACTTCGGGGTAGTCTTCAATTGTTTCTGAGAAAGACCGACCGGCCTTTACTTCAAGTATCGTAGCGTCAAGAATTTCTTTAAAGACCTTATTGTCGACTACCTCAGCTGTCACCTCGAGTGCCCGGATCATAGAAATACCACTGCCCAACATGGTCGACAGGTTATCACAAATACGTGTTAGGTAGAGCTGGGTATTGAGTTTGCCAAGATATGGTAAAGTCACCTTGAGCTCATCAAAGAATCTCTGGCCCACATCTGTCTGCGCAAAACGCCATATCCCCACTCCCCCAAACGCCGTTAAGACAATCAAAATCCCGATATAATTCACCAAAAAATCAGAGACCCCGATCACTATCTTGGTGTAGATTGGCAGCTCTTGACCCGCGTCTCGCAAGATGCCGCTGATCTTTGGAATCACTAAGGTCAACATCAACCCCATCACCAAGATAAAGACCCCGATGACAAAGGCTGGATATACCAGCGCGTTTCTTACCTTGGAAACAATTTCGTACGAACGGTCGAGATAATCCGCCAAGTACATAAACGACTTCTCCAAAGACCCAGACTCCTCACCGGCCCGCACCATTGCCACATAAAACGTTGAAAATACCTCAGGGTGCGCCGAAAGTGCCCGCGAGATTGAGCTACCAGCCTGCAAGTCTTCACTAATCTGATTGAGCACCTTCTGCAGCTGCTTGCTATCGGTCTCAGCAGAAAGCAGTCGAAAGATACGTAGCGCCGACACCTGCGACTCAAATAGGGTGGCAATCTGCCGGGAAAGAATGACGACGTCTTTATTTGAAATACCTTTAAATAGATTGATCTCCAGATCAAAGATATTTTTCTTTTCTTCTATAGGTTTTATCGTCGTGATTGTATAGCCGCGCTTTTGGACTGCTGCAATTGCCGCATCGATATTGGACGCTTCCACCGTACCACTACGGCTTGTATTGTGTTGGTCAATGGCTTTGTAAGAAAATAACATACACGTCTATTATAGCAGTCGTTCGAGTGCCTTAGGATTGATAGAGTGAGCAAAGGCATTTTCCACCGTCACTTCCCCCTTCTTCACCAAGTCTACCAACGAGCGGTTCATGTCAATCATTCCTTGCTCAAGGCCGGTCTCGATCACAGTTTCGATTTCGTGAGTACGAGATTCGCGGATGAGGTTTGAGACGGCGCTGTTGTTGATCAAAAGTTCGTATGTTGGGATAAGCCCGCCGTTGACTCGTGGAATCAAACGCTGTGAAAAGATACCGGCCAAAGAACCCGCCAGCTGCACTCGAATCTGATCTTGCTGGTGAGCGGGGAAACTGTCGATAATACGATCCACTGTTTGAGCTGCGTTGTTGGTGTGAAGAGTCGAAAGCACTAAGTGACCAGTCTCGGCGGCGGTTACGGCTGCCGAGATGTTTTCGGCGTTACGCATTTCTCCCAAAAGAATCACATCGACGTCCTGTCGAAACGCTGAGTTGAGAGCACTGGCGAAGGTGTCGGTGTCGACTTTTACTTCACGCTGCTCAATCAAACACTTCTTTGGCTCATACACGTACTCAATCGGATCTTCAATGGTGATGATATGATCCGCGCGATGCTGATTGATAAGCTCTACCATCGACGCGAGCGTGGTCGACTTCCCTTGCCCCACCGGCCCCACACAAAGAAAGAAGCCCTGAGGACGCATCGCAAAGCTTTCAAGAATTGGCGGCAAATTGAGCTCTTCAAAAGTGCGGATTTTATCGGGAATCGCACGCATCACAATCGATACAGTGCCTTTTTGGTAGAATGAGTTGCCACGAAAACGCGTACCTGAATTATGCTGGAATGAAAAGTCGAGCTCTTTCTTTTGCACAAAGTCAGACATTTGTTGATCGTTCAGCATCACATCAAGAAAACTGAGCACATCGTCGTTGGTGAGGATTGGTTTTTTTAGGAGAGGAATCAAAGAACCCGTCACTCGAATGAGTGGCGTGCTTGCGACTGAGAAATGAATATCAGACGCTCCTTCCGCGATGACGATTTCAATCAAATCATTGAGCTCTTTTGCGTAGTCTACTTTTGCCATAAAATTATTTCTTTTTGCGCTTATTGTGCTTAGTAAGTAATGCGTCTACCTGCGCGACCACCTCGCTCGGCACCATATCCGCTTTGACAAGATAGCCGAGTACACCTAGCTCTTTTGCTGCCGCGATATCGCTAGCCTCGTTTTGATTGGTAAGAAAAATAATCGGAAGCTTTGGTGCGATTATTCGTGCTCGCTCTATAAGTTCAAGCCCCGACATGCCCGGCATCACCATATCGGTGATCATCACATCGTAAGTGTGTTTTTCAAGTAAAGAAAGGGCTACTTCAGGAGCCAGGGCGGGCGTAACCATGTACGACATTTCCTCGAATTTTGCGCGATACATGTCACTCAAAAAGACATCATCATCCACAAAGAGGATTTTCTTACTCATGCCTTCATTATAGCGTAAGCTTGGTTTCGTCTGTGTAGTTATCGACAGGCAAAACTGGCTCCGCGACCGCTACCTCAGAAGCTTTCTCAGGAACCGGTTCGATCATCTCATCGTCATCCATGATTTTGGTACTAAACGCCGACACTTCCTCAAACGGAATAATGTGATTTAAAGATTTGATAATGGCATCTTCCTCCATGCTGACAAAGCCATTATTACGCGCTACATCATAGATCTCCTGCTCAGAACCGTCGTTTAGGATGAGCTTTTCAATTTCGCTCGTAATCGCCAAACATTCAGTGACGGCAATTCGCCCTTTGGTACCAGAAGGACATTCTGGCGTCGGCTGTGAATACAACACCGACTCAGCTTGTGGGATACGATCGCGAAACTTTTCAGGCAATGATGCAAAGCGGGCATCAATATCTTCTTTTAGTTTACCTGCGACTGGCATTTCTTTCCCGGCACCAGGGCAGATTCGCCGTGCGAGACGCTGTGCGATAGCGAGCTTTAAAGTAGGTGCGATCAAGTAAGGGTCCACACCCATATCGATAAGTCGGGGAATCACGCCGATAGCGTTGTTGGTGTGAATAGTCGAAAATACTAAGTGCCCGGTAAGCGCCGCCTGGATTGCCAGCTGAGCGGTCTCCTTATCGCGAATCTCCCCCACCATAATAATATCGGGGTCTTGTCGCAACGCTGAGCGCAAGCCGGTGGCGAAGTTATAACCGATTTCTGGGCGCATCTGCGACTGACTCACTCCGTCGATGTCGTACTCCACAGGATCTTCGAGTGAGAGGACGTTTTTGGTTTCTTTGTCGACTTCTTTAAGCATCGAGTAGAGTGTGGTTGACTTACCAGAACCGGTTGGACCTGAAATGAGCACGATCCCATACGGCTCTTTGACGACTCGCTTGATGTACTCGAGGTTGTAAGTGGAAATACCCGCATCTTCAAGTGTACGGACGCCTTTGGCGGTGTCGAGAATACGCATCACGACTTTTTCACCATAGCTGGTCGGCAAGATTGAAACACGAAAGTCGATATTGCGTCCGTCGATAGTCGCTGAGAAACGACCATCTTGCGGCTTACGTTTCTCATCGAGACGCAGTGAAGCGAGGATCTTCACCCGCGCCACGACCGCCTGCTGTACTTTAAGCGGCAGCTGAAGACTGGTCTGAAGCTGTCCATCCATACGAAAGCGGACGCGGACGTTTTTTTGAAACGGCTCAATATGAATATCTGACGCTCCGCCATCAACCGCATAACGAAGAATGGTCGCCACGATCTTAGTCACTGGAGCATCTTCTTCAATATGCTCTTTCGCCACCTGCTTGACAGCAGTTTGTTTACTTTTTTGTGGCGTTTCTTCTTCTCCTATTGAACCCAGCGCTTCACCTACTTCGCCCGTTAATGATTCATAAGCTCCTAAGAGCGACTGCAAGTCTTGCTTGAGACCAAATAAAATCTTATACACTACACCGTGCTGTCCGGTCACAAAATTGAGCACCTCCCGGATTTGGATATTTTCTGGATCATTAACTACCACTGTCAAAACACCATCAACCTGCTCGATTGGCACAATGAAATAGTGTTTGGCCGAATCCTCAGAAATAAAATTAAGCACATCTGTCGGAATGCGCAGATTTTCTCGCGGTATAAAGACCGGTACGCCATAGAGTTCCCCAAACGCCGCCCTCACATCTTCTTTATCGACACCCGCTTCAAGACACGCCTCTTCAAGCGGTGTACCACCCGCCACAGCGTCCGTAATGGCGGTCGCTATGTCAGGAGTGATTTTGTCTTGCTGTTGTAAGATTGTGAGAACTTCCACACGAAAAAAATTAGTTTGGATTTGCAAACGGATCTCGCCGCCCAACAGGCGCTTCTGATACCGGTTCGCTATAATCAACTAGACGAATAAATCGCTCGTCATTTAGAACAGAGGTGTCTAGATTGATGGTCTGCAGCTCGCGCAAGCTACGTAAATACGACTCGCGCTCAGCCACGGCCGCAATATCGACATCGGTTGATGTAATTGAAGCGACCGAATCTCCTTGAAGGACAAATAGATAGTACCCAAACACCCCAAGAAGGAGGAGTCCGCCGAATATGAGAACATTTTTGATGAGTGTAGACATAGGATTACATGAGATTGAATGAATAAAGCTCAACGGTCATTTGCAGTACGTATCCGGTTCGTGGGGCGCCTCCTTCTTGCGTATTCTCATCACGCGGACCAATATTCATTTCGGTAATTTTGATAGGGTAGATATTTGTTTCAAGCTGTGACAGGAAGGTTTTCATATCTTGGTATGGACCAGTAAATTTGAAGGTCATAGTGCTCGTCTCAACCCGGTATTCAAGAGATGAGCCGGCTTCTTCAGAATCCACCTGTCCATTACGGGTGGTAGTGTCTTTTGGCTCATCTACTACAAGGTCTTCTATTGCCAAACCATTATCGAGTGCCACGCCTGCAATATCTCTGGCCGCTGATACAATGTTCACGTTTTGTGGCAGGAACCGTTCAATTTTTTGTAGGTCAGCCCCTCTAATACTATCCACCTTTGCAAGATGGCTGGCGAGAAGGTTGTTGAGCTCGGTCGTTTGAGAGACTGTGTTTCTTAACTCTGCCAAACTTGCTTCTTTAATACGCAATTCGTCGATGCGCGGCTGCACATAAAACACCAAGACCAAAATGGAAAACAAGATCAGTGCTACCAGAATGAGACTTCGACTATTCATAGGCTAAAAGTTATCTTGATTATCCTCATCGAGTAAGAGCACTTCGTCTTCAATGATGCCCTCGTCATCCAAAGCATCAAGTTCGTCATTCATAAAAGTATCTACGGCTGCAGGCGTATTCTGCGCTGCCCCACGAAAATCTGTAATCGCACCAAACGGCACTTGGGTCGTAATACTGAACGTAATCGGGCCGTTTGTGCGGTTTTGCTGTTGGGCATTGGCGGTATTTGTACTGTATGCCAACTGACTCACGTCAGCCATAGTAAGGATTGAATTGCCACGCAGGGCTGTTTGCTGGAAAAGGAGCTTATCAAAAGAGTCGGTCGTCCCTTCAAGAGTGACAGTGTATGAGTTGTAGTTGTTGTAGGCAGCTACATTGGTAAATGAGTTGTTATTTGCCTGTCCTGCGCCCGCGCCTGTTTGTGTGAGAGAAAGTGCCCCGATCTGCACATTCACAGGAGTCGCGTCTTCAAGTGCGGTCAGGATTTGTGACACAAACGGTGTAGCGCGCAAGAGTGCTTCAGTGTGATCAAGGCGCTTTTCAAGCTCGCGCACGCGCTCAATATCACTTTGACTAAAACGTTGTCGCTCAGCGGCAAGGACTGATGATTGATCCTCAATCTGTGAATTAAGATACACACTCCACAAAAATAAACCTCCGACAGTCAGTGCCGCGCCAAAGAAAAAAGTGTATGCGATGTAATTAAGTACATACACTTTTCGCTTGCGTCGCACCAAGCCAGTCTTTCCTTTCTTCTCAGGGATGAAGGATCCTGTATTAACCATATGTACACATCATAGCCTTTTCATAGTCACTTGACTTGCAGACACTGTGGACAGTCTTACTCAACAAAACGCAACGCTGCACCTAGACTCACCGAAAAGACCGGACCAAGCTCGGTCAATAAATCTTCCATAAAAGATGGGTGCTGGATAAGTGAAAATGGCTTGGCGTACGCTACTTGCTTTTGGAAAATATCACGCACCATAGCATCAATCCCGGGCGTGGCAGCCACTCCGCCGCATAGAGAGATGGTAGTGATGTTTGCACTTTTGAGTGCGTTGTATTTATCAAGTACTCGCTTACACTCCTGAAAGACCGGAGTAAGGGTGAGAGCGGTAGCTTGCATGAGTGCTTCTTTTTCTATTTCGCCAGTTCGCTTCGCTTCCTCTGCAGCTTCAAAAGATTCAAATCGCTCTTCAAGACGCTTGGTGATGGTTTTTCCTCCGACTGCAATACGATGGAGACGCTCAACCGCACCGTCTTTGATGATGTAGAGCTTGGTCATGCTCGCGCCGATATCGAGGATTGCGTAGGAATCTTCTTTGGCATCTGCGGCGCGCAGACTACTGAAGACTTCGAGCTCTGCTGCATGCTCTTTTATAGTGGCCCGCTCCATCAGACTCTGGAAATTGGTGACGACATTTTTTTGCATTGCAACCAGAAATAGCTCTCCGGGATGAGTGTCTGTCTTTGGAATCTCGGCCCAGTCAAGCTCCACCTCACTTAGAGCCACTGGTACATATTTTTTGGCCAAAACTGGGATACGTTCGTCAACGGTCTCCTCCTTCCCAAGCTCAAGTATGGGCGTGGCTACAAAGCTAGACCATAACGGCATACTCAAGACCGCTCGCTCGGCACTCACCCCAGCTTCACGCAACACATCGATCAAGGCGGTAGTGTGCTTTTCAAGATCAAACGGTACAGCTTCGCCGATTGGTTTATTAAAATACGGACCGAGCTGAAGCTCGCCGTAGGTTTTGAGTTCAGGGATCTCGTGCTCAAGAGAAATCTCCACCACCTTCACAGAGGAGCTGCCAATATCAATTCCCACCACCGAACCTTGCCGGTCCGAGGAGGAAAAAGAGAACAATTGCTTAAACGAAAATGCCATAGCTAACTAACACCAATAGTGTACCATGTGTCTATGGGTGTATACCTGCGTTATCTCCAGGCGCTCTTTGATATCATCTTTCCCCCGCGAGAAGAAACGCTTTTGGTGCGCACTGCTACTAAAGCACAATTGCTTAAACTAGTCTCGGTGCGCTTTGTGGATGGCACTTACATTCTTCTTCCCTATCAAGCACCTTTGGTAAAAGCTCTGGTACATGAGGCAAAGTTTCATCATCACAAAAAAGCTTACCTGCTACTAGGCACAGCCCTCAAACTCTTTTTAACAACATCAAACGACAGTAAAAATAATCGCTTCAGGGCGGCGCACGCGACCTCCCTGCCTAAAAATACCCTGGTTGTCCCTATTCCGCTTTCCTCGCGTCGGGCGCGCGAACGCGGCTACAATCAAGTCACGGAGATCATCAAAGCCGCGGGCTACACCCCTACACCACTTCTTTTACGCACCAGACACACCCCGCCTCAGACAAATCTTGACCGCGCAGCACGCCTAACAAACCTCGCCGGCGCCTTCGCGGTAGATGTAGACCTTTTAAAGGAGATTGACCGCTCGACCTTGATCATCCTCATCGATGACGTAAGCACGACGGGCGCGACTTTGAAGGAGGCGGTGGCGGCGCTTCGCGCCGCCACCTTTACCAACATCGAGTGTATCGCGCTCGCGCATTAGCGGTAGCACGAGCGCAGCAACTATGGTATTCTGTCTCCCGACGCGCGATTTTTTGAGTGAAAACTCAAAAAATCGCGCTCACCCCACAGCGAGCTGGCCAAGGTCTATATCCCGACTTAAAGCCAACTCAAAATAGAATAATAATGGAGAGTTGGCTGAGTGGATGAGAAATGCTGGGAGCATTTTGAATCCGAGCAGCGCGAGGTGGACGACTTGTCGACCAAAAGCCAACTCAAAATAGAATAATAATGGAGAGTTGGCTGAGTGGTCGAAAGCGCCTCACTGCTAACGAGGTAGGGTCTAAAAGCCCTCATGGGTTCGAATCCCATACTCTCCGCATCTTAGAGCTAGCACGAGACACTATGTTGCGTGTTAACTTAGTTACATTTTAAAATGACGGAAAAAATATTAACTAGATTAGAAAAGTATTTAGACACTGTCTCAGAAGAGAAGATGAAGAGAGTGGATGAAATTTGTATAAGGTATTCAGCTTACAAAGCCACTAATAACGCTCTTGAGGCTTGTCTTCTTCAGGTGCCCATTGTCGAAATTTGGCTATCGCTCATATTAGAACATAAGCTTTTGCTTATTCAATATCAGAGTTTAAATAATAATGAATACTTCGATTTGGAGTATAAAAAAAAACGGTTCAACTACCTTAGGTGACTTAATTAATATCTATAAGATGTTCTTTCCAGAACTCCATAAAGAACTAGATTTATTTAAAAAAAGAAGAAATAACCTGAGTCATTTTATATTTGATAAAGAATTACCAAAAATGAGAGACATAGAGCTTGGCGATAAATTGATTGACTCACTAAGGTCTCTCAACCAGGAGCTATACGACAAAACTAAAATGATCTTTAATGAAAAGAAAGATTAATTGTCTATAACAGAATGACTGCTCGAGACACTGTCGAATCAGAATCTGAAAATAACCAAATCGGTTAAGCCCACTTTAGCTGACCCCGATTCTAACTCAAGACCACCGCAAATACACATCCCGGGCCGCATTTGCATAAAGCGCCAAATCTCTCTGCAGTAATGCTGGCCGTTACTTTGTTTTTTTGAAGAGATGAATATTTTTTTGTTCAAAGTCGTGCACTAGTCGCTTAAAGACCGTCACGTGGCGTTTCGTAAGAAAGAGATAACCCACAATCACTGCGTAGAGAGCTCCCAGTGCATCCAAAATAAGATCGCGCATCACATCAATCACTCCTAAACGGGTATCACAGGCGGCAATCGCGTGTACACATAGGTTTCTAGACTTTTGCATATCAAGTCCAAATATACTGTCTATCGTAAACTCGACTATTTCCCACAGCGCACCGATAGCAAGCGCAAAGCAAAAAGCCAGTACTGATAATAAAAATGGACTACTAGAAAAGCGCTCGGTTTTTTCTAAAATATAGACAATGAGAAACCCGCTAAATCCTAAAGCTATCCCTGAGAAAAGATGTAGTAATGAATCCCACCACCAAAACTTTTCATAAAAACTCTGCATCTCACCTAAAAACAGGGCTGCAAAAATAAAGACGATGATAAACATCTGAAAGGAGTACGGCAAGGTAACATTGTATTGCTTGCGAACCAACTCAGGAATAGCGCTCAAAGAAAGTGCGAGTGCGCTCACAAACACGGCAAGCCAATTTTGCTCATAGATGCTTCCAACCACCGCCAAAGCTAAAAATATCCGAATGGATAAAATAATCAGACTTTCACGGTTTTTAGAGATATAGTTAAATATTGTCGAAAATGACATAATGTTGCATAATATACTAACATAGAAATTTACATTCTACCTCTAAATATAGGGCTAGACAGTCCCTAGCGCCGCACTTAAGGTGAGGGCACAAAGTAAATACCTCGCTCATACGAGCGACCTAGTCATTTTAAAAGAATATATAAAATGTATTATCGGCGTTTTTTAGCTTTCACGGCGCCGGCCATCTTCTTGACGAGCGTCGGTTCGCTAATATGCGGGATAATCATATCGCTCGTCGGCTTCTTGACCATACCCGCCAGAATGCGCGCCGCTTCAAGCTTCATGTCATCAGTGATGTCACGCACTCGCTTATCAAGTGCGCCGCGGAAGAGACCTGGAAAGACCAGCGCGTTGTTGATTTGGTTTGGGAAATCACTCCGCCCCGTCGCGATGACAGCTGCTCCAGCACGCTTAGCGTCGTGCGGCTGGATCTCAGGGACTGGGTTGGCAAGCGCAAAGACAATTGCTTGCTCGGCCATCACTTCTACATGATGGCGAGAAATACTACCCGGCCCCGAGACGCCAATCACAGCGTCCGCTTCAGCCACTGCTTGCAGTAACTCACCCTTTATATGATGAGGATTGGTACGCTCAGCGAGAGCTTTTTTGTAGCCTTTGAGATCCTTTCGGCCTTTTACAATCGCTCCATGACGATCGACCACAATCACTTCTTTAAGACCAGCAAGAATAAGGAGGTCGGTGATTGCCTTCCCAGCTGCGCCAGCTCCGACAACGACCACCTTGAGGCTGGCAAGTGGCTTTTTTACCACCTTAGCAGCGTTGATAAGGCCTGCCAATACAACGACCGCTGTACCATGCTGATCATCATGAAAGACCGGTATATCGAGCTCTGCTTTAAGTCGAGCTTCAATTTCAAAACACTGCGGCGCAGCGATATCTTCGAGATTGATACCTCCAAAGCCAGGCGCTATTGCTTTTACTACTCTTATAATATCTTCAACACTATGGACATCGAGCACAATCGGAAACGCATCAACCCCTGCCTTTTCCTTAAAAAGTGCCGCCTTCCCCTCCATGACCGGCAACGCCCCAAGTGGACCAATATCACCAAGTCCGAGTACCGCTGACCCATCAGAGACTACCGCCACCATATTGCCTTTCATGGTGTGGGTGTAGGCTGCTTCTGGTTTCTTTGCTACATGAAGTGACACAGCGCCCACTCCTGGCGTATAGGCGACACTGAGATCATCTTTACTCTTGAGTGAAACCTTACTCTCTACAGAGAGTTTTCCGCGATGTCTTTTGTGGAGAGCAAGCGCGAGCGTATCGTAGTCTTTTTTCTTTGGTCGGAGGGTAGCCATATTATGTATTCTATACTTTTACAATTAACGCTCTTTAGTATACGTCACTGGCAGTACAGGGCAAAGGGAAGGTGGTGGGGGGGGGGGGTCGTTGTCCCCGCCCGCCCCCCCCGGCGGGGGGGGCCCCGGCGGGGGGGCCGTCTGGGGTGTGTCCCTTCCCGAGGGGGGGGGCGCGGGGGCCCCCCCCCACGACCATGGCGGCACCGATGGCGCCCCCGGCGTCGCCGGCGGAGGCGGGCAG
>CAZUWG010000010.1:16111-21879 GCA_964624165.1 uncultured Candidatus Saccharibacteria bacterium | reverse complement strand
TTCTGTGGCATTGCCGGAAGCGGCGTTTACTGCCGCATCTACTTGTTCGATGAATTCATCGTAGCTAGAAAATTCCATCTTTTGGCCGTTGAGTAGGAATGACGGTGTGCCAGAGAGACCGAGCGCTCGAGCATTTTCAAAACTTTCTCGAATATGCTCATCGAGCTTACTCGCTCCCATCTGAGTTTTAAAGCGCTCTACGTCAAGTCCGACTTCTTCAGCGTAGCGAATGAAAAATGGTGCGGGATTTGAGCTATTTGCCCAAGCGCTCTGGTTTTCAAATAGTTTGTCATGCATCTCCCAAAACTTACCTTGCTGTCCTGCTGCTTCGGCCGCTCTCGCTGCAGGCATAGCGTGCGGGTGAATATTAATCAATGGAAAGTGTTTGAACTCAATCTTAAGCGCATCGCCGTGCTTCTCATTAAGCTGTTTTACGAGCGGAAACGATTGCGCACAGGCAGGACATTGAAAATCTGCATACTCAGTCAAGACGACCGCGGCGTTTTCACCTCCCTTTATATAGGTAGTGAGCTCGATGCCTTCATTGGCCGCTTTGTCGGCGCGATCTGCGTACCAAAATGCACCGACAATGGCGACGACTGCGATACCGGTAATGATTTTCCACATGTGTTCTTGCATACGATAGTTCAAATTAAATAACCCCTACAGTATAACAAAAAATGTGGCGCCTGCGAGCCCATTATGCTTTAATGCACATAACTATGCCAAAACGACCATTTATAAGAAAGCAAAAGCGCCGTGCGCACGGCGCCACCTTTTGGGACATTGAGTACACTTCAGGTGGTCATTTAAAGCTGTCTGACGCGCCAGCGGAGGATTTTCTAAAATTCCTTCGCTGGCTTGAGCGCGATACTGGTCGCACGCTCCTCAACCCCACCAACAGCGCTATTGATTTTGGCTGTGGTAATGGACGACATTTGATTCATCTTGCCGAAACCTACGGGATGCGAGGTATCGGATTTGATATTTCTGGAGCAGCCATAAAAATTGCTCGCCTAGCCAGCGCTCAGTATGAACTTGCGTTTGAGGCACGCACAATCGCCGGAGTCTTTCCTTCAGTCGAAGACGAGTCGCAAATACTGGCGATTGATATGATGTCATCTCACTTTTTATCAAACAAAGAACGCCTGCTCTTACGAGAAGAAATCTATCGCGTCCTTAAGCCCGGCGGCTATTTTATTATGAAAACTCACCTAAAAGATGGCGATCTTCATAGCCGGCGCCTACTTGCTGAAGCGCCCGCTCGCGAAGAAGGGACTTATATTCATCCTGTAATGGGTGTCCCGGAGCATGTATATGGTGAAGAAGAATTACTGACTTTTCTTGGTGAACAATTTACGATTGAGAAAGTTTACCGCTCACACAAGCACGTCTCGCGCGGTAGAGCGCGGAAACGACGTACTATTAGTGTCTATGCCAGAAAGGCCGAGTTTTAGCGCGGATTATGCTTTGAAGCGGGTATGAAGAAAGCGGCGAGGAGCTTCGCTCCCCGCCGCTTTCTTCCATTCCCTACTTTAGTTGAACACTACGTCTACTACCACCACTTCGTCATTTTCAGGCATACCTGAAGGATTGGCGCGTGCAAAAACAATTTGCCCGACTTCTCCTGGTGTTGGCGTTACATCAAGGGTGATTGTTCCAGAAAATGGCACAAAGTCCTCAGTCATCCAATCACCAGCTGCTTCAATATACCCTTGCCCGATTACTAAACCGTCAGCATCAAGCACTGACACCGGTGCTGTCGCTTCAAAATACCAATAACCACGTGCATTACCCGCCACCGAGATTGGCGCTGCTGCCGATACACTTGCGCCATCAAGTGGGGAAGTAACAAAGATTTTATCATTTGACGGCACTTCTTCTTGTTCGAGCACAACATCCTCCGTAGTAGGTGCCTCGGGTACAGGTTCGTTATTACCCATCAGCCACATATACCCAAAAAACCCTACCAAAATAACCGCTCCTCCTATAAGAATACTATTTGTTGTTGACATAGATACCAGTATAAGACACTTTCGTCTTTTCTCCTATTTAGCCGCGCTCTTTCAAAAGCTCCTCAAAGACCACTTTCATGACGGAAGGATCACTCACCACATACCCTTCAAAAGAGAGTGCGGCAAACGGCGCTTCTATTAGACGCTCATCCCTCTCAAGAGTGGACGCCGTAAACTCGACCTTCTGCTCAGAGTCGTAATATTTTGTACGAATATGCTCAGGCAGTGCCCGGTTGTTGTGTAAAATATAATCAACTCGCCGGCCAATTGTCGCTTCGATTTTTTCTACAAAATCATGGGCTGTGTAATTGTCGGTTTCGCCTTTTTTCGTCATAATATTCAGCATTAAAACAATCTTTGCGTTTGTACTTTGTAGCGCCTCTTTTATCCCTTTAGGTAAAAGCGTAGGAATGAGGCTTGAATACAAGTCTCCTGGACAGATCACGACATACTGAGCCTGATGTAAGGCTTCCAGTACCGGCTCGCAAGCATTGATAACTGGCTTTAAATATACTTCGTCGATAGCATGTACGTTTGGATGCCAGAGTGGGTTGGCGGCAATGGTGTCGATAGCGGTCTCCCCCACCACAGTCCCACCGAAAGAAAGAGTTGCACACAACTCAGCCCGCTCGTATGAAATAGGAAAGATCCGATGCGGAAAAATACGTGCCAGGCGCCAGAGTTCCTGGAGCGCAGCTTCAATGCCGTAGGTTTCAATCAGGGCATGAAAAAAGACATTACGCACTGTGTGACCTTTGAGCACCCCGTCACCAAAGCGGTAAGAAATTGCCTCCTTAAATGGTACGTCCTCGGCAAGAGCTAACAGACATTTGGTAACATCCCCAACATATCCCCCACTCCCATATTGGCTTGAAAGTACGCCAGTAGAGCCGCCTGAATCAGTACTAGGACAGACAGCCGTTATCTCCAACGCCGACAGCGTGCGAAGCGCCTTCAAGACTTGGGCATGGCCACTTCCTCCACCTAAGGTCACGACTTTTATCATGCTGAAAAGTATAGCATGTACGCGATGTAGGGAGGAAAGCGACGAGGAGCCTCGCTCCTCGTCGCTTTCCTCCCCTACCCAACTACTCGCTACACGAAGGCAGGACTGCATTGACCCCATCCGCCAGCACAAAGCTTCCGAGCACAGTACCAAGCAAAGAGGCTGCCGTCTCTTCATACGACACTACGTTACTCACAATAAGATATTCGGCATCGGTCACGATCGCTGACACTTCATAAGTGGGAGTCGACATCAAACTTGCGCTGTATAAAAAGAGTGGAATAGTATTATTTACGCCGATGGTACGATCGACAGGCAGACAACGCGGAGGAGTTTCTAGTGTGTCTACAAGCGCATTATTACTATCACTATAAGAGATGTCTCCCACTTTGGTCTGTATATCACTAAAAGCGTACGTAGGCACGACCAAAAAATCGACCGTAATCAAGGAAGCTCCTTCATGAAGTGCTTCTGGTTTTGATGCTTTCTGATTTGAATGAACGCGCACTCCATTACCGTTTTCGAATTCTTCAATACGCCAACCTTTATCATAAAGGAATGAAAATCCATAACGATCATTCGTATAGCGTTCATGCTTCATTTCTTTTTCTTCATCAGTATCAACTACCTGCTTAGTGTCCGGCATGTGTACTTTGACCTTTTTAGTATTCCATGAGGTACCAAGCCAAAATGCGCCAAAGAGAAGTAGACCCGTAAGGACTATGAGAAAAATGTATTTCATACTTATATGCTACACCCATTACTTCACCCGCACCATAGCACCTAGGAGACAGTGCCGAGATACGGGTAGCGGAGTCGCCGCGCCGGCGCCTCTCCGGGCAAGAGTGGGTGAGCGAGGACTATCGAGTGGGTCTTTGGTGAAATATGGCTGCCGAGCCGGCGCGGCAAAGTGAGCGTGCTGCCTCGCACCACCATCGACTCCCCATAACGCTTACGCAAGGCGTCAATCTCCGAAAATAATATCTCATCACTTTCTTCAGATACCCTCTCGCCAAACAAGTCCAGCTGCCCCACCTCAGCCCCCTCAAGTAAAGAGACCGTCACTCCGACATAGCGATACCATATTCCCTCACAAAATAGACGGTCAAAGAGTTCAGTAAAATATTTTACGCATGCCTGCTCATCTCGAGTCGGACGCGGCAAAACAATCGCGTCAGCAACATAGCCTCGATCAGCAGTTTTGAGCGAGAGGGAAAGGCGCGAAGTGCGCTGGCCTGAAGTACGCAGCTGACGCAAAAGCTCTGAGAGATTGGTAACCGCCTGTCCGTACACCGCACCTCGTGTTTTGGTTTTAGTAAATGAGCGAGCGCGATTCATGCTTTTTTGCGTTTCGCGGGCCTTTGGTACCGCGACTGGTACACCTGAGAGCTCATATACAATATCTCGCAATACCACCGAATATTCACTCGAAAGACGAGGGTATGCGTCAAGCAATTCTTTTACGGTAGACACCCCACTGCTTTGAAGCCGCGCGCACGTACGCGTGCCTAGACCAGTCACTTTTCCAATCGGTAATGAAAGATACGCCTCATCATAAGTATAGAGCACAGAAAGACCTGATGGTTTTTTTAAGCTACAAGCTATTTTAGCTAAAAGTGGCGTCGGAGCCACGCCGAGAGAAAACGTACACCATAGTTTTTCTTCGAGCGTTTCTTTGAGGCGCAAAGCAAAGCTTTGCGCCTCCTCCCCATCCTTCACTAGGGCAGTAATTTCCATTGCACACTCATCAACACTTTTTCGCACCGCACTCGACACGTACTGTTTTACAATCTCTATCATTCGGTCTGAGTAGAGTTGATACATCGCATAATCAGAGGCGACCATAGTCACCGTCGGAAATTCCTTCCTGATTAGATGTATCGGCATGGCGCGCTCCACCCCAAGTTGCTTAGCTTCGTAGCTAAGCGCCACTCCAATACTGCCATCTCGTCCAGTTACAACTGGTTTACCCCGAAGCTCCTTGTGGAGACATTGCTCCACCGACGCAAAAAAGGCATCAGCGTCCACGTGAAGAAAAAAGCGTTGCTTAATCATAACGACGCACCACACCGATGACTTTAGCGTGGAGCTTTAATTCGGCTTCTGGATACAGGTCGGGATACGCATCATTGGCGGCCTCAAGATAGTGTTGGCCGTTTTTTTGGCGTAAGTATTTCATAGTCCATTCACCATCGATCTCAGCGATCACAATCTCGCCAGGGGTAAATTGTTTTTTCATTTCCACCACCACATAATCGCCTTTATAAATGCCTGCTTCTTCCATAGAATCGCCATCCACTTCAAGGATATAGGTAGCGAGAGGATCTCTCACCAGCCATTGATCAAGCGAGAGGGTATCGCTATTCATCTGCTCTGCCATCCCAGGAAAGCCCGCCTTAATAGTGCCGAGTGTACGCATGCCAGCTAGCGACCGAGGGTAGAGTTTACCACCCTCACGACCAAGGACGCCTTCGGTTATAAGCTTATCGACACATTTCACCACACCACCCTTTGATTTGTAACCAAAGAGCGTAACCATCTCGGCATAACTTGGCAGACGCTTTTTTTGATGATAAAAAGCCGAAAGTGCATCAACACGATCATTGTACATAAAGACAGTATACAGCGTACGTTCGTACGCTACAAGTGTCTGTATGGAGATAGTAAAAGTGCGGTGGCGGGAAATCCCGCCCCCCACAGTTTATATTAGAAAAAAAAAAATTTTAAAAACAAAGAAAAAATGAAAT
>CAZUWG010000010.1:0-16101 GCA_964624165.1 uncultured Candidatus Saccharibacteria bacterium | reverse complement strand
GGGGGGCCGCAAACCCCGCCACCGCACTTTTACTATGCTACAAAAATAGCTTTTACAACCTTAGATACAGTCTATTACCTTCACATACTCAAACGAACGAGGCGTAATTCCTGGTACAATCTCGCTTATTTGAGCTGTTCTCAACACTTCCGTGGAACATGTCTTTGTCCCACTGTTGATGGCTATCGGCATCCTAATCTGACCAGAGGCAAACGTTTCGAGCGTTATGTCTCCCGCACCAGCGGATAGAAGGTTTTCTGTTGAAACACTTACGTTTGACGTATTCGTGTCAATATTTTCTGCCAACGCCGGCACTATACCTTTGTTGCTTTGCGCCATTTTTAAGCTACTTTTCGCACGATTTGGATCAACGACATAGAAATACATACTTATGGTCATAAGCAGCACTAGCATCATCCCTGTCATAATGAAGGGCTGAACAGTAGCGCTTTTCATGTCGGTGTACTATTAATTTGTTCGCACAAGCTTTACCAAAGCAAGCAGACTAACCGCACCGACAAGCGCTACCATGAAGCTATAGAGATTGAAGCCACTAACGACTGTCTCTCCAAAGAAGTTCATGACATATCCACCCAACACCGCACCAATAACTCCTACCACTATGTTAAGAATGATACCCTGCTGACCGTCAGTACCCATAATCAATGATCCTACCCATCCTACAATTCCTCCAAATACAACCCATACTAATATACTCATATTATTTTTTATTATAACTTTTAAGAACTGCTTTTTAATGAGATGCAGACTCAAGGCAAGGTCTGTGTCGCGTACATTTTTTTAAGTTTTGCCAAACCTCGATGCACCTGGACTGCGACAGTATTTTCTGATTGACCAGTGATGAGAGCTGTTTCTTTCACTGACAGTCCTTTAAGATAACGCAAGCGAATCACCACTTCATATTTTTTCGAAAGTTGAGGAATTAACAGTATTGCTCGCTTTCCATCCAATATGTTGATATCTTTTTCAAAATTACTAAAGCCTGGTTCAAACCCATTTTCAAGAAGTATATCGAGCGAAATCGCTTTATTTTTTCGCAGCCGATATTCGTCGACAATCAGATCGTTGAGAATGTGGTTTAAGAAACTGCGCATGAGATCGACTTTTCCGCCTTTTTGCAAATAGAGAAGAGTCTTTAAAAAAGTAGTTTGTACCAAATCTTTACTCATTTCACTATCGCTTGTTTTATAGAACGCGCGACGCAAAAGCGCTCGATTGTAATCGCCATGCGCCGTCGTCATGTCACTGCGAATGATTTTCAACTTCGCTTTTGGGAGCGCTTTTGCTTTTTTTAGAGGTATTTTTTTCATGCTTATTTTAATATACAAATATACAAAGAGTTTTGTTTTTTCATTTGTATGAGTTTGCTCCTATTTTGCTCCTACTGACTAAGCCGTGTTCACTACAGTCTTATTACACAGCAATTACAAATGGTTGGGGAATTTGGAAATATATCTATACAGGTCAACGTATTTCAGCCTCTACAGAGTAAGTTCATTTCTGGAAATTATTGCAAAAATCAATAATATCGTACTTATTGCTAGTATATCACAGAATACTACTTTCTCCTTTTTCGCTCAGAAAGGCTACAGCCTCGGGACTTAAGCACACTGATATATAGCACCCTGCGCCGTTTATTTTCATTCTTGCAATAGAACCCCAGCGCCTGCGGCTTAGAGTATTCAGGCCCCCTATTAAAACTCATTGCCTTTGTAATAATTTCGTCGACTATTACCAATGAAAGCCCCTGATTAATATCCCCATTATAAAAATAAAACATCTCTATGAACAATCATAAAAATGACGTCCATTCAAAGAATGGACAGATGGACAAAACAAAAGAAGGACAAAACAATAGCGACAACAAAGACGAAACAAAGAAGCAAAACGATTCCCAACTTTAATAAAAGTTTGGTGAATATCTTGCACAATTACTTATAAACATTAACTCTTATAAACAGATTATGAAAAAAACATTAAGCATGTTTCTTGGCGCATCAACACTGGTCGCCTCACTTGCATTTGCTCTCGTGCTTCCAGCACTGGCAACCGCACCCAACTGGGATACCACTGGTGACTACGTGGTCACTATGGAATACCTCGGCTCTGATTATGATCACGACATGACCCTTACTCAAGATGAGTCAGGCAATCTTTCTGGTCACGGAGGCAGTCCCGCTGGTGCCAATACGTACCTTTGGACCGTTCAGGACGGCCTTGTAAGTGGCGACTCAATTGAGTTTACCGCCCACTACACAGCCACTCCTGATGCAGTCAGTCCCCAAACAATCCTTGAGGTTGAGGGTACTATCGCTGCAGACGGAACCATGTCGGGCACTTGGTCAGACAACTATGCTGGCGACGATCGTTCAGGAACCTGGACTACCGCTTCTGGCGTAGCTATGGAAATTGAAGCTGGCGCATTAGCCGCTGAAGATTTTAGTGTCGTCTCATACGACACCGGAAACGGAATCCTCTCTGGCTATACGGCAGGCTTTGGTGTCACTGACGCTACTCTTGCGGGAGCGCAATCAGTGGTTGTAGAATTGTTCTCTGACACAACACTCCTACAGACGAATACAGCAATTCTCTCTACATTCAATGCTGATATTACGGGCACACAATTCTCATCACCTTTTGATGTGAGCGGCACATTCGATTATGCCACTGACGGATATTGGACAAATGAACGAGAAAGTGAGTTCGGACAAACTGCACCAGCAACGCGAGTGGTAGCAACAGTTACTCTCGAAAATGGAAAAGTAGTCACTGCTGTCAACAATACTCTCTCTGGTGACCCTGAGACAATCTATGTAACAGACGACTCTTCAACTGTCACTGTGACAATTGAAAAGTTTGTCCAAGGAGTAATGGCAACAGCTGCAAATGCAGACAATGCTGACTTCCCAATGACTGCTACTTGGGACGCTGAGAATACCGGAGCTGGTAGTGGCTCATATGCATTAAGTGAAACAAACGATACCCCATATCGTGCCGTCACGACTGCAATGACCAAAGGCGCAGATTATGAAACGAAAGAACTTGTAAACGGTGACGTGGTTGGTGCTCAGTGCGCTACCGGCAAGCCATTTGCACTTTCAGGATACACTTCTGGTGATACAAGGGCTGCAGCTATGGCTGCCACTCCTAGTATGGCAAAGCCATCATTCACAAATCTCCAGCATGACAAATTTGTCATTGTTTGGAACCGTGATTGTTCATTGCCAGAAGGACAGATTGGAGGCGATGTTGTCGAAGAAGAAGTTGAGCTTGAGGTTACTTCAATCGAAATGATTGACACTACCGCAACTGCCAACGGCTCATTCGCCAGTGGTTGGGAATATGTTTTCCACATCACTGCTCCTATGAGTGAAGAAAAGATCGCGATGAAGTTTGCTGATTGGCTACAAAATGGTGGCAGCGGAACGATTCCTGTTGCAAACAACATGCGTATCTCATCACTCCAAGCCAACAACGGTGGTGCGACCATTCTACTCACAGCAGAGAATGTGTACTCAGTACCCGACCTTCATATGATTGGAGACCTCGATCCCCTCACGGCCGGTCGACAGGTTGAAATTTCTGTGGAAGTGGCTGTCCCTAACGGCACACCAAACGGTTCTTACACAACCTCTTACGGTGTACGTTCAAACAACTAACAAGTAACTTAATAACTGATTATGACTAAAAAATTAACTCCAGGCTGTATGGCATTTCTCAGTATGGCGTTACTTATAGCTGGTAGTACTTCTGTCCTAGCGTCAGAGGTAACTGGTACACTCTCCTCGGATACATCAAGCAATTCCAAAACTGGCGGAAGCAGCATCGAGGGCACTGTCCTTGGTGACTCGCAAAGCAATGGAGATCTTGAAGGCACTGTCCTTGGTGACTCGGAGGGTAATGGCTCTCTTGAAGGCACCGTTACTGGCGACTCGCAAAGTAACGGCACCTTGGAGGGTACCGTCTCTGGTGAATCGCGTAGCGGTGGTAGCGGCGGAAGTCGAAGCGGTGGCGGGAGCAATTCGTCAAACACACCATCAGGCTCTGTCCTTGGTGAATCGACAAGCTCCACGCAAGCTCCTCGTTTCCCCAATACTGGCGTAGCTCCTGAAGAGGAAATCACTCGTACGACCGTTTGGTCAACGATGATCCACTTCATCAGAAACATAACCTCTCTCTAGTACTCCTACTACAGAAGCAAAATGACCCTAAAAAAACCCGCTCATATGAGCGGGTTTTTTAGGGTCATCACAATGCTTGTTTACCACTTCATTCTTCATTAGTCAGTAGCTCCGTAAAGACGACAGTTCTTTTATTGTACACTTGTTCATTCGGGAGCCATTGGCCGCCACACGTAATCAGATTTAATCTTTTCTTTCCATCGTTACTGATGAAAACATCTTCAGTCGGCGCATCATAATCATACGTTTCAATTTTTACCACCTGAAAAATTTCCTCAATCTGAGCCTCACTCATCACCACCACTTCGTCTCCAATAGATAGTTTCTCTAGATCATAAAAGACTGCCTGTGGTGTTTCTTTGCCATTGTAATGTCCTGCGATCACAGCACTCCCTTTCATTCCCGGCAAAACCCCGAGCTGATACCAGCCAACATCAGTAAAATTGGAAGGCACCTCCATTTCTCCCGTACCCTCTGTATCGAGTCCAACATGCTGTATGTTGGCATCGACATTAATGGCAGGAATCAACAATCGCACCGGCAACTCAGGCATCCTCTCCTCTGCCTCATCTACCTCTGCCACTTGAATCTGACTTTCCGGTACCTCAAAATTTTCTACCGCCGTATTGAAATAGAGCGAAAAACCAGTAAGAAATACCCCCAGGAGCAGTATGGTGTATATCAGCCCACGACTTTTTGGTATATATTTATATGCATCTTTTATATAGTGCATCAAAGATACTGCCGTACAAAAACAAAAACTGTGACAAAATATTTAATTTTTGTAATATTTTTCACAAAACTTCGGCGTAGTAAGTATGAATATACAAAAAAAACAAACCGGGCATTCAAGTAAGCGCTCAAAAAGTTCCCAACTCGTTGGAGCTGAGTTTTTCGTTGAGTTTTGGGAAGAAAGCTGGACATACATTACGACCGTGGTAGACGTTTTGCGTGAACCAGTGCTGATCCTTGATAAAAACTTTAAGGTTCTAGCTGCAAACGAAGCATTTTATCATTTGTTTCAAGTTGATAAAAACGACACCGAAGGAAAAATTATCTACAAGCTCGGCAACGGGCAGTGGGATATCCCCGCCCTCAGAAAACTTCTTGAGGATATTCTACCAAAGAATACTTTCTTTAAGGGCTTTGAAGTTGATCACGACTTTCCCTCAATCGGGCATCGCACAATTATCTTAAACGCCAGACATATCCACTCAAGAGACAAGACTACCTCTGAGCTCTTTCCACCAATCATTATGATTGCGATGGAAGATATTAGTGAAATTATGTCTATCGCAAATAGACTAGCTCAATATACGAATCAACTTGAAGAAACCCTCGCGTCACGAACGAAAACACTTGAAGACAAGATCGTAAAACTCGAAAAAAAGATGAACACATTCACAAAGAAGTAGTCTACAAGATACGCCTCTTAACGCCTGTAATCACCCAGTCGCTTCCTCGGCTTAACTTGCAGAGATTGTTCGTTTTCCGGATAACACAAACTCATTTTAGTTGGCATGCACTCCTAAGGTGAGCTTGTCGTTATACACAAAAAGCACCTTGCGGGTGCTCTTTGTGTATAGAAAATAAAAGATTAAGGATATTTTTGGATCCCAAAATACCGAGGGAATAAGACCTCCGTACCGTCTGCCGTCACTCCTTCAGAAGTAATCGGGAGTTGCTCGCTATGGAGTGGCCACGGTAAAGGCAAGGTGCCTACAAAAGGACGCTCGCCAAATAGCACCCTAGCTACCCCGTCTCCCATACTTCCCGGCAGCCAAGCTGCCACTAGCGCATCAAAAGAATTAAGCTCATTGGTGATAAAAATCGGTCGTCCTGAGATAAGTATCACCACGACTTTTTCGCTGGTACTTTGAAGATTTTTTATTGTTTGTAGATCCTCTGCGCTTAGTACCACCTGTTCCCTATCTCCCCAACCTTCTGCATAGGGAGCTTCTCCTACTATCGCAATACCTACCTCTGCTTTAGCACCATCTGGTGGAAAATTCCCTAGCCGATCATACTCCACCGTCACTTCTTTTTCCACCGCCGCTTTTATACCCGCAAGGATTGAAATTGCATCATCAGATGAATTGCCGTCTATGCCCTGCCACTCAAGAGTCCAGGCCCCCATCTGCCTCCCCACATTATCCGCTGCACTACCCGCCACGCGAAGATGTGGTATTGATTTTGAAAGCGGGAGCAGGTTGTCATCGTTTTTCAGCAAAACAAGCGATTGCGCCACCGCCTCGCGTGCCAACTCTCGGTGCGCAGGATTTGGTACGCTCACCTCTTTGAAAGTTGCGCGTTCTTCATCAAAGAGACCCAGGGCAAATTTCGCATACAAAATACGACTCACAGCATCGTCAATTCGTTCGTCTGAAATAAAGCCCAGACGGTTGGCCCACTTCATTTGCCAGGTAAAATTTTTGTAATTATAGGGCAGCATCAACATATCGACTCCCGCATTGACTGCCTCAATTGTAGCTAAAAAAGTATTTGCTCTTCCCTCGTGTACACCATACCAATCTGATACCAAAAAGCCTTTAAATCCGAGCTCTGTCTTAAGGACATCTGTTAGCAACTCTTTTTGGAGCACCATTCGTTTGTCTCCCCAGGTATTAAGACCCACCATAATACTCAAAGCGCCGGCCTCGACTGCCGCTTCATACGGAGGCAGGTACGAGGCATAGAGTTGCGCTTTATCCTGAGGAGTGACACCTTGATCAATCTTAAAATTTTTATTTAGCGACGTATTCCACTCCATGCTACCAAGACCAAGATAATGCTTAGGTGCCGCCAATATAAAGATTTCATTCTGTCCTGGCTCGTCATTTTTTTGTAGACCTTCAATATACGCTGCCCCTAGGCGTGAGACGAGTATTGGATCATCAGAAAACGCCTCATACACTCTACCCCATCGAATGTCTCTCGGTTGATCAAGATTTGGCGAAAAATTCCAATTGACGCCGGTAGCAAATAGCTCTTCGGCCGTTGCCCTCGCCACCCTCCTTACCAGCTCAGCATTAGCACTTGCACCCAGACCAATAGCATGAGGAAAAACGGTCGCCGTCGGGACATGTCCATGTCCGTGTATAGCGTCCACGCCATACAACAACGGAATGCCGAGCCTCGTATCAGTCGCCGCCGTTTGATAGGTATCGATCAATGCCTTCCAGCCCTCTGGAGTATTGCTTGAAGGCTTGGCCCCCGCACCACTAAGAAGCCCGCCCAGATAGTAAGCGGCAATATCACTTTGCACCTTTATACTGTCTTTCTCAACCAACGCCATTTGTCCGATCTTCTCCTCCATAGTCATGTAGGAAAGCAGGTCAGCCACTCTAGCCTCTATCGGCTGCGCAGCATCTAAGTAGAGCGGGGCAGCAGGTACTTGGGACATAGACGGTGATTCATTAACGCGTCCGTCGATAATAAATGCCCCCCACACTACCAGCGAAACGCCCACAACTACCAAAAAAAGCACTAGAAAAAACTTTTTTTTATTCACCTAATAAGTATAGCACCTAATAAGTCCGAATCTATCAGCCCTTAGCCACCTCACGCCTGGCGGCGTGGCGGCGTTTTAATTTACGCATTACCGTCAACATCAAGTGCCAGGTAGGTGCTATTAGGACTGGTTTTCGTCTTTTATTTTGTTTTCTACTTCTTTTAAGACTTCTTCATGAATTTCATTAAGGCTTTTCTGAGCACTGATTTCCAATTTGTTTATATCATTAATCACCTTACTAATGCTTGTCAACTCTTTGTTGCTTAAATTCTTATCTTTTAAGATTTTCATTAAGATATTTTGATGTTCTCTGGCATTTACAATCAAGGCATCAAACTCATCCTGCAACAAATGATAGACTCGTCTCTTACTCTTTATTTTCCGCTTTCTGTAAAAACCAACTTTTCTTCTCACTATCCACTGCCCCAATAAAAGAACGAGTAAGGCAGAAAGGACAAATAAAATATTCACTTCCATTGAAATCACCGCTGTAGGGAGCGCAATACTGGCGACAACAAAGTTACCGGCATGATCAAATGCGCGCACTTCGACAGTATGTGTTCCAGGTGGCAGGATTGGAGTTTGATACTCATACGCACCTTCAGTCAAAACTTTCTCAACCAAACGTCCGTCAATAAAGATTTGGTACATCTTTATTCCTGATATACTGTCTCGTGCTTCAAACATTATTCTTTTTCTCAAAAAAGAATTTCCTGCTGCGTCTTTCACATCCAAATACACAAATTCTGGAGTCTCGGTATCAATGTTGAATACCTTTGTGGTGGTGCCACTCCATACGTCACCGATACGTTGCTCCATCGTAAAGTACCAAGTACCGTTTGATATATTTTCAAGTTTCTTTGTATAGACTGCAGGGTCATCTATCACTACCGGGCTATCATCCTTAAACTGCGACAAAATAGTGCGAACAGCATCTACTCCTACACTTAATTCAAAAAATAATTCAGCCGTCGCATTGTTATACCAGTCGGTATCACTGGGATGAGTCGAGGACTTAATGACTATTTTGCTATCCTCTGTTACTGCCGCTTCTTCCTCTGTTGGTGCAAAAACGGTAGTTGGAGTGGGTGGTGCGGGAGGTGGAGGTGCGGGAGGTGGAGGAGTAATTTCTTGCGGCAATCTTGCAGTCACATTCACCGTCCCATCAGTCAATAACTCCACCACTTCCGTACCAAATCCGTCGCTAGCAAGTATCGAGCCTGAACGAATATCAATAGCTGAAACACCCGCTTTCTTTGCCCTAAAAGTCACTCCGATTAATTTTCCAGCAAAACCTTTATAACCCGCGTTTATGGTCACCCCTTCAAAACTGATTGATCCGGTGTGATTGGAATAGACTGGCTCTCTGACCCAATAATTTATTATGGAATTGGAAGTAATAAGGCTTATCACTTCTACACTGCTCGGATCAAACGCCAAAAGTGCCGAGGCCGCATTGATACTGGCATTTGGACTTGAGACAACCACATTTACAGTGAATGTGTCGCCCACACTGACAGTGGACTGATGGGGACTAACTATAATATCTCCGGCACTTACAATAAGTGGTGCGGAGATGAGCATGAATAAACATACCACTACTATAGTGAAGGTTTTAATCATTTAATTTTTTAAAGAAAAATGTTACTAGTACAGCAACTAACATTATTATAGAGAGTATCCAAATGACAAACAAGTTAGTTGTCCCTTGATTGTGGGCAGGGACTTCAGCTAGCCGTATGTTCCCCGCCTTATCTACCGCCTTGACTACCATGTTCGATTGTAAGGTTTGATCACGGATCACATAAGGACTCTCAGTCACCACCCAATCATTCTCACCTTCTTTCACTTCAAAATGCGATATACCTGACTGAGCATCCCTGGTAGAGAAAATTAAAGCAGATTTTTCACCCAGCAAGGCGTCTTCAATCACGACAGGGAAAAATTCTTCTGGAGGCACGTCATCATTTTCAAGTGAAAAATCTGCTTCTGTTTCTGAATGCACGTAGGTGAAGGAATTGGTTGTCACTTTGGCTGCTGTACCTTTACCATCGCCTAGGAGTGCCACCATATCGTAAGGCAGAATGTTTTTTGTAGTCCTGTCAACAGATTCCAATATAAGCGTAAAAACAACTCCCGGTATAAAGGCACCTCTTGCTACACCGATTTCTCCTTGAAAACCGCCAGGGGTGATACCAGAAAAATAAACGGTATTTTCTCGAACATTCGGTCTCTCAATCCATAAGGTAATTAAAGACGAGCCGTGAAGAATTTCAACCACCCGCAATCCATCAGGAATTTTTAACATTCCTTCTATGGCATTAACCACCTCTTCTTCTGTGTCAATAATAAATTTTACCTCAAATCGAGCACCGATTTTAGTCTCCACCTGCTCCGGAGAAAAAAAGAAGCTCGCTCCCTGCGCAGTGAGCGGGAGTAACAAAAGCAATGCGCTAAAAATTAAGATTTTCATATTATCCGGTCCAGTTGGCTGCCATTATGCTAAAGTCGACCAAATCAATGCGTCCATCACCATTCAAGCTTTTTTCTTCAGCATACATAATTTGTGGACTCAAGATTTTTTTATACCAAAAAGATGCAATAGAAAAATCCACAAGGTTAACCCGCATATCACCATTCACGTCACCCCGCAGTAAACCATCTCCATCTACTTGGTTGGCAGTTCTAACAACGGTTTTGTCTCCTACTATAAAGCCGACTTCGTTTCCAAAATTAGAAACGTCGTCGCCTTTTTTTGACTGCGCTTTTGCCTCATGATGTCCAATCTCCAAAACCCCCGTATTGAACCGCACAAGGAATGCTCCATTTTCTCCTGATCTTTGTACCACCTCATATTCAACCTCTGAATTAATTTTTACCACCACATCAGCCTGAGGCGCGGTAAAACCAAAAAAGTCTATCGACTCCCCTTTCGTGACCTCTAGTTTGTCTGATGTGAAAGTGGGCGCTAAATATACCCCACTGATAGTGGTGCGGGTTCCTTTTGTAATATTTAATGGGAAGCTAAAAACTGGCGACTTTAAGCCCTGCCGATCCCTCCCGTAAATAGAAAAAATATAGTTACCCCGACTCAAATCTTCCACTACTGCCGCAAACGTAGCTTGTTCGTCAGATTTGACACTCAAAACTTCAACTCCGTTTTTTAATAAAAAAATATCACTTTGGGGAAAGGCATTACCGGTAATTTCTACAATACCTTGCGCCTCAGACCGACTAGTGCCGCCTCCCCCTCCGCCGCCGCCGGAAGATATAGGAGGTGTCGCGTTTGTCTCATCATCATCAGTGAGGCTCCCGCAGCCAATATCATCAGGAAAATCAATGAATCCATCGCCATCATTATCAAGGCCATCACTACATTGATAGATCTCCTCCTCACTATCATCAATTGCACTATCGCATCCGGGATCGTTTGGATAATCGATGAAGCCGTCTCCATCATTATCAAGGCCGTCACTACATTCCAAAATCGTAATCTCCACAGAAACATCGGCCGTATCAGCGTTGCTATGAAATATAGGAAAAAATATACAAAGTATAAGTGCCGTGCCAAGAAAACGCCGGTACAGTTCCATGGGATTACGTTCGTATGTTTTTTATTCTTCTTCTTTTGATTTTTTTGATAATTCCTACTAAAACAATGAGTAAAATTGCTATACCTGCGATATATACCAACCAAATATTATCGACGATGTATGCCCACACCAAATCAAAGTTGTTGACTTCCGAAACATCGAAAACAGTTCGCAATTCTTTTATAACCTCACCTTTGTCGTTGTAGATCTTTACTTCTCCCCAATACTCACCAGGAGCCAGCCGTACATCAACCGGAAAAGTAATCTTTTGGCTTTCTTCTGAGAAAGACTTGACTGGATTAAAATCTTCAAAGTCAGCGTAGCCCAGCCGCACCGTGCCAAACTTATTAAAGAGTTCAAACGAAGCAGCGTAAGGAGCTGCTGAAACATTACCTTCATTTCTTATTTTTACAACAACCGTAGGGTCTTCAACTTGCTTTATGTCAAGAATATCTAAAGAAATAATTTCGTATTGACTGATGATATCATCACCGACCGTAAGCTCAAGATCGATTCGCCCGCCAATTGAAATGGCGATCTGCCCATCAGTATTGCCTGCCTCCGGGACAGTATTAATTCTTAGAAAAGCTTTATAGATATTTAGATCCGCATCTTCAGGCACTTCAATGGCCAGCTTTAAAGGAAATTGTTGTACGCCTTTTGGTATTACTTGCTGATTGCCATCGATAATGGTTACCCAGTCTTTTATATACTCAGACTCAACTCCAATATTTATGTTTAGATCTTGCTTTGGATCTCCCTGCACCAAATAGACCGTCGTCTCGTAGTAAGATCCAGGCACTAAGTTGTCTTCAATAATCTTTCCTGGCGATACTCCAAAGCCAGCCTGAGAAACATTGGGACCAAGTAAAAATACAGCTATGAGGGAAAAATATATCAGTTTCTTCATTAACTATGATATTACCAGATACGAGCAAAAAATGAACAGGCTAAGAGCGTGTTATTTATTTGCTATATACCTGCCGCAGCGCTAATTGTGTTTGTGCCTGTGTATGTACCGGTTGGCTGTCCGTTAGGAATGCCAATCCCCCACGAGACATCATCGGTCAACGGTGCTGTGCCGGAAGTTGGCTGTGCCAAGGAGAGGTTAATCTGTGTTGCAGACGCAGAAAGATCAGTCCCTGCTCCATAGGTGAAGCCTGCCGCTGAGTATTCTTGATTGGCGACTGCTATTGTGTCTCCACCTGAAGTCATGTCAGTACCTGAGATTTCTGGGTCCATGTCAGCATTACCGGTATTGGTGACAGTAGTTGTAGAGTTTACTGCGCCGGTATTGGTGTTGGCAGACAGGGTGCCGTACGCGATGGTGGCAGTGACATCCAAAGAAAGTAGGGTGTTAAGCTCTGCATTGGCTGTTGCTGGCGTAGAGCTGGCTGTGCCGTCGCTTGCTTCCACAGTCACCGACCAGTCGGTTGCGGCGTTTACCGAACCAGCGTCAGTTGGATCGGCGTAGTACTGCAAGCTTACAGTACACACATAATCCGCTGAAGTATCCGCTCCACCTGTACAAGTACCTCCAGCTACGGTACAGGTCACTACTGGATAACAGTTATTGTTGTCTGCTTCCCCGACAGTATCACATGCAGCATTGGTGATATCCGTTCTATAGAAATTTGCCGTCACGTCAGTAATCGTACTACAGCCATTGGCATCAGTGACGGTGGTGGTAGCGGTGAGAGAGGTGGTCGTATTTTCAGTGAGAGTGATCGCGGCGCCGTTATTTAGGGTAGTGTTTGATAATGAAGGCGCGGCGTTACCGACCTCCACGGAAGTCGTGGCGGTATCAGCGTATGCAATGATTGCAATTGAAAAGAAGGCTGCCACTATAAGGATGATCGCCTCTGATCTGATTTTTCTAATTAATGTCATTTCTCGTAAATTAAACTAAATAATACCACTATCGCAATCTATATATTGTAGCAGGAACCATCGAGCGATAAATTTCGACTGTGTATAAAACGCTTTAAAGAGATCTAAGGTAAATCCCCTCCGTACCTTGCTTTCAGACTTAAAAATAAAAGACACCTAAAGTGGCCAGTGTTGACCCTCTTCTCTTTAATTAAATCACCTCTATAGCGCTTTTTTATTGTATGGCCGTCACCGTATTTGTGCCGCCGTAGACACCTTCTGGTGTACCGTTTGGTACATTGATACCCCAATAAATAATATCCTGCACGGGCACCGTAGCGCTGGTGGGTTGGGCGAGGTCGACTGCCAGAGAAGTCGCAGTCGCACTTAATGTCGTGCCCGTACCATAGGTAAATGGTGACAAAGAGTATTCTTGATTGGCAACGGCGAGCGTATTACCGCCTGAGGTCATATCAGTCCCTGACAATTGCACGTCGATGGAATTGTTGCCTGTATTGGTCACGGTGAGGGATGAGTTGGTTGCGCCTGTATTAGAGTTTGGATTCACCAATCCATAGCTAATCGTGGATGAAATATCTATCGCCACCAAGCTGTTCATTTCGATAGTATCACTTGCTGAAGTACCCGCTCCTCCGCTATCAGAGGGGGTCATATTGCATGTCCAGCTATCTGCCTCATAGGCCGATCCTGCATCGGTAGGGTCAGCATAATATTGCACCGAGAAATCACACGTATACACCTCGCTGTTTCCAGAGCCACCTGAAGGCACGCACTGCGCATCTCCCACCATTTGATAGTAGTTGTTGTTATTTGTTCCCCCACCAGTACCGACTGATGTCCGGTAAAAGTCGGCCGTGACTGAGGTAATATCGGCAAACCCATCACCGTCTGAGACGGTGCCTACACAAGATGCCGCCGTGGTGGTATTTTCAGTGAGATTGATGCTCGTTGCTCCTCCATTGATAGAAACGCCCGACGCGACAGGTAGCGAGGACTCTGTAGTAAAATTGAGAATTGACCCATACCCTGTGCCGGCGACATTGGTTGCGTAAGCTCGAAAATAATAAACCGTACTAGGGCTTAAACTAGTTCTATTGCTACTAAACGTGCTGATGCCGAATGTGCCGCTTTCTGTAGTCGTGGCAGTATCACCACCAGACAACGTCGCGCTGGTCCCCCACACAAAACCTCGTACAGTGGCATTTGCTCCGCCGGTATCGGTGATTTCTCCATTGATTGTCGCGGCATTGGAAGTAACGCTGGTGGCTGCGTTGGTGCTGACGGTCGGAGCGGTAGACGCTTCCGGATGCACGGCGATTATATTAGAAAACCAAGTCGCACTACCGTCCATAGTAAACGTGTCGGGGTTTTCAGTCGAGGCAGTCAACTCTCTTTCGGCAGTAGCTCCTGCTCCACCATTTGGACCACCTGACGTGTTAAATGCATTAAGATTTGTGTAGTTTGTAGGTGCTACGGTATAGTTTCTTCGTGCATCGTTATTTCCGCCCACAGCAATGAAAAGGTAGTCTTTGCTGCCGCCGGTTGGCGTAATGGAGGGTGGGTTTGGAGCGCTACCGGTACCTGTTGATTGTGTGCCTACCTCTGGCGCTTGGGTGGCTGGATTTTCATGTCCTGTGATCTGCAACACCCCGTAGCCGGACCTAGTACTTTGTGACTGTATAAAAGTCGGGTTTGGCTCGCTAGCTCCTATTTGTTTATAAAATATGGCCTGACCATTTGTGTCAGCGAGCTCGACCCAGCCAGTGGTGCCGGTATTTTGCGACCAGGTTACGGTGTTTGTTTGGGATTGCAAAAACACTACATATAGATCTCCTGAAGCCGGTGTACCAGTAAGCGTAACGGTAAGAGTTGTCGCATTACCTGATGTTCCATTCCCTCTTGAGACCACAAGGGGTGAAGCGGCCAAAGCCTCTTTTGGTACCGGTGGAAATCCTGCAATCTGCAACCAACCAGAAAAAACAAACAGGAGACAAAAAAACAATGCTAGTGCGTAGCGTAGTGTTTTTTTCATTTTAGTTCATTCATGTTATGAATAGCCATTACATTTACACACACAAAAATTCCAAGATACCTCTTGTGTCAAACATCCCTAAATAATAACAACTGTTCCTTAAAGAAACAAATGCCCCTGTCTACGAACCTTGCCTTGCCCCACGTTAAAATGAACCAATTTCCTAATATCAAAAGTCCTTTTCGACATAAATTTATTTTCTGCCAGTCTTTATTTTTCTCCATGCTTCACGCACGCAAACCTTAGGTAGAGTGTCTTCATTTATCTTCAAATATTCGGACACTTCATTCTTGTGTGGTTCAGACATCTCACGAAGTAACCAAGATATTGCTTTGGTAATGATGATTTGCTTTTCATGCTTGAGCGTATCTATCATTTCAAAAGCCAACTCCCGTAACCGCTTATCATCGCACCTATGCGTAGGGCCAGTGAGTAACACAAGTGATGCGCGCCTCTTATTTATATTATTATCTTTAGAAAGCTTCTTTATGAAAGACTCCCATGTCTGCCAGTCAGCCAAAATCTCCTTCGCAGTAAACACATTCTGGCAAAGTGAATCTATTTCAGCCCATCCGACTAGATGATCAAGCCATTGGTTAAGCTGCTTTGGCTTAATTATTTTACGATGTGGGTGATGATAGCCAAGTAAGTAACTTGCGATTGTCTTTTCTTCATGAGATTTACCTTTATACAAACTGTCTAAAACAGCCACAAAATCTTTGCCTGAAATATCTTTATTTTCTTTAAGCCAATTTTTGACTATTTGTCGTCGGATAGGAACAGAAACATCATAATAAAAATGACCACTGAGAATATAGCTATCGTTGCTGGTATGCTGAGTACCATTACCTTTATATTTCTTAATTTCAGTAA
>CAZUWG010000009.1:19687-22505 GCA_964624165.1 uncultured Candidatus Saccharibacteria bacterium | reverse complement strand
TACAAATGAAGCCTTGCGGAAGTCGTCTCCTAAACGGCTGAGCAGAGAACTTGATTCGTGCTGAAAGAGTACTGTTGTGTGCGGCGCTCGATATCTGACTAAAAACCCGCGACATGCCAGTAGTTCGCCGTGGTGCAACGACAGCCACAGAAACGAGAAGAAACTATCGCAATGTTTCGAAATTACTGCGTGTGACTGTTAGACATAACAAGCTATAGAATTGCTTGACAAAGTATTTAGTTATGCTATCATATATGTGTTGTTCGCGCCGTTATGTGTTGTGTTGTTCGCGCCGCGGGTCTTCCGCCGTAGCGATAGACATATTGGATTGGAGTACTGGTGAATGGCCAGACGAAAAAATCTCCAGTCTGCGAATCTGCGAACGACGTGTACCGGCTACCTGCGCAATGCAGGGAGCCACCAACCGCCACATTTGTGGTCAACAAGGAGGTCTTTCATGACCAAACATCTGTTCTCGCCCGGATCGCCGCGGTCGTATTTTGAGCAAAGTGTCCTCACCGCCGGCCGGAACGACCCGCTGACCGCGGCCGCATCTCCGACCTGATCGACGATGTCGATCGACGGTAAGCCACTTCGGGTACATCTGCGTAGCATTTGATTATGCTCATCGCAGGAATATCTAAAGCTGGCTTACCGTCACTTCGACTGCCGCCCTGACGGGCAGGACCCCAATATCTCGACGCATCGAGTGCGGACATCACCATGTCCAATCCATGCAGAGAACTCCTGGGGTCTTTTCTTTTGCAAGCGCGAGCGATAGCGAGCGCTTTTTTGATGCCAGTGAAAACCTTTCTGGTAGTCGATTTTGTAGCATTGCGATAGTTTCATACCAACGTGTATCGGCACCCTGCACTACGGCGAAAAAATCGACCAACAAAGGGTGGTGCATCTTTAGCGCAGCAATGACGCAGGTGGCACTTCCATTGCAATTCCCTCTTTTTATAGTATAGTAGCCGATACCTTAAAAGGTATTAATAGCTTCTAGCGGCACACGTTTAACCCTGTACTGATGCAGATGGCCGGAGGTGGTGCGGGTGGCGATGGATTTTGCGAAGCAAAATCCACCGCCACGACCCCTCCCTCGAGAAATGGTAGTACAGACGCGTGTCGTCGGAATAACACATTTAAATAATGTCAGAGACAAAAATGACGACTTTCGTCGAAGAAAGTCCCGCGGCACCACAAGTTGGTGACGTGATTGAAGGAACCGTGTCAGCAATTGGCCGCGCTCGCGTCTTTATTGAACTCTTCCCTTTTGGGCAAGGCATCATCTACGGTCGTGAATACATGAACGCCCGTGACATCCTCCGCAAGGTAGGAGTAGGTGACAGTATTGAAGCCAAGATTGTTGATGCAGAAAACGAAGACGGATACATTGAACTTTCACTCAAAGAAGCCCGCCAAGCCCTCATCTGGAGCGAAGCTGAGCGTCTCCAAAAAGAGAAGTCGATTCTTTCTCTTGAAGTGAAAGAAGCCAACAAAGGTGGACTTATTATCGAGTGGCAAGGCGTACAAGGTTTCTTGCCAGCCAGCCAGCTTTCTGCTGAAAATTATCCACGCGTCAATGATGGTGATAAGGACAAGATTTTGTCTGAGCTCCAGATTCTCGTTGGAAAATTCCTGTCAGTGATTGTGATCACAGCGGACCAAAAAGAAGGCAAACTTATTTTCTCTGAAAAAGGGCCGCAGGAAAAGGAAGACAAAGAAGAAAAGGTCAATAAGTACGAAGTGGGTGACATCCTCAATGGTGAAGTCACTGGCGCCGTCGACTTTGGTGTCTTTGTAAAGATTGAAGATGGCCTTGAAGGTTTGGTACACATTTCTGAGCTCGACTGGGGCTTGGTAGAAGATACACGCGCTCTTTACAAGGTGGGTGATAAGGTGAAAGTGAAGGTGATCGAAGTGAAAGATGACAAGATCTCACTTTCTATTAAGCAGCTAAAGGACAACCCATGGGCAGCGGCTGGCAAAAACTACAAGAAAGATCAAGTAGTAGACGCCGTTATCATCAAGCACAACCGCCATGGCGCACTCGCCTCAGTAGAAGAAGGTGTTGCCGGTCTTGTGCATATTTCTGAATTTGAAAACGAAGAAGCCTTGAAGGCAGCCCTGCCACTTGGCGCAGTACGAAAGTTCAAGATCACACTCTTTGAACCAGCAGAACAAAAGATGACACTCTCTTTCCAGAAAGAGGCGTAGGTCATATATAAGACACAAAAGGCGCGAGCGAAGCTCGCGCCTTTTGTGTTGAAGTTTTGCTACTTATTATAGGTATTCATTGCCGTTACCACCCCTTTTTCTGCAATAGTTAAAATCGCCGCCGTGGCCGTAGTATAGACCTGTGCCAGCTGACGCTTCTCAAAGAAAGAAAACTCATGGAGTACAAACTGAGCCATCTCCGCTGCCGGCGGACGCTTCGCCTCCCCGCTCCACCAGCTTTTTTGCGCTACGCCAATCCGGACTTTGATAAAATCACGAGTCTTAAGAACAGACTCAATATCGCGAATGCCATTGTGTCCGCCATGGCTTTTGTTGGTCGCGATCTTTATTGTGCCAAATGGAAGATCAACATCATCGTACACCACAATTAATGCCTTGGGGCTCGCCGCTTCTTTCTTCATTAAATAGTCGATAGCCTCACCACTTTTATTCATAAACGTCTCTGGTAATACGAGCTCTAGGTTGTCGGTGCGAGCGCGTAGGGCGCGGGGGGGATATTTGGTGAACAAATATACCCCCGCCCACCACAGATGAAACGAACAAAACCCCCCCACCCCCCCTATTTTTTGGGGGGAGG
>CAZUWG010000009.1:253-19677 GCA_964624165.1 uncultured Candidatus Saccharibacteria bacterium | reverse complement strand
CAAATTCGCCCGCGCCCACCTCCTTAGCCACTTCACTTACCACCGCACGCCCGATATTGTGTCGCGTCTGTTCGTATTTTTTTCCAGGATTTCCCAAGCCTACTACGTAATACATAACGCTACTATAGCATGAAGCAAAAAATTTGTGCCGAAGTTTTTTTTAACGTATACTGTACGTAATATAAGTATGTTTGATCCTCGCAACCCTACGACCACACCCCCCACACGCAGTTTCGTAGAAGAAACATTCGATTTACTTCGCTTCGCTTTTTTTGTCCTCATCATCATCTTACCTATTCGTTTTTTCGTGGCACAGCCATTTGTGGTATCAGGCGCATCGATGGATGAGACCTTCCACAATGGACAATACCTGATCGTTGATCAAGTCTCCTATCACTTTGAGACACCAAAGCGCGGCGATGTGATTGTTTTCAAGTATCCAAACGACCCTTCAAAGCATTTTATCAAGCGCATCATTGCCCTGCCAGGCGAGACTATCGAGATCAAAAACAACCAAGTCACCATCTACAACAAAGAGCATAAAGAAGGCGCCTCTCTATCTGAGCCATACATAACCACCATGGAGACCGACAACGTCCGCACCTCATTGCGAGCCGGAGAATATTTCGTCATGGGCGACAACCGCAACCACAGCTCAGACTCCCGTAGCTGGGGCGTCCTGCCGGAAAAAATGATCACCGGTCGCGCACTCATCCGACTCTTTCCTCCTTCGAGTATGAGCCTCTTCCCGGGCGAGTACGATGCAGACACTTTATTAACCGTCGAGTAATCTCAATACTATGAAAGTAAGCGCTACCGAATTTTTAAAACAAGCCATCACTACTGCTGAGCATTTTGGATTCAAATCTGTAGAAAGTCTGAAGGAACACGATCTTGTAAAACAAGTCGGAAAAAAGCTCACCCACACTGCAAGTGCTCAAGATCGCAAAATCGACAACCTGCACGGACTCTTAACCGGCGGCCTTTCTCACTATACTGATGCTAAGCTGCATGCCTTTGAGCGACCCGTATCTTTTTATACTGTCGATAAAGTGCCTCGTAGCGGAGAGACTGTTCTCAGTTTGCATGTATTTGGCGTACCAAAAAGTATTGCCGAAGCACTTCTTATTCATACCAGCCAAGCTCTCTTGCGAGATCTTGGTATGGAGCATTATTCGGTGCGCGTCAATTCTCTTGGTGACAGCGACTCTGCCCAACGCTACAACCGCGAGCTGACCAACTTCCTTCGCAAGCGCATTGCCGATCTTCCTGTTTCTTCTCGTGAACTATTAAAGGAACATGCGCGAACGGCATTGCTCGATCTTCTCTCTCTCAATCATGAGCTGGCTCATCGTAGCCCCAACACGCTTGAATACCTGAGCGATCCTAGTCGCAAGCATTTTCGTGAAGTGATTGAGTACCTCGATATGAGCAGTACGCCGTATGAAATTGACCCTAAACTCATGGGCCATCACAATTGTTATTCAGATGCGATTTTTGCGATTGATATTCTGGATGACACCTACACTCGACTTGAGGAACAGCCTTTGTCCATCACTGGCGGCCGCTACAGTCACTTCGTACAAAGCCACTTCAAGCAAGACTTGGCTGCATCCGGGACCGTTATTATCTTAAATGACAAAACCCTCCCTATACGTACACCTAAAAGCGACATGCCTAGCGATCGTCCGGTACATCTTGTACATCTCGGGTTTGCGCCAAAGATCAAGAGCCTGGTCCTTATTGATGAACTGCGCTCGAAAGGTATCGTAGTAGAACACGACTTCACCAACGACTCATTGAGCGCCCAATTACGAAACGCTGAAGAACAAAAAGCCCGCTATACCATCATAGTCGGACAGAAAGAGTTTGTTGATGGCACTGTTATCTTACGTGACATGGAAGCTCGTACGCAAGAAAATATTCCTCAACACCAGCTCGCGGGACGCCTTAAACGAAATAAGATGGTAAACGCATAATACGGTTTGCATTTTGCATACGCCAAAGGTTTTGTTTCCAGACACCAAAGGCGGCGAGCTTCGCTCGCCGCCTTTGGTGTTTAGAGAGTTGCAGCCAAACACTCGCTATGGTATAGTGCTGCCACTTAAAAAATCATTTTAGTTATGCCTGTAAACGTTCAAGTTGAAAAGAACACAAATGAAAGCAGCGCGAATGTCATTCGTCGCTTCACCAAGCGCGTACAGCACGCTGGTATCATTCGTCGTATGCGTGATAATCGCTACTTTGAGCGCACTAAGAGCGACAATGTGCGACGTGAGGCCCGCCTCAAAAAGCTCAGCAAAAAAGCTGCCTACGAGCGAGACTACAAGCTCGGTAAGACCGACGGTCGACGCTAACGAACATGGACCTTCGGGTCCATTTTGTGTTATGTCATTTGCCCTCAACAGCACTATAAAGCACTACCCAGCACTTCCTTATGAAGAAATGGCGCGAGCAATTCTCGGAGCACGCTATGATGTGTCGTTGGTTTTTATTGGTAACAAACGTGCACAGACACTCAATCGTACCCACCGCCACAAAGACTACATCCCAAATGTGCTCTCATTTCCGCTTGGTGATACCATGGGCGAAATTTTTATCAATCCTCACATAGCAAAGAAAGAAGCGCGCGACTACAACCTGACGCCTGAGGGTTATATCGGTTTTTTATTTATTCACGGCTGCCTGCACTTAAAAGGCTTTGATCATGGTGAAAAAATGGAAGCGCTTGAAGCTCGTTTCATGAAAAAGTTTTCACTCTCCTAAGCGGTGTGTGCTATCCACAAAGTACACCAAGCGAATAATGGTACAATAATCGCAATGTCTGAGAAGTTTATTGCTGGAATCGATATCGGCACCTACCAAGTAAAGGTGGTGATTGTTTCGTATAGCCGCCATAAAAAAGGCCTGGCTCATATGCCCAAAATTATTGGTACTGGCTTTGCTGAAAGCCGCGGCCTTCGCAACGGCTACATCATCAACAACGCAGATGTTACACGGAGCGTAAAAAGCGCTGTTCTGCAAGCTGAAAAAGCAGCTGGTGTAGAAGTGAAGAAAGCCTACGTATCTATCGGTAGCGTTGGACTTGATGAAGTATCTTCAACCGGCGAGATTGTCACTTCACGCGCTGACTCAGAAATCACCCAAAGCGACATCGACCGCGCCATGGAAGACAGTGAGGAACGCATCATCGACACCATCCCCAACCGCAAAATTCTCCATGCAATCCCCCTCACCTTCGCTGTCGATGGAGAGCCTGTCCTCGGTCGACCGCATGGTCTGCGCGGCACCAAGCTCACGCTCTCTTCCCTTTTTATTACTGCCTTCGAGCAACACATTGACGACATCATCGCCTCGATCGAAAGCATCGGCATAGTTGTCGAAGATGTGATGGCTTCCCCACTAGCGGCGAGCTTTGTCATGCTCAACAAAAATCAAAAGAAGGCTGGCTGCGTACTCGTCAACATCGGCGCCGAGACCACCTCGATTGCCGTCTTTGAAAACAGCATTCCTATTTCCGTAAAGATTTTTCCTATTGGTTCAAATGACATCACCAACGATATTGCGCTCGGACTTAAGATCCCCCTTGAAGACGCCGAGAAGATAAAGCGTGGCAGTATTAGCGGTACCTCTGTCCCAAAGCGTAAATTAGAAGAGATTATATCTGCGCGCCTCTCTGATATTTTTGAGCTTATCGACGCTCATCTTAAAAAGATCAAACGCGACGGTCTTTTGCCAGCAGGGATTATCCTAACCGGCGGAGGCTCAGGAGTAGCGACGATTCAGGATCTAGCCAAGGCCTCCCTCAAGCTTCCCGCCCGCATCGCGACTCTTGATCTTGGCAACAATGGACGCATTAAAGACGCTTCATGGGCAGTAGCCTACGGACTATGTGTCTGGGGTGTGAGCGATGAAGCTGACGCACAATCAATCAGTGTCACTAAAGCCGCGAAGAGTAGTATTCTATCTTGGATTAGTCAGTTTTTACCTTAAAGACTTAAAATTAGAAACACACGCTTCTCAAATCTGTCAAGATGATGACAGATTTTTCTGATGCGGTATCATAAGCAGTATCTAATCGTATCTTCATGGGAATGGAGCGTTTAGTTGATTACTATTGATCTAAGCTTAGTTATGGAACAAATCAAATCTGACGTAGAATCATTTGCCCGACTGCGCGTTGTCGGTGTGGGTGGTTCTGGTAACAACGCGGTCAACCACATGATGAATTCGAAAATCAAGGGTGTTGAGTTCGTTGCAATCAACAGCGATGCCCAGGACCTTCATCACTCACTCGCCAAGAAGAAAATCCACATCGGCAAAAATCTGACTCGTGGACTAGGTGCAGGTGGTGACCCCGACATGGGAAGAAAAGCCGCTGAAGAAACTCGCGAGGAAATCGCCAACTCACTCAAAGGTTCAGACATGATCTTTATCACATGTGGTATGGGTGGTGGTACCGGTACCGGCGCTGCGCCAGTGACCGCTAAAATCGCTCGCGAAAGTGGCGCACTTACAGTAGGTGTAGTCACCAAACCTTTCCTCTTTGAAGGTCAGGAGCGTATGCGAATGGCGATGCAAGGAATCGAAGAATTGAAGAAAGAAGTTGATGCGCTCATCATCATTCCCAACGACCGCCTTCTTGCTATCGTTGATAAAGAAACGACTATCCGCAACGCATTTGCAATGTGTGACGATATTTTAAAGCAAGCGGTCGAAGGGATCTCTGATCTCATCACCACTGCTGGTATCATCAACGTCGACTTTGCCGACATTCGTAGCGTGATGGAAAATGCTGGTTCTGCGTTGATGGGTATTGGCATCGCCTCAGGAGAAAACCGCGCTGAGGAGGCCGCCAAAGCCGCCATCAATTCTCCACTACTTGAAGTTTCAATCACAGGTGCGCAGGGTGTCCTCTTTGCTATCGCCGGTGGAGAAGACCTCGGTATGCTTGAGATTCAAGATGCCGCCCGCGTCATCACCGAGTCAATCGACCCGCACGCCAAGGTAATCTTTGGTGCTATCAAAGACGAGAAGCTAAAAAAGAACGAGCTTAAGGTCACTGTGATTGCAACCGGATTCCCTGAATCTGAGATCAATGGTGACACAACTATCGTGCAAGCTTTAGGTGGCTTTCGACGCGAAGTGAAACGCGAAGCAGCTCCAACGGCAGAAGAGGAGGATGAGCGTGAAGAGCCAGCGCGAGGACGCATCTTCAACTCGATCCCAAAGCGCGAAGAGCGTGAGTCGGCCCCTGAAGAAAAGCGCACGCCAGAACCACAAAGGGAACCTCGTCCTGTTGATCCTTCTGATGAAGACGACGAGGATGACTGGGGCGCTGTACCTGCCTTCTTGCGCCGCAGTAAATTAAAATAGTAGTGGCAATTTAAGAGAAAGTGGCGCGAGCTTCGCTCGCGCCACTTTCTCTTTCACTGTCCACTCATCGTGTGCTATGCTTACACGGTATTTGTAAATCATAATCGGTATTCTTTCATGAACGAACTTATCATCATCGGCGGTGGACCCGCAGGCATCGCTGCTGGTGTCTACGCTTCGCGCAAGCAACTTACTACCACACTCATCACGCCGGCCTGGGGTGGACAGAGCACTGACTCAACCAATATCCAAAACTGGATCGGCACACCAGAAATCAGTGGTGTGGATCTTGCAAAAAGCCTCAAAGACCATCTTGCGACCTACGCCGGTGATGTGGTGACCATGACTGAAGATACTGTCACCATGATCGAAACCTCGACTGACCATATCACTGTTACCACTAAAAGTGGCGCTACACATACCGCTCGTACAGTCTTGATTGCCAGCGGATCAAAGCGTCGCCAGCTGGCGGTGCCTGGCGCAGCTGAATTTGAGCATAAAGGACTCACTTACTGCGCATCATGCGATGGGCCGATGTTTTCTGGACAAGATGTGGCGGTCATCGGTGGTGGAAATGCAGGATTTGAAAGCGCCGCCCAACTGCTCGCATACGCAAAAAGTGTCACTCTTTTGACTCATGGAGATCATTTCAAGGCAGACCCTGTCACAGTAGAAAAAGTCCTTGCCCATCCCAACATGACCGCCCTCACCCACGCTGACACTACCGAGGTGCTTGGTGATCAGTTTGTAAACGCACTTACCTACACCGACTCTCGCAGTGGCGAATCACACACACTCAATGTAACCGGTATTTTTGTAGAAATCGGCATGCTCCCAAACACCGACTTTGTCAGTGATGTTGTAGAAAGGGATGAATACAATCGCATCAAGATCGACCCTTGGACACAAAAGACTAGCACTCCAGGTATTTGGGCCGCTGGTGACTGCACTAATATCCTCTACCATCAAAACAACATCTCAGCCGGTGACGCTGTCTGTGCACTTGAAGACATTTACGTTTCGCTTCGTACGACCTGATGCCTTAAAAGCCCCTCCTGCGAGCGTAGCTCGAAGGAGGGGCTTTTTTACCACCACCTTCGTTGCGACCAAATACTAAAGTGCTACAATATAAACAGCTCAACATTTGGGTATTACAAAAAAATAACGAAAGCATATGGGATTTTTTGATTTTTTCAAAAGCAAAACAGCAGACGCAGGTGATATGGCGCATGACGCTTATGACGTCACTGCCGATATGGCAGGTGACGCAGCCGCTGCAACGAGCGATATGGCTAATGACGCATGGGACGCCACTAAAGACGTAGCCGGTGACGCAGCCGACACTGCCGAAGCAGCCTGGGATTCTACCACTGAAGCTGCCGACGATGTGACAGACGCCGCTGAAGAGAAGGTCGAGGACGTGAAAGCAAACATGTAATGCACATGAACACAAAAGCGCGAAGCTTCGCTCCGCGCTTTTGTGTTCCCTCTTACTTTAAATAACACCCCAGCTTTGCTTGCCAAGACTAAGCAGCAAGTGCTACAGTTAGATAAACTATTAATAAATAATGTTTGCGGTATGATCAAAATTTTTGCGACTTTATTATCAACCACCACTATAGCCACCCTTTCACTCACCGTACTAGTACTGACTGCCAACGCACAAGCCCAACTCGAGCTCTCCGGGGTTAGCGATGCCACTTACGATATTGAAGTGAGAGCCAGCGAAGACTGTGATGATGCAGACGACAGATGTCAGCCCGACGCTCGTGGTAATATCACCGTTACTAAAGAGCTCGATAAAGCTACCCCGGCCGCCAATACAAATGTCTGTGATGGAGTGACCTGTGCAGACGGCAGCTGTGCTGCTACCTCTGATAGCTGTACTGCAAGCGCGGCGGCTCCAGATTACTTAGATCCAGACGATGATGGCGATGGCCTAGAGCAAGACAGAAGGCTTCCTATCCGTGAGGGCGGCCAAACCATAGACGCTGGCACCGCACCCGAGTCTGCCCGAGCACACACCAGTACTGACATCGATAGTGACGGCCGCAGTGATGACACACAGCGCGCTCAAGACTACAATTCTTCACGCAGTAATAAATACAGTCGCGCCGCATTCTCTGGCTCAGATATAGATAAACGACCAGAGGTAAGCTTGCGTACGGCCGGCTATCTCAAAATAGGTGGTGTTGATGGTGATTCTGGATCTCATACAGCTGAGGATGGTGAGGTGGTCTGCTGGGGACGAGCTGAAGATGAAGACGGTAAAGTCTACGCTTGGGGACAAGGCATCTGTGTAGCGCTTGAAGTTACCAAAGCCAACGCTAGCGATACCGCTCAAACGCGCCTCGCCGCCTTACAAACACGCGGTGAAGATGTGCGCGGCTGGAGTGAAGAAGAGCGTGCAGCGTGGCAAGAATATCGAGCTACCAGAGCCACTTCAACTCGCGAAGAACGACTCGTAGAAAAGATGGTAAAAGCCACACAAAGCAACGAACGTATTCAAAGTATCGAAGCCGATGACAGCGAGGTGGTTGTCCGACACAAAGCTAAAATACGCTTGTTTGGCATCTTCCCTATTGAACGTGAGCTCACTAGCCGCGCCACAGCAAGTGGTGAGGTGACTACCAATTACCCTTGGTACCGCTTCTTAAGTAGAGTGCCCGACAAATCTGCCATCAATAATACCCTCAAAGAACTACAAGCGTTACTGGCAGAGGGAGGTATTGATAAAACATCTCCTTATATTATCCAGTAGCAAAACATCAGTCAAAAGGACGCAGATGCTTGCGCATCTGCGTCCTTTTGTACTCGTGACAATATATATGCAAAACGATCGCCCGAGGGGGGGGCGATCGCGAGGTTCTGTGACTTCTCTTCGGCTTCTATTTATTTTTCATCTGTGCCAACAACTCCCGCCAGCGGCGATGTCGGTGTTTGTAGAACCGCACAACAAACAATACCTAAAAAAGTCAAAGTGCCGACTGCTTGTGACGATTCACCGTCAGAGAATCCATAACTCCCCATTAGTACTTATCTATCAATTTTGTCGCAAGAACGAGACGTTACCTTATTTAACAATACGCCAATCTTTTTAACGGCTATGTATGGAGGGTTTATTTTGATTTCTTTCGCCATATACTGTATTGTGTAAATTTATAAATTTTAAATTAGTATAATTTTACACGGTACACGGAAAAGACATAGTTTACAAAACCCATTACTTATAGCCTGGTATTCTATTAACCTTTTCGAGTGCTCGAACTAGCTCTCTCTTTGGTGAGCCTTCAGCAGATAGAACTCTTTTGATACATTGCCCAGCAAGGTTATTTTAACTTAAAAGTCTAAACTACTTACAAACCTTCTCGTGAGTTAGTTTTTATGATCAGGGCATCCATTTTTTGTATATCTCATGTAATCATCCCATGAAATGGGATACTGGTTCTGTATACTTGCTTCAACAAGATTTAAGTCAATTTCAGTAAGCTCGTCTACTTTGTTGTATTCACCCCAGTCAGGAAGTTTCTGAATATAGTGAGATACAAAGTATTGCTCACGCGGATCACTTAAATCGTAGACTTTTGAAAGTTTAATATTACAAGGATATTTATCTGATTTACCATGAGTCAGTATAACGGCGAGCGGTGCATCATCAGGACCGTCGATGTAAACAATTGGATGGTAAGCTTCGTGAAACTCTCTTTTTTCACCTTCAAGTACGTCACCTTTTTTAAATTTCATATTTCTAAGTATATAAAAAAGTGACAAAAGTGACACATATTTACACTTATTACTTTTGTGACAGGTATATGTCACTTTATTCATATTTTATCCAATCTGATGACAGAATTACTTATGTGTGACAATATAATTCCAACATGTACTTTATAAGCCTTTTGGGTTTAGTTTGGAATATAGGACTTCTTTTCCAGGCTTTTATAGCTCTGTCCAGACTTCGAAGTCTTAATAGTGCTGTTGCTCCAAATTATAATAATGTTGTTCAGGTTTTAGTCCCGGTAAGGAATGAGGAAGTCGGGCATGTTCAAGAGTGTATAAAATACTTTTTGACTCAGAAAAATATCTCAAAAGTTACTATTTGCCTAACTGAAATAGATAATGATCATAAAAAATACTTGGAGATACTTCATGAATCAATGGACATTGATAGTCGTCTTACTTACGTGACCTACAAAGGTCCAGATGGGTATAAAGCTGAACAGATCAATGTTGCTTTAAATCGAATTATCGATTCGGGTGAGGATATAATCGTTGGTATCTATGATATCGATAGTAAGCCCGATAGTAGGGTTTTTGAATATGTTAAAAGAAATAAGATAGAAGTTGGCCAACAGCCTATCTTATACGACGCAAATTTAAATGATCTAGGACTTCTAACTACAGCAGGATCTCTCCATCAAATTTCATGGGCAATTGGTTTTGAGATGTATAACTTTTTATTTCCTAAATCTAGATTAGTGTACACAGTAGGACATGGTTTATTTTTAAGTTCTAATGTTCTTAAAATTTGTGGACTGTTTGAAGAGAAGTGCATGACCGAAGATTTGATGTATGGATATAAAGCATCTGTAGCGAAAATGAATTTCCAGATAATACCTTATTACGAACATGCAAAATTTGTTAAGAAATTAAGTGACTTCATCCCACAAAGTGCTCGCTGGTTTAAGGGAGAGTTAGAACTTAAAGATCGTTTCTCAGGGTGGTTTGATAAATTTGAAGGCCGCTTAAGTGATAAGAAAAAATACTTTCTACGTTTACTAGAACTAATGTGGTGGCCCCTTGAGAGGATAGTTTATATTGCAACACTTATAGGTGCGTTTTTAGGTTTAATTTCCGTTGAATTTGCGTTACTCTATACGTTGGTATTGGTAATGTCAGGGTATCTGTCTACAGTTGTTGTGATTAAGAACGGTGGTAGAAATACAAGATTGTTGATTGCTCCATTATTAATACCTATCTGGCATTGTGTGTCAGTCATGGGACCGATAATTTCAATCATTAAAAGAATATCTGGCACTCAAGTAGGTTGGATAATAACAAAAAAATAAATTTATGGAATGTTTCTATCGAGTCAGTACAAAAGTTCTATTAGTTGATGTAACTTCAGCTGGGGATGAATTTGTTGTTTTAAAAAATAGTAAAGGTGAATATGAACTTCCTGGCGGCGGAATGGAATATGGCGAATCAATTGCTTTAAGTATTGAAAGAGAAGTTGAAGAAGAGCTAGAGATAAAGATAAAAGTAGAAGAAAAAGATCTGAACCCTATATTTTTTGATGCTTATAAATCAAGAAGTCATGATATTTGGGTAGCTTTTGCTTTGTATAAGGTTACTGCTAGTAACCTAGAAAAGTTTGAGAAGCTGACTTTTCAGCAAATTATTTCAGACAAACAAGAGAATTTCGTTCCTTATCTTTGGAATCTAGCAAAGCGAGAAACTTCGAAATAGATAAGATATTGACAATAATTCAATAGATACGTACTCTTTGGTGAGATTGCCCCTTGAATAGGGGCTTCATCATATCTACTTAAGGAGCTACGAGATGAAACAGTCCTTTGAAAGCAATCTTCAAGGTATAGCCTTGCATGATTATCAATCAGCCATTATCCAGTGGCGCGATGAAGCTACGGTAGTATGGAGTAAAAACTGCTTTGGATATAAGGCGCAAGAGATGTTTTCTTGCGAAACCCCAGCACCATTTTTCATCGACAAGTATAGTTTCAGAAGCTGGCTTAAGCATTGGGCTCCGGCTACGCAAATGGAATTTACGGGCATACCGGAAACTGACTTCCTCAGTCTATTCGGTTCATATAACGAGACCGTAAGGCAATCAGTAGTTGGTTCCAAAATACTAGGGACTAATGCGCCGTCTGTCGATGAACCTGTGCCGCGAAGTATGTTTCTCGACGACCAGTTCGGTGCGTGGCAGTCACATTTGTCGCGTAATGGTATCGAACTATCAAATAGTGTGATCGACTGGTACTTTTCGGTTCCATTGCTTGAGGTGTATCGAAACTCGGTTTTCTACCCACGCTTTCCTGTTTTGTGGGGACCGAATTATTTTGGGAGAATCGCTGATCAGGATCGAGAACATATTCTGCGGACATACGGCAAGGGTGCTGTATGGGATTTCTACTTTCTCATGATGGTCTGCCATGAGCAGTCACATCTATTGCAGAAAGGAGAACCCATCCTCAACGAGATTGCTCACGCGATCTTGTGGATCGATTTTGTCCTTGAGCGCGGTCTGAGACCTTTTCAGGTAAACACTGTCACCGGCAAAACGTGCAATATCGAGGCCCCGTTCATTCTCGGACGCACCCAAGCGCTTAAGGGACTAAACTACAAGCTTCTGTATGAAGATAACCTGTTGTACTTTGAACAGGAAGTGAAGGGAATTGAGTACAGTCTGTTCGTAGCTTTAACCTTTCTGGTACATGCTGGAGTAGTGAGGTATCGATATGCGACCAATCTCTTCTGCGGAATGTTGGCTGGGGATAGTCCCGTTGTTCAGTACCTTCAGACAGAGGCCCTTACCCACGTTTCCTTGGCAGTGAGTGCCTTGGTACAGAGTGGTGACAAGTCGGCAACTCGTAATCTGGTCAAATCACACATGCCATCGTTCGGGCAGACAGAGCCCTAACAAAATCAGGGGCGACTCTCGCATGAGAGTCGCCCCTTTTCTGATCTCAGCAAGCTGAGTCATAACTCGAAGTACTGCACGGCTTCGGACATCACCTCATCGCTGGTCATTTCATCAGTGTCGAGAAAATAGACATTCGGGAGTTCGGCATAGAATTCGAGCTCCAGATCGTAATAGAGACCGATGAATGCCTCGAACGTTTTTCTTGGCTTGGTGTGGTCACTCTTCCTGCGGCGAGCAAGTGTCTCTTTCGAGGCTCGCAAGTACAGAATCTTCGTACTGCGGTGTGTGATGTACTTTTCAGCCAGTCGCTGCATTTCTGTAGACACATTCCACGTTGCTGAAATCGCAATGGGATGTATCTTCGAAAAGCATAGCGTGTCTTCGGGGCCTCGATCAAACAGAACTTGCTTCACTCCTTGTTCACGGAGTTGCTTTACTCGTTCAAATTCAGCACGATGGAAGATTTCCTGGTTTGTGACAAAGTCGTCACGATTGTTGATGTCGAGTTTGAATCCGTCACGAGTACGACGTTCTTGTATTCCAAACTCACTTACGGGCAGAATGTCATTGCCGTAGGCAGTAGACATTCGTGCGAGCAAGGTACTTTTTCCAGCAGCCCAAGGGCCTTGAACAGTGAATATTTTCATTGAAACCTCCAAAGGTGGTTGATTTCTGTCTGAAAATACAATACAAGTATTTCAATATAAGTCAACAAGTTGTGAGTAAATGACGTAAATTAAACCCTGCATAGCTATGCAGGGTTTGTGCTTCTGGCATTAATAAAGGATGGAAACGAACGTAATAGGGCTTATACCAAATAATATATCGATAACTGAGACTCGCATTAGATATTGCTTATATGCCCGTAAATCAACTGAATCAGACGAACAGCAAGCACTGTCTATCGATTCTCAAGTAAAGGAAATGACTGCTATTGCCGAGCGTCTGAACCTTAATGTCGTAAGTATTAAAAGAGAATCACATTCTGCCAAAGAGTCTGGACAACGTCCTGTTTTTAAAGAACTACTAGAGGAAATCAGAAAAGGAACATATGACGGTATCCTCACTTGGGCGGCAGATCGATTGAGTAGAAATGCTGGTGATCTTGGTTCTCTTGTAGACTTAATGGATCAGAAGCGTCTAATCCATATTCAGACCTATGGACAGACTTTTTCAAATTCGCCGAATGAGAAATTTCTTTTAATGATTTTATGTTCTCAGGCAAAACTTGAAAACGATAATAAAAGCCAGAACGTAAAACGAGGATTAAGGGCTAGAGTCGAAATGGGTTTATGGCCATGTAGACCACCAACTGGCTATACCAAATACAAGCGTATGGATCAGAAGTGTGAATCTGTTATAGACCCAGAACGAGCACCTATTATTAAACAAATGTTCGAGAAAATTGGACATGACGGCTGGAGTGGCCGGAAACTCTATCACTGGCTAAAAGAGGATATTAATTTCAAGACTGAGAATAATATGCACTTAAGTCTTGGTAACTTATATCGAATACTTTCAAACCATTTCTACTATGGGAGGTTTGAATTCCCGAAACAGTCGGGACTTTGGTACAACGGAGCTCATGAACCACTCATTTCTAAAGAATTATTTGATCTTGTCCAATCTCGAATTAAAAGCCAAATTCTTGAACCTCGGTCCGCACATAAAGAATTCGCTTTTACAAAAATTATGTCCTGTGGACTTTGTGGATCGGGTATAACCGCAGACGAAAAGTTTAAACAGCAGATGAACGGAAATACCCACCGCTATGTTTACTACAAATGCACCCGCACCAAAGATAGTAATTGTGCTTGTGGCTTTATTAACGAAGACGACCTAATTAACCAACTTCAAGATTTAATGAATGATCTTGATATACAAATTGTTCCTATGAGGGAACAGATTGCTAGTGATCTCAGGAAGTTCAAAAAGTTTGAGCAAATGATACTCGGAACAAAGACACCTGTTGCTGTGAAGGATATAGATATTCGTAATTACGCTAAGTTTATTCTCCAAGAAGGTGATATTGAAGAAAAACGCGAGTTTATAAGATGTTTGAAGAGTAAAATACTTTTGATCAATAAAAAAATAAGTCTTGCGTAGAATATAGGTATATAGAGCTAATTCTCCGTATTTTTGGTAAAATAGGGAGAATGTATATCACTCCTATAACAAAGATTTATTCGTCATTTGCAGAAGCCAAAGACGATGTAGACAAGTTTGGACACTCATCATTTTTTGACGACCGCAAAGTCCTGACTGTACGTGATTTAGCACAAGGAAAAAGAAACCTTGTCGTTGGTGAACCAGGAGTTGGCAAATCAGAACTCCTAAAAAAACTCCAAGAACATCATGAGGCTATAGGCGATGAAGCCTGTCTGGTAAATTTACGAATAGCCAGACCCAGCGAAGCAATTGATGAATTTTTAAATAAGAAAGTAACAAATAGAAGAGTCTTAATATTGGATGCCCTTGATGAGGTACGCTCCGCGATTTTCGCTGACCTACTACAAAAGATTGAAGCGGTATCAGAAGCAAATCCTGATCTTATTATCTACCTTTCTTCAAGATGGATATTTGCCAGTAGATATGAAGCAAATTTCCCTGAGTATCGGTTTATACGCATCATGCCGTTTTCAATGGAGCAAGTAAGAAACTATCTTGTACAGTCAGGCAATACTCAAACTGATGTTGACGCTTTGCTTGCTAGAATAATGCAGTTTAGTCACGGACAACTTGTGGTGCAGATACCTCGATATCTTTTTTTCTTAGTTAAATTCATTAAAGATAAAACTATTGGGAACGTCTCTCAAGTATCAAGAAACGAATTATTTGAGTATTTTATCTACTCTAAGCTTGATCTAGAAGATAAAAAACTAAACACTGATTCAAAAGCAGTCATTAAGAGGATTTTGGAAAAACTTGCTCTTACAATGGAAATTTACCAAGCAAACACTATAACGAAGGATGAGTTAATGACTTTCTTTGATGATATTGATTCTGATCTTAAGATGACCGTTCTATCGCACATATCATTAGATGTCTTCTTTGCAAAGACAATTTTACAAGAAAGTAAACAAGACCTCGACAGTATAGAATTTGAAAATGCTGAATTTCAAGAGTATTTAGCGGCTAAAGAAATAAGTCGATTTGCAGAACCACATCATGTGGCTTTTAGTTTTGCCGTAGATGAAAATGTTGAGGAGATTCTTCCGTCTTGGTTCAACACACTAACGTTCCTAGTTGATATGATTCCTGAGATACTCGAGCAATTACTAGAATTTTCAGGTCTTCGAAGTGGTAAATTCAAAATTGCGGACGAAGGATTCCTAAATTTTCTTAGTAGAGTTAATCCTACATATATTTCTCCCGACTTTAGGAAGAGAATATTCATGGATGTAATTCAATATCATCAAAAAACGAGACAATGGCTCACTGGGCAGTTGGTTTCTGCGTTACCTGGATTTTTTTCACCTGAACTTGAATTTGAGCTAAAAAGTATTGCTGAAGAATTCAGTACTTATGATGGTTCGAGTAGGTATGTGCCGCTGGCAAATATCGCATATGTAGTTGCATATCTGTTTGAACAAAAAATACCCTTAGATACTCCATATTGGAGAGAGAAACTGATTTCATACGCAAAAGATGTAAATGATAATGGGGTGCTACAACGACACGCATTTGTAGCGCTAGAAAAACTTGGTGATCAGACAGTTATTGATGAATTATCAAGTGACTTTACGAGTGACGATGAGCTTGTATCAAAAGGTTTTGTATCCATGTGTATTGATCTTAATCCGGAGCACCCGACAAGTCTTAAATATGCCATCGAAACAGTTAAGAGAAATGATTTCTCCGGACGATATGGGCTTTTTGAAATTAAGGAACGAGCTTCAATAATCACTTTTCTTAATGCATATAATAGTGATGAGATATTTAGAAAAGAATTTCTAGACGATACATCAATTTTTGGGGAAAAAGATTCAGTTCTTGTATCAAATATTGCTAGCGTTTTAGATGAGGAGATTAAAGAGTTGTGTATAGAGGCAATCGTAAAGTCAGTTGAAACTCATGTATATCGTTCAAATGGAAAATCTGCTTTTGTAAATGGTCTTATTATTCTTCTTAAAAAACAGGAACCAGACTTTATCGCTTTTATCCTTCAGAGAATTAAAGGAAGCGACAATGGGTCGGCGTCCTTATATTTTGCACAAGATACCTTTTCCGAGATTTTAGAAAAGGAAGATATTTCTCCATATCTTGATGCAATGATAGGGGCAGATGATAAGAGGACTGCATTTAATACGATGGTGCGGATTAAATATTCAAAGCGTGAATCTTGTGAGGAGATATTTGAAGCAGGAAGATCAAAACTATCCAGTGAATATGCTCAGTGGGAACAAGCTCAGACAAATGTGGTTGACAGTGTAGATAACTCTCGTAATGAGCAAATCCTAAAGGAATTTAGAACCAGTCTTGAACCTACTCCTGGACAGTATATGACCAGTGTATTTCATTATTATGTAAACTCGGCAGAATTACTAGACACACTAATGGATGATAATGATAGGACTCGGCTTATGGAGTTGGTGACAGGTAGTGTTTTAAAATTTAATCCAGCGGAGCATGGTCTTACAATACAGTCACAGCATAACGATGGTAATGGCGGGACTAAGACTTACACTTCCAGCCAAATTGCACACATGTTTGGAGATGCGCTTCTTGCTGCACAACGCTTGGGTATTGATGTAACCCCGTACAGGTCAAATATTGCACTACATATACCGTTTGCGTATGACAATGAACTGAAAGCTACTTTTGAAATGATTAAGGATTTTACTCAAGCAGAACTCGAGCCAGTAATTCAAATTTATAGAGAGAGAAAAACTGATTTGTGGAGACATCAGCCAGAGAGCTTTATTGATTTGGTTCAGACATACCATTTAACCCGAGCGGTCCCTATTCTGAAAGATTTTATTAAAGAAACTGAGTTCCGGTCATATGTACGTATCGAAGCACTAAAAGTCACTGATTCATTGATGCCAGATGCTGACTTTCTCTGGGAGATATTTAATCTCTACATAAGCAGTTCTGATGAAAAAGAGAAGGACATTGCTTATGCAGCTAATGGACTTTTGATTACGGCTCATGCCGATTCTAACGCTGTTGATTGGAGATTGGAAGAAATAAAGAATCGTATATTTGCTTTCACTTCTCCGCGGTCAGGCATGGCTCATACTGTAGGACCAAGAGAGAATGAGTTGAATCATGACAAGCCGTTTGCAAAACCTCTCTCTGATCTTAGGCACTCAGGATTTGAATTGAAGTACCTTGAGATACTGGATAAAGCAATCGAGACATGGGGTCAAGGTAAGGAGTTTCATGCGTATGCCCAATATATGTGGGAAATAGTGTATTCTCATTTTGAAAATCTTAAAGAACACAAAAGCTACAAGCCATTAAAATTAATTGAAGAGAGAATCGCTTCATTGAAAGATAGGGACGGTGCCAATTGGCTTGCATCTAGTATGGTCAGACTCAGACGTTCCTACTTGATGCATCTAGGTAAACCGAAGAATTTCTCTGAAGCAATTCGTAGATATAACGAAGCAAGAACATACCGTGATAAGAATATACGTAACTCTGCAGACTTGTTTAATCATATACATGATATTGTCCACACAGATTTACGAAATTGGGTTGAACAAGAAGGTGCCTATAACATAATCGTTTCAAAAAAGAAGTATAAAGAAAATAGAGAATACGAAAAATTAGTTCAAATGACAATTAAGTCTGAACTCAGCAATATTTGCAGGGGCCGTGGTCTAAAAATTGATATTGCCAGAGAAGAACAACTTTTAAATGGCAAGAGGACAGATTTTATTTTGAGATATGGATTTGTTGGACCAATAGTATTAGAAGTGAAGCTAGGTTCGAATTCTGATCTGAGCAAACTAAAACTTGAAGAGTCTGATTCATATGTCAGTATGGGTAATTACATGAGTGGCTACGGGGCTTCACATGGTATGTTTCTAATTATGGACGATGTAGGTAAACCACGAATACAAAAAGCTATAGATGTATTTGGTAAAATACCGAATGTAACCGCATTGTCTTTAGATTGCCATACTCCTGCTAATCTTAAAAAAGACTTGCCGAAGAAGAAAGTAGCGAAAAAAATAATTAAAAAGACTAAATAAAAATAGCTCCTTTCGGAGCTATTTTTATATGCTTCTCGTGCTAGCACGAATTGGTGACCCACTAGGTTGGCTTTCTGAATTAAGTTTTATGAGTCATCAGATTCGTTCAACGATAACTTCACTGTCCGTATTTGAAATGCAGTAAGTTCTGTCACTGCTGTCAGTAGGGCTACAACCCCCATTTATAGAATCATGTAAATATATCAGGTCTCCAAAATTTCTGTGACCACTTTTTTGAAACAATCAAAACTAGGGTCGCAGTATATCGCGTGTAATTTCAATAAGATGCTCAGGGTTAGTCCTCAGGTCCACTTCTATAACCATCTGATTTTCATTACTTTGATTGAGTTTTTCCCATTCGCCAGCATAGATATCGTTATCAAACCAAATAAAGTCTGAGTCAAAGTCTATTCCTTGTGTTTTGAGGTCCTGCCAGACGGTTGGCTTGATTCTGTCGATATCAGCGTGTAACTCTTCAGGAAGGACCGCTTTCATGATTCTGCGAGCATTTGTAGGGTCTCCCGTGGTGCAGTGAGTAGTAAGCCAGTATGTGTCGTATGGTCTTAGGGCTACAATGAAATCTTCAAGACCTACTGCTGGCTTACAGTACATATCAGACAAGTCTTCATGAATCATCGTTCCGTCAATGTCTAAGTAGATTTTCATATAAAGATTTTACCTGATAATTAGCGTCATTGCTGTCATTTAAATTATTTAAAGAATCAAAATTCAGAATACCAAAGATACGTTGCTATATATAGATATTATAGTTTTACTCGTATAGTATTTATCAAATTAAATCAAAAGTAGCTATACTTTAAGCCGTAAAAAATGACTCATTTATTAAATGTCACTTGGAGTTGTTACAATTTGTACTTCTTTTGCTTGTGTAGGAGCCTCTTTTGAAGCCTTTTCGTTCTTCTCGATTTGTGTCTGTACTATAGCTGCATCAGTTATCTGTTTGAAGTTTTCTGGACCACCTGAGTTGATGCATACCTTCAGATAATCTTCATAAATGTCAGTGTCATTATTAACTACAGAGCGTTCCCACAAGTAGTCAGAACAAGCCTTTTCTGTTTTAGAGGGTAAGTATTCAAACCAATAGAACCAGCTCATACAAGCTGTAACAACAATTAGCAAAAATACTGCTGTCTGATAATTTGTTAACAAAGTTTCAT
>CAZUWG010000009.1:0-241 GCA_964624165.1 uncultured Candidatus Saccharibacteria bacterium | reverse complement strand
GAATTTTATATTAGACTTTGAAAATATAAAAAGGTTAGCGTACAGACCAAAATATAAATCAATGAGCTAATCAAGTGGTATTTGACTGTCTGCTTACCAGATTCCTTTACTTGATTAAAATCATCCCCTGAAGCTGAATTAGAAAGAAATGAATTTAAATCATCCCTCTGCTTTTTATTGTTTCTGTAAAGTAAAAAGATAGCTAAAAATACAAAATATATAAAAAAATCTGAAAACCACT
>CAZUWG010000008.1:0-23268 GCA_964624165.1 uncultured Candidatus Saccharibacteria bacterium | reverse complement strand
GCGGTGCTGGCGCCAGCAGCGCCGATTTTTTGGGCGACGATGACTGAGCCGATGAGGAAGCCTGCGATAATTACAAAGTACATAATCATCATAAAGATACCTGTTCCCCACTGGCTTTGATCCATCACGGCTGCAAAGCTCCCGGCACCAGTTTGCCCACCGTAGCCAAGAGCAGAAAAGACACGCATACTAAGGTAAATCATAAACATGTAAGCTGGCGCAACAAAGGCATTTCTAAGGAAAGTGTCCCAGTACTGTTTACTGTATTTGCTAAAGCTCGGATAGATCCAGCCGAGAAAGAGGATTGGTGAAAATATCATCAAGAAAATCAGCGTAACGAAGCGTGCAATAAGAAGAAAGGCGCCAGCCGCAAATACAAAGCCCGCCACAATCATCAAGAGCATCATCAAAAAGCCAAACATCACTGTCCGGAAACCTGCTCCCCCGTCATCGCGGCCGGTAAGGATTTCAAACTGTCCGTTTTCAGCGTAGCTTGAAAGGCGCATGCGATCCATAAATGGACCAGTAATACCACCTTCAATCGTTAGACCTCTAATGAGGGTGTCGCCAAATGTTTCTCCTGTCGAGAGAGGAACGCTGGTGTAGGCAGTGCCGCCGTCGGGCATGGCTTCCACAATCTGATAGGCGGTGATGTTGGCAAAGTCGACAATTGTTTTAGTGATAAAGAGACTGAAGTTGATCAATAGTGCAGCGATGATAAGGTAGCCAATGGCTCGCTGGGTGCTCGCATCGTCAGACTTCAAAATGGTTTGGATACCAAGTGCAATGAGAGAAAAGATAAAGACAATATTGAAAATATCGCGCACGATCGTCCAGAGTTGGTCGACGGCAAACCCGATATTACCCGTCATCAATTCACCCATACCGACCACCAGCATACCAACGGAATAATCCAGCAAAAGACCTCCAAGTAAGGTGAAAATGCTACCGATGCCGATCAGCATGTTGTAGATAGCGCTATTTATAGCACTTGCTGCTGCAGCAAGCTGGGCGTGCGCAACAGCAGTCGGTAGGAGACTTAAGATTGCAATACAAGCAATGAAAGAGCCGACTCTTATCGAAGTTCGTTTTGACTGTGTAATGCGTTTGATTCCCATCATTATAAATAGTATAGCAGGTTAGCGATCCGATCCGCTGCGAGGAGGGTTACAACGGAATTCCTGTGCACGCAGATCGTCGCGGAAGTTGTTGACTTGTAAGTTGAGGTCGTAATTTAGATAGAGCTCAAGCTGTGTAATTTCATAATTTGAGATAACAGAACCAGTGCGCACTGAGCGTTGGAACTCCTCGAGGATACGGGTACGCTCTGCGGTGTCGCGGGCAGCAAGGGCTTCTTGATAGCGACTCTCTATCTCGCGGATAGCAGCGAGGCGAATGCGGGCTTCAGCGAGTCGTCCCTCAGCATCGATGCGTCGAGATATAAATGAAGTGGGATAATCGAGCGACATACTAACCTCACAGTTGGCTGCGACTGCGTTGTAATCTGCTTCCGTTGCTTCAAGGCGAGTAATGATTCGCTGGAGGATGCTGAGGTATTCTTCATAAGAACTAATGACGGTCTCAAATGCGAATGGGTTGTCTGCACTGCTGCCGGGTCCGGTGTAGTTGTTCTCGCTTGAGTTGGGGTCATTAAGAGCATCAAGAACTGAGTCGTACGTATCACCGCTCTCACTTGTATATCCGCCGCCGCCAGTGGTGCTGCCACCTCCCCCGCCACCACTTAAGGATCCGATACCGCCACTAAGGGCTTGGCGTGCAAGCTGGCTCAAGAGAGCGCCGATAATTTCGTTGATCTCATCAGCCGCGATGAGCTCATCGCGGCCGACATTAAGGGCGCTGTTGAGCTGGTCGGCGATGGTTTGGCCGGGAGTGACAATATCACAGTCAGACTGAGAACCGGAAGCGACGTCAGTGTCGGCGCAGACCTTGAAAGATAGAAAGCCTTTGCCCCAATCAAGCTCTGTCAAAGCATTCCCTTCCGCGTCGCGGATGGCTGCATCAAGTGACATTTGCGCCTCGAACATAGCTTTATTTGGGTCATTGGTGCTGCCTTGAGTAAGCTCAAGCCAAGAACCCCAGCCACCACCTTCGCTGAATGATCCAGCTAAGAAGCCTTCCACGTTGTCGGTGACATCCTCAAGAGTACATTGAGGAGCAAATTCGCCAGGATCTCGAGAGTTGTTGTTGTACTGCGTTGCTACGGCGATACGGACATCGAGCTGGAATGGCTCACATAAAAAGCCAAACCCTTCACTTTCTAAAAAGTCGACTGCAGCTTGGTCGGCAATACTAAGGAGGTAACGGTCAAGGTTTTGGACGAAGGCCGGACTTCCTTGGAAGCCGCTGTTGATCCAGTTGATGGTATCGGCCACCATCTGCTGGATTATCATGCGGGCGGCAGCCTTGGCCGCGCCGTCGAGGCCGCTTTCTTTGGCGAGCTGCCACATTGAAGGTCCAGAAGTGTCACTAACGACACTTACCGCATATTGGGCTTCGGCTCTATTTGAAAAAGGGAGCAACAACAGGGCAGCCGCGAGTAAGATAACGGCGACGGCTGTTTTAGGGTGTAGGTTCGTTACAAAAGTCATAGTAATTATTGAAAATTGATTGGGTCTTGTGGTGAGAAGTTAGCACCACGAGCAATCGCCTGATCACGTAAGGCAAAAAATGCCTCGGTAATATTGACGGTATCTTGTTCGTAACGGCGAATGCGCACAAACGCGTACATCGGGTCAGCAAAAAGTTGCTCCATCCCTAGTATATCGTTTCGAAGGCTAGTTGCGGTGTTGAGGATGTTAATATGTTCGGTCGTCATATTTTGCGGCGCGGGGATTGCTTTGGTGCGTTCGATACTGCGGGTGAGTTGGCTACTAATACGACTAAGCTCCGAAAGCTTTTGGGCGCTATTTGTTTCTACCGCTTCGTTTAAGATGACAATCTCATCGCCGGCGCTTTCGATAAAGCCTTCAGAAATAAAAATTGTCGCCACCGCATTGACATACGTACGAACAGACTCTGGGTCAGTGGCCGGTGTGGTGGTGATATCCCGCATGGTCACTTTTACGTCCTCTGTCCCCCGTAATACATTTCCCGCAAATTGCTCTACAAATTCTTCCTCAGAGGTGGCAAAAGAATTGCCACTTTTCATATCGATGAGTTGTTTAATAAACTCTACCGACGCTTGGCCGGTCAAAGTACTGGGTTTTTCGTAATCGCCGCCGCTGTTTTCGAGTATGAGTGCCACATCTCCCGAAGGCACAATGAGCTCTTGCCAGTCTGGAATACCGTTGTTATTTTCGTCAGCCACCTTAATATGAGTTCGCTCCGGAGCTTTTGCAATCCGCACTCCATCGTCCATCATGGCTGGTGCAGCACGCTTACCAAAGTCTGAGAAAACGAGGGCGAGAAGTACCAAGGCACAGCCGACGGCAAACGAAGCAACAATCTTCGGATTTTTCATCCCCTCATTATAGCAGTCGCAGGAGAGTCTTTTGTAATAGAAAATACAGACTGTGGGTAGTACTGGGGATAGTGTGGTGAGTAGTGTGTAAAACTAGCGAGAAGTTGTGGAAAGACTGTGGACAAGTGTGTACCAGTCTTCAAATCTGAGATCTTCAGCGCGAATATTACTCGGCAGTAAGGCTATTTTAAACGCCGCTTCGAGCACCTCCTTACTATAGAGTGGAAGAAGGTTATTTTTAAGTTGTTTGCGCTTTTGGCTAAAGCCGTGTTTCAGCACAGAGAAAAATGTTGCTTCATCAAAGAGATTAAAGTGGTCTCTGTTGATATTGGCCACTTTCACTATGGCGGAGTCCACTCGCGGAGGCGGGGTGAAGTTGCCACGCTTTACGGTCTTTATATATGAAGGTGTGCCGTAGACCCCTACCCCGAGTGAGAGCAAGGAATGCTTGCCGGTTTTAATAGGATCAACAATTCGCATTGCCACTTCCTTCTGCACAAGAAAAACCAACACGCTCGGTTGGATAGGATTTTGGAGAACGATTCGAAAAAGAAGTCCCGATAGGTAGTATGGAATATTCGCTACCACCTTAAAGGAATGATCAGTGAGGCCAAGTGAGGTCGGATCGTAGGTGCGCGCGTCGATGTGGTGGAGGGTGAGAGCTTTGGCACTGAGCTCTGCTTTGAAGGCTTCGTGTAAAAACTCGACGGCGCGCTCATCAGCTTCAAGTGCGATTACGCGCGCGCCGCGGGCAAGCAACACCTCGGTAAGGGCACCAGTCCCAGGACCAATCTCGAGCACTACGTCACCGGCTGTAATATTGGCAGCGTCGCACATGGTGGCGGGGACGCTGCGATTGTTGAGAAAGTTTTGGCCAAGAGATTTTTTATGAAGAAAATGTTCGCTCATATGTATGAGCTACTCTAGCAGAAAAACAATTTTACGCACTAGTAAAGGAAAACAACTTAAAAAATAAAAACACGAAAGTGAGCTTAGTCAAGCCATACTGTCGTCTCGTATCCCTCTCCCCCATCATGACCACCAACACCACTGTGTGTGTCGATGTAAGCCGTATCGATATCATTAAGAAATGAAGACGGAACATTGATACGTGAAGTACCAAAGATAGTACGCATGTGTGCGTAAGTGAGAAATACTTTTTTTCCAGCACGAGTGAGAGCAACATAAAAGAGTCGACGCTCTTCTTCGTGGTCTACTCCTTTTTCATCAAGTCGTTCATGAGGAAAGAGTCCTTCCTCAAGTCCAGTGATAAAGACATATGGGAACTCAAGTCCTTTCGCAGCATGTACGGTCATAAGTCGTACGGCATCTTTTATTTCTTTTTCTTGCAGTTCATCTTGATCACTCTGAAGCGCAGCGTGTTCGAGAAATGCTTCGACCGCTTCTTCTGCATCGAGCTCATCAAAGCGCGTGGCGGAGGTCACGAGCTCGCGCAGGTTTTCGAGTCGCTCAAGATCTTCCTCGGTGCCGCTTTTTTTATAATGTGTTTCCAGGCCGGTGCGCGCGACAATAAATTTTATCGTCTCGGAAATCTTCTCGGTGAGTGCGGTATCACGAATATCTGAAAGGATGTCAAAGAAGCGATCAACCTTTTCGCGAGTGGCGCCGGTAAGCTCACCCCTCTTCCCTTCGATGACTTTAAGGGCGGTCACTTTTCCGATGCCGCGTGTCGGTACATTGATGATGCGTGCTAAGTCGCCAGTGCTTTCTGGATTGAGGGCAAGTCTCAGGAATGACATTACATCTTTTACTTCTTTTCGTTCAAAAAATTTTGTACCAAGCAGCTGGTATGGGATGTCCATGTTTCGAATGATTTCCTCAAGACCTCTTGATTGAAAATTGGTGCGATAGAGGACTGCAATATCGCTGGGTGCCACATTGCTTTTCAAAAGATCTTTTATTGTGAGTGCCACATACTCTGCTTCACTGATGCCATCGCGAGCCGCGTAGAGAGTGATGTTGTCTCCGTCTGCGTTGTTGGTAAAAACGTTTTTTTCTACACGGTTTCTATTTTTTGCGATCACATCATTGGAAGCGGCGATGATAGTTTTTGTGGAACGGTAGTTTTCTTCCAGGAGAATGGTCTTGGCGCCAGGAAAGTTTCGCTCAAACTGCAACACGTTTTTAATGTCAGCGCCGCGCCAGCTATAGATATTTTGATCAATATCGCCGACCACACAGATATTGCCGCTTTGCTCAGCCAATAGACGAGCGATGTGAAACTGTATTTTGTTGGTGTCCTGATACTCATCGACGTGGAGATACTGGTAGCGTGTTTGGAGCGTGGAACGTACGTCACTATGATCGCGAAGGAGGATGTAGGTCTTGACCAACAGGTCGTCAAAGTCGAGAGCTTTTTCAGCTTTGAGAATCTGCTCGTATCGCTCCCACACTTCAGCGGCGACACGCTCAGGATACGAAGCGGCATCATTTGTGAAGGATTCGCGAGAGATCGCGTCACCTTTAGCGCGAGAGATCATAGAGAGGATGCGACGGGGCTCAAACTGCTTTATGGAGTAACCCGCTCCCTCGAGGGCAGCCTTGATGGCTCGCGTACTATCGGAGCGATCGTGGATGGTGAAATGTTTTGGGAGGTCGAGGGTGTGGTGAAATTCACGCAAGGTTCGTACACCAAAAGAGTGGAACGTGGTAACGACAGGGACCGAGTCGTAAGAAGCACGCTCTGAGGCGGGAAACTTTTTCATTAGTGAGAGTACGCGCTCGCGCATCTCGGCAGCGGCTTTGTTGGTGAAGGTGACCGCGAGAATGTTGTGCGGGGCGACGCCTTTATGGATGAGCTCCACGATACGATGAGTAATGACGCGCGTCTTCCCTGAGCCGGCACCAGCCAAAACGAGTAAAGCCCCTTCGGTTGTTGCCACCGCTTCGCGCTGCGCGGGATTGAGTCCTTCAAGATGTTGCATGCGAGCATGATACCGCGCCACGAGAGGGATGCAAAATCATAAAGAAAAATGCGCAGCCGCAAAGACGGCTGCGCGAAGAGGGTCACTTCCCCTTTCTTTGTCTCCGGCACTCCTCACGCACCTGTGGGTCGCTCTGTTCGAGTTGCCCGCATTGGGCCTGTTCTCCCCCCGCCGACTTATGAGGACGTTGATTTACTTCCGCCCTCAAGTCCCGTAGCTGTTTTGAGAGCTCTAGCAGGTTCTTTTTCAGCGCCTTCAGTTTGTGCTGCGTGAGCCGGGTTTCGAGGCGGTTTATTTTCGCCCTCAGTTCGCGCCGCTCATCTTCGAGGCGGTTTATTTTCGCCCACAGCTGGCAGCTGGAGTCACAACGCTCCCAGCGGTATACCTCGCTGGCAGTGACGATAGTCCGCGACTCGACTTGGTCGGGGCCGTGCTCTAAGAGCTCGGCGTTTTCACGGTCGGGGTGGTACGTGATTGGCAGCTTCCCACCGCAGGCGCCAAGCAAAAGCACACTGGCAAGCATAAGAAAAAGTTTCATCTGAGACTCCTTTCAAAGTCTTTGCAATCCCTGTAATTATTATGCAATAAAAAATGATGAATTACAATAGAAAAAGACGGCTTATTACAGCCACCAGAGAGCGAAGAGCTACTTAGTGAGAAAAAGTGCATTTCGTCAATTGCTTCGCCACCCCTATCTAGTACAATGTTCGACGTGAGCCTCGTTGCTCACTTTTACTTTCTTTGATCGAAATTTCTGTGCCCGGAAGCAAGCTGGCGGTGAGACCTTAAAGAAGCATTTATTTTACCTACACACAAAGACGCTGCTGACTCATCACATCAGAACACTCATCACGATTCGTTCCATGAGCAGCTGCATACATACTTTACCGCGCATTTATCGTGGCGAACGCTTGAATTGATTCCTCTCTTCATACTTTTAATGGTACCGTTTACGGTCCAGGTTGGAGTCGTGTCTGCGTTCTTTTCTAATAACAGTGTCTCATATGCTCGTACAGGAGACACTTCACTCTCTCGTCCTGCTGAAGCAATGATGCTTTCTGCATACAACACTCCAGAGCAAGATGCAAAAGGAGGCGGGGATATTATGTTTGATGAAGGAGTGTTGATGGCGAGCGGTCCATACGGCGGTGATCTGGTGGACGGCGGTTCTGCCGGAGAGATTACACTCTACTCGGTGCGGACAGGAGACACTCTCTCTCAGATTGCTGAAATGTTTGAGGTCAACAGCAATACTATTTTGTGGGCGAACGATCTGCAGAGCGCAGCTGATATTCATCCCGGGGATACTTTAGTCATTCTACCAATTGTTGGCGTGCGACACATCGTGAAAGATGGTGACACCATCGAGAGTATTGCAACTAAGTATGAAGGTCAGACAGAAGAAATTCTTGAGTACAATCAAATTGCCTCACTCGATGAATTGTCGGCAGGTTCTACTTTGGTGATTCCTGGTGGAAACCTGCACAAGCCAGCAACAAAATCAATCGGTAAAGCGCCTTCAAATACGGCATCTAATAGTACTCCAAATACCGTAGCAGCCAGCGGCGGGTTTGTGCATCCAGTCCCAGGTGCAGTACGTACACAAGGTATTCATGGTTACAACGCAGTTGACCTGGCGGCACCAAACGGAACCGCAATCCGCTCGGCAGCGGCCGGTGAGGTGATTGTTTCTAAGAGTAGCGGCTGGAATGGTGGCTATGGAAACTATGTTGTAATTCGTCACGGCAATGGAGCGCAAACACTTTACGCGCACATGAGCACAAACTATGTTGGAGTCGGAGCGATAGTGGCAGCTGGAGAAACTATCGGCGCGGTTGGTAATACAGGACGTTCAACTGGTGACCATCTCCACTTTGAGGTGCGAGGAGCACGAAACCCATTTTAAGGATTGTTAAAGAAAAGGCCGGCGAAGCAAAGCTTCGCCGGCCTTTTCCTACACCCGATACTGCAGCGCTTCTAAAATATGCGCGGCCTCAATCTCGTTACTATCTTCTAGGTCAGCGATGGTGCGCGCAACTTTGATCACTCTATGATACGCTCGGGGTGAGAGATTGAGTTTTTGGCTGGCTGTTTTTAATAATGTACGCACTTCTTCCTGTAGGGGAATTATTTCTTCAATCATACGAGCCGTCAGCTCATTATTGGTGGTGATGGAGATGTCTTTGTAGCGAGTACTCGCCCTCATTCTAGCAGCGGCAATACGGGCGCGGGCGGTCTCACTTTCTTGGTTGGTGTTTTTTGTAGTTAATGTTTCATATGCGACATGCGGAGCTTCTACCCATAAGTCTATGCGATCAAGTATCGGCCCGCTGATTTTTTGTTTATAGGTTTCTTCCATGGCCGTTCGAAAATCGGTCGTGCCGTCTTCCCGGCCGCGATAGGGGTTGAGTGCAGCAACTAAAATCACGTCAGCAGGAAAAGTCACGCTCGCCTTCACTCGTGATATAGAAACCACTCGATCCTCAAGAGGTTGGCGAAGGCCGTCGATACTGCGTCGTTCAAACTCTGGAAACTCATCCATAAATAGCACACCTTTATGTGCGAGCGTGATCTCCCCCGGTTGCGGGTGGGTACCGCCGCCGACTAAGCTGGTGTGGCTAGCGGAGTGATGCGGTGCACGAAACGGCGGTTCTGTAGTGAGGGCGCTATTTACTTGGTGCACTAGCGAATGAATACTCAAAACCTCAAGCGCTTCTTCATGTGAAAGTGGTGGTAGTAAACCGCGAAACGCCTTTGCCAGCATTGTTTTTCCAGTGCCGGGCGGGCCAACTAAAAGCATGTTGTGTCGACCGGCGGCAGCGATGATGAGGGCACGTTTCGCACTTTCTTGTCCTTTTATATCTTCAAGACGTACCTGATCGGCTGGTGTATGTGGAGAAAGTACAGACAGCGCAGCAGGAGAAAGTAATATATGATCATCTCGCTTTATATCAAGATGACGTACGATATCTAAGAGTGTCTCGGCTCCGTAGATATTGATGTCTGAGACTAAAGAGGCTTCTGGCACATTTCCGCTCGGTAAAAAGATTGTTGAAAATCCTGCTGCTTTAGCAGCCAGGGTAATCGAAAGGGCACCTTTGATAGGACGCAGGGCTCCATTGAGTGAAAGTTCGCCAACAAAGATGGTATCGCTAGGCAGGGCCGGTATCGCATCAGTGGCACCAAGATATGCCAGTGCAATCGGCACATCATACAGGGGTCCTTCTTTTTTTATATCGGCCGGTGAGAGTGAGACGGTGATTTTGTGATTGCTGCTTTTAGGTGATTTAAACCCAGAATTTTTTAAAGCTGACGCGACACGATCTTTCGCTTCCTCCACAGCTTTCCCGGCGAGCCCGACGATTGTAAATGAATGCAAACCTCTCGTCACATCAGCCTCAATCGACACCACCGTTCCCTTTAGAACGTGTGGCTCAATCGTAAAGACTTGTGTCACTGACATAGGATTATTGCAAGAGGGTGTTGATGTCTTGAAGTGCGTTACGGTCGGTGGTGATGATAATGATGCGTTTGTTGATGAAGGTGTAGACCAGCTCATCGTCGATTCGGTCTGAGAGACGCAGATCTTGATTGGCGAATCTGACGTCAGTAAAAGGTTCGGTAGTCGCTTCACCCAAGAAAGGGGCAAGATCATCGGCGAGAGATTGTTCCCAACTCAGCATACCTGCAAATGCAATATCAAAATCGTTGACCGTGATCACGATAAATGGCACTTGTGTGCGTGTAGAGCCGAAGGTAAGGTTTTCGATCGCGCGCAAAAACGGATCGGTAATGCTGGTATTGAGTGGTCGCAGTAGGGCTTCTGGAGAGAGTACGGTGACAGCACCTTCGTTGGTGGTGATTGTCGGATATAGGTGGAGGATGGTATTTTCCGTGTTGGCGATTGTTTGTGAGGCTTCTTGTAAGAAATTGAATGGGTTAACTGCAGAAAGTCCGATCTGCTCATCAAAAACCGTAGCACTTGAAACAGCCTGCATCCCTGCTCGCTCGTTGCCTTGGGTCACTATATACACACCGTAAGCCACCGAGCCACCGAGTACAATCGCGATTGAAATTGCTAAAATGAGTGTAAGGTAAAATCGTGGCTTGCTTTGAGTTTCCTCCTCGTACTGGGCATTCACTGGAATGGTTTGGGAAGTGTCGCTTTGCGCAGGAGATTTAGTGGGTGTTGGTGCTGAAGTGTGATCAGTCTCTGGAAGTGGTGAAGTAGTGGTGTCGTCTGTACTTTCTGCAGGTTTGGAAGAAGTAGTGGTAGGGGCGGGCGCGGGTTTTTTGGGTGTAGATTTGAGGCGGTTCTTTGTATCAGAAGCTTCAGGTGTAGAGGTCGTCTGATCAGGTGTGGTAGAGGGAGCTTTTTTTGTAGCCGTTTTGGTGGGCGCTGCTTCCGGGGAGGCTTTTGTGGTGGGGGTGTCTGGAGCTTTTGAAACAGGCACTTCTTTTGTTTCGCTTTCCTCATCAACCACATGACTCCAAGTCGGGGTAGGAATTTCGGTCTTGTCTTTAATCAAAAGCCCGTCACTTTCAGCAGCTTTTTTATCTCTAGAAACAGAGTCCGCATCTTTAGCGACCAAGACCTGGGCCCCTTTTGGTAGAGCGCTGTGGCGAGCGGCTTCCTTGAGTCTTTCTTTTCGGGTTTCGGGGTTGATGACGGTTGGCTTGGCGGCTTCTTTGGCATTCTTATCTTCTTGCTTGGTAATAAACCAACTCTTGATACTCTCGATAATGGCAGGAAACAGATGAAATCTTTCACCCTTGGTTTCTCGGATGATATTTGCATTACCACTCTCGCCATTATCATCTCGAAAACTCACATCTTGACTTCTTACACCAACAGCGGCACTGTTTGCGTCAGTGAGTAAGGCGTCAACATCCACAGTATGCGCAGCCACATCCTCTGCCACTCGGGTCGATGTCACTTCTTCGGAATCCTCATTGTTGAGGGTGACATCAAGATCATCAAAGCGCTCCTCTATCATGTCGTCGCTTGTGTCGTATGCTGCTACTACCTCGCGCACGTCGTTTTGAGTGGCGGGAGCATCATTGATAGTGACCGAATGAGTCGAAGGCGTAGCAGCGTCGCGGACGTTGTCTACCATATCCGCAAAGGACTCTTCCTCGGGAGGAGGGGGTGTAGCCTGTTTGTTTGGTGCTAGAGGAATATCATCCTTGCCACTTAGTCTCTGGTAGTCGTCAGCGTACGTACGTAGGCCGGCTGGTTTTTTAGTCTGTGCTTCAGGCATGTCCCTAGTATCTCATAGTTTAGTCTAAAAATCGGTCTTCAATACACAGACAAAAAGAAAGCCGCGCTCGAGCGCGCGGCTTTGAGGGCGGGGTGTTTCATGTGCGAGACACGCTGCCGCGGATGAGGACACGAGCGAGGGCAAGCGTATGACCCAAAAGTGAGAATGGGTCTTGCTCAGCTACACCTTCTTGGTGTTTTACAAGCTCCATGAAAGCAGCAAAGATCCTTCTCGCATCACCCGGTGGGATACATTGATCATTTTCACTGATCTCAAGTGTCCGCAAAAAGTCGTTGCGAAGTTCTTCATTCAAGAAGTAGATGTGTATTTCATCACGAAAGAAGTGGGTGGCGTTCTTTCTACAGTAGTGATGCCAGTCGGGCAGTCCGCGTGCGAGTTTTTGACCCGCTTTTGAAACCTCATACTTTTGAAGAAATGTGTCGATTGCTTGCAGGTACTCTGCCATGTTCCTGTCCTTTCCTTACAGTCTTTTGAGACAGTACGATATATTTGGCGGGGATGCAAGCACAAAAGCGGCGGCGGGCTGTGCCCGCCGCCGCGTTTGTGCTTTGACTAAAGGTTGTCGGTGTCTGTACCGGATACGAGTGTGTTGCCGGTAGCTTTTTTTGTATTGGCGCGCTTTTTTGGGCGACGCTTTTGCATGAGGAACTTTCGACTTTGCTCATCAAGATCGATAAAGTCGTCAGCTACTTCTTTGAGCATACCTGAGGCGCTTCGTCCAAAGGTAATAACCTCGACCTGACAGCCTTGGTTTTGGAGGTATTCCACGAGCGGAATAAAATCTCCGTCACCAGTTGCCAAAATTATAGCATCGACTTTTTTTGAGAGCTTAATAGCGTCAATCGCCATACCCACATCCCAGTCGGCCTTTTTAGCGCCGCCGTAAAAAATCTGGAGATCTTTGGTTTTGATCTCAATTCCTGCTTTCTCCATCGCCTCAAAAAAAGGCATCTCTTCCCCGCTTTCAGTATTGACTACGTATGAAATAGTGCGCACAAGACGCCGGCCTCCCAGCGCTTCTTCTACAACCGCACCGAAGTTTACCTTGGCTTTGTATAGGTGCTTGGCACTGTGGTAGAGGTTTTGCGTATCGATAAACATCGCAACCCTTTGTTCAGGGTGTTTAATTATAGACATAAAATATCTTCTTATTTTTTATTAAAAACTTCGCAATGGTAAGTAATGAAACGGCGAATAAATCGCCGTTTCATTACTTTATTTTTTCAAGCCAAGCTTCTTTAGGATGGCTTGGTACGCTTTCATATCTTTTCGTTCGAGGTAGCGCAAGTGGCGGCGGCGATCCGCTACCATCTGCAAGAGTCCTCGGCGAGAGTGAAAATCTTTCGCGTTTTTCTTGAGGTGCGTTGAGAGCTCATTGATGCGCTTTGTAAGCAACGCCACTTGTGCCTCTGGAGAACCAGTATCGGCGTCATGACGACGTACATCTTTGAGAGCGTTCGCTTTTTGTCTTTTGCTTAACATAAATATGTGAATGAATGGCACTTGATTAGATACAGCACCATATGGCACTACCAGCAACCATTCACGTATAACCCGCGAAGGTGTCTAAAGTGTAGCATATATGCATAAAAAGGCAAGTTTGGACACAGATTTTTTGTTTGTCAAAACTGAGGGGTAATAAAAAAGGCCGGCCATACCACAATGGTGTGCGCTATTTTCAATACTGCGAGTGCTGCTTGAAAACATGGCTTTGGCCGGCCCTTTTTAGGTGTCTTTATTTGCGTTCAATCTTAGCTGTGCTTTTTAGGCTTTCAATCTTCGTCTGGATCACTACCTGCTGCTTTTCTGCCTCAATTCCCTGACGAATATTTTCTCGGAATAGTTTTGTTTCCATACCCATTTCGCTCAATTGGGCATCAAGTGCTGCTTGCCCGCCAGCATCTTCCGCAATTTGAGCAATCTGGGTATTGATCTCATCCTCAGAGACTGTTACCGGCTCATTTAGGACTTCGTTTTTAATATAAGCGTCGATTACCAAGCTGTCGCGAAGGGTTTTAGACAACTGTTCCTCGGTCACATTGAGTTGTGTGAGTTGTGATTGAAACTCCTCTTCTGTAAATTGTGACTTTATAGCATCGATCTGTGTAGCGGCAGCTGTCTCGTCGATGGTGACATTTGATGCATAGGCTGCCTGAAGGAGTACTTTGTAATCAATCATTAACTCAACGCTTTGTGACTGGATGCTTTGTTGCTCTTCCTCTGGCAGATCAGCAAAGCTCACGCCGCGCCCGATAAGGTCGCTGTTGATGAGCTGGTTGACCTCACCTTGGGTGAGCGGCTCGTCATTGATGGTAGCTACGACAGTTTGGTCGTCAGTCGGAAGCCCTTCGATCATTGCAGTGTCATCAGGAAATACTATTCGATCGGCTTCACCGCCGCGATCAGAACCAAAGACAAAGTATGCAAATATACCAAGAGCTACTAGTGCTAAAATCCAGAATAAGTAGCTTTTTGAAGATTTTTTTGTAGTTGTTGATTCGTTTTGTATAGTTTCGTTCATATATTTTTTATTAACTATGTTCTTTAGACTACCACAGTTTGTTTACGATTTTTTAATATCCGCAGCAGACAGCAATTCGTCAATATGGGCACGGATTTGAACTTCGCGCTCAAGCCCCCGAAGCTCAGCCTCGATAATGGGGCGGGCTTCTTCGAAGGTCGGTACGGGTTCTTGCGAAGCTTCAGCATTTTTCACCCAGGTATTAAATTGACTTACAATCTCCTCTTCAGAGATTGTGATCTCTCCAAGTGGTAAGATGCTATCAAAATAGGCCTGGTTTAAGAGGCTCTCTTTCATTTCTTGACGAAGGTCACGTAGATCCTTGCCTTCGCGCTCAAGCGTGGCTTCGAGGGCGGCTAGGCCACCCATCGCCTCTGCGAAGGCACTAATGCTCGCATCAATTGCTTCGGACGAAACAGAGACGCCGGCACCGCGGACCGTCTGGGCGAGCACTTCTGCTTTGATGAGTGTATCGAGAGCTTCGCTATAGACGCGCTGACGGTCTTCGTCGTTCATATCAAAAAACCGCGTACCCTGGTATGACGTGATGCGCTCGATCTGTACACGCACCTCATCGCCGGTGATGGTTTCGCCGTTTACTGTAGCGGCGACTGCGTTACGTTCGGTAGTGATAGTGGGTTCTTTTTCTTTTGTGACTAGGATATATCCTGCAACGAGAATAAGTCCAATAATAATAATTCCAATGATTTTTTTCATACCTAGTAAGCGTAGCATACTTTCTATCAGGAGGGACTCTTGTCAGGAAATAAAAAATAGGGCGCGGCCTATGGCCGCGCCCTATTTTTTACAGCCTTATGCTGCTTGTGCTTCTTGCTCTGCGCTTGCTACCTTCTCTACGTTGATTGCAGACTGACCCTTAGGACCGTCTTCAAGCTCGAAAGTAACTTTGTCACCTTCTTGCAATTCATCATAGACAACATCTCCGACTACTGAGCGAGCGTGGAAGAACAAGTCCTTCTCACCGCCTTCTGGTTGGATAAAACCAAATCCCTTCTCCGTAATCAATTTTACAACTACACCGTTCATATATATGTATATATTTATGTTTAACCAAAACCGTCTACCTCGCGCTACTTCTTGTGTGCGGGAGGATGAGGAGGGCATGCCCTTCTCATCCTCCCGCCTCCCGAAATATCCTTAAGAGAGAACTGCTTTGTATGTGTAGTAAAGCACACATTATCAAAAATGGAAAGGGCTGTGAGTATACATCGCCCCCAAGGCCAGGGCAGAGCCCTGGCCTTGGGGGCGATGTATCCATTTACCTTCCCCTACTCACCCTTAAGAAATAGGTTGAAACAAATCAGGTAGGAGCTCAAGAGTGAGAGGAATAAGTAAATGTATAGATAAGGTCGCTAGCAAAAAAAGCAAAACACACACCACAGCAACGCCGATGGTAAAACCAACGCCAAACTTGAATCCAAGTTTCATGGTGTGAGTAGCAATGTACGGCAGGGTGTCATTTGGCGAATAAAATGTATCGCCGAGCCCGGCTTTGTGTGAAAGCTTCATATATAAGGTAACTAATGATTATGCATATAGTATAGCAAAGTGTAACGTATGGCGGGGGGGTTGGGGTTGGAAACACCCCCCCAACAGGGAAAATTTTATTCCACTTTTTACCTTTTGGGGGGGGTTTTGCTTCCCAAACCCGCCGCCATACGTTACACTACCCTCATGAAACTCTACTCATGGAACGTAAACGGCATCCGCGCCGTGGAACGCAAAGGCCTCCTCGAAGCATTTATCTCTGCTCACGATCCTGATGTGCTGTGTTTACAAGAAACCAAGGCACAAGAAGCGCAGGTCGTTGATTCCTTTGCTGAAAAGTACCAAGCCTACCACCAGTATTGGCATTCAGCAGAAAAAAAAGGCTACTCAGGGACGGCTATCTGGAGCAAGATAGAGCCGCTGGAGGTACTGTATGGCATACCGGAAGATATCGTAGAACAGTATAACCTTACAGATGAATATGGAGACACCACCAATGAAGGGCGGGTACTGGCGGTGGAGTTCCCTCATTATTATGTAGCAACAGCCTACACCCCAAACGCGAAAGAAGATCTATCACGAATTCCAATGCGTGAAGCTTGGGATCCGGCGTTTCTTACTTATATGAAACGCCTTGAAGCCAAGAAGCCATTATTCTTCTGCGGAGATTTTAATGTTGCGCATACGGAAGACGATTTAGCTAGGCCGAAAGAAAATAAAGGTAAAAAAGGATTTACCACTAAGGAACGAGCTGGCTTAGACGCCATGCTCACGGCCGGCTTTGTTGACACATTTCGGTGCTTCACAAAAGGGAATGGACACTATACATGGTGGAGTCATTTTAATAAGGCGCGAGAACGAAATGTCGGCTGGCGGATTGATTATGTAATGGCAGGTAAGGCGCTAGTACCGCTCTTGAAGCGAGCTACAATCCACAAGGATGTGTACGGAAGTGATCATTGTCCGGTGTCTGTGGATATCATGGAGATAGAATAAGTGGTGTAGCAGTGAAAGAAAAGCCGCAACCATACTCTAAAGGACAGGTTGGTTGGAGTTGTCCACAGTTATCCCCACTTAATGTCCTTTACAACTACTTGTAAAGGACATATGATACTAGCAGGTCCGCAAAGGACAGGAAGAAGTTTCTATATTTTCTTTTTGTAGAAAAGAAAGCCTAGAAGGTTCCCCTCAATTGTACATTCCATCAATAATTGCAATAGTAATATGCAATAAAATTCGTTCATAACATTCCCATCTTATGTGACTCAAATCATCGGCATGTCCGATAGCGCACTTCTCACTTTTGCGTTTTGAGTCCCGAAGCGAGCATGTGTCTCATACGAGGGTACGTCGGCGTAGCGACTGGAGGAGCTAGACACCCATCACAAGGCACCATTTGTCTTACATAGTAGATACACCTCGCTTCAAAAAAGCAGAAGGCCTGAAGGCACCGGCAGCGGATCCCCCACCCCGATCAGCTCCCGATTCCTTCAGGCTTTTTTTATGTAAAATGATATTTCTGGGCACTTTTGCCCAGAGTAAGCTTTTAAATTTAGTAGGATGCTACTTGATATAGTGTCGCGGGACATTTAGCGCCCATATTTTGTATAGAAAACGCCGCAAACCTTTTGGTTTGCGGCGTTTTCATAGTCAAGCTTAGCCTACCTTATGCTCCTTGGCGATGCTCTTTAAGGCAGCTGCTTCAGCAGATGCCTGTTTTTCTTTTCCTGCATCAGCGAGGGCTTTAAGCTCGGTTTCAGAGTGTTTTAGTAGCTCTTTTACGCGATTGTCCATATATTCCTCGGTATTCTTACTTGGATCTTCAAGCACTTCTTCCAGGAGTGCGTGCAACACATACCCCACTTTGCGTCCTGGCTTTTCACCAGTTTGCTTCATGATACGGTCACCATTGGTCTTTAGAAGCTTTACTGAGATCGGTTCTCGCAACGCTTGGTCAACCATTGCTTTGTATTTACGAAAGCGAAAGGGCTGCTCCTTTGGTCGGCCTGTTCCTATTCGGTCAAGTACGCGTAAAGTGAGCAGGTCTTCAATGTTGTCTTCCCCAATCCGCACAATCGTTCGGCGTACTGCCGCTAAGGTGATTTCATCGGGGTCGGCAAAAAACATATGCCACCGTATCAAGCTGACCACCTTGTCGGTGAAGTCTCGTGGCAGTTTTAGGCGTCGCAGGATGGTGCTAGCCATCTTTGCTCCGACAACCTCATGCCCAAAAAAGGTATAACGCTTATTTTTCCCACCCTCGCGCCTGGTGGCTGGCTTGGCGATGTCATGCAAGAGTGCCGCATAGCGGAGCTCTGGCGAAAGTTGTTTGTCAGCGGCAGCTTGGAGCGTGCGCAGTAGGTGCTCGTAAACATCATACGCATGCGCTCCCCCTTGTTCGACTCCAATGCTCTCAAGGAGTTCTGGAAGGATATATGGCAACAGACCGAGTTTTTCAAGGAGTACAATCCCTTGCATTGGCTCGTTGCTCAATATTATTTTATAAAACTCATCAGAGATACGTTCAATAGAAATATGGCTTAAACGCACGTTATTTTCTACAATAGACGCCATAGTAGCGCTCTCAATCGCAAAATTAAGCTCGGTGGCGAGACGTACCGCCCGCAGCATCCGAAGCGCGTCCTCGCCAAAGCGTTCGTCGGGGTTGCCAACTGTCTTTAGGCGTTTCTTTCTTAGGTCGTCTTGACCTTCAAACAAATCAACCATCACATCGGTCAGGGGGTCAAAGGCAATCGCATTGACAGTGAAATCGCGACGCTTAAGGTCTTCCTCGAGCGAGACTCCAAATTCAACCCGATCGGGGCGACGGCTGTCGCTATAACCGCTCTCACTCCGGTACGGCGTTACTTCCACCACATGAAATGGTGCGCCTTCGGCATCGTCATTCTTGACGCCTACGGTGCCGTAATCGTTGTTGCAAAAGGTGTCATCAGGTGGCCACAACGTCATGATTTCTTCAGGGGTGGCGTTGGTGGTGAGGTCCCAGTCTTTTGGGGTGCGCTTAAGTAGCAAGTCTCGCACACAGCCGCCAACCAAATACGCTTCAAAACCACCCTTTTTCAAGGTTTCTGCGACACTAAGTACTTCCGCTGGTATATCGAAGCGATTCATGAGTGTATTGTAGCAGAAAAACACAACATTTTTCTTTAGAAGCGTGCTGTAGTTTCTACCTTATACACATGCTGTGTATAAGGTGACGAAAGTTAGCGCTTATGTCGCTGTGTTTATCAATAGGCTTTGATCACTCTTGATATAATGATATGAGTAGCAAAAAACCCGGCTTTTGCGGGCATAGGTTTTTTGCTCAGACGATTAATATCTGAATACACTTAGTGTACCCCAGCTACGCAGCTGGTCAACCGAGGTGTGTTCAAACAATAAAATTCATTTTATGAATAAATATTTAATTACATGGAATTTTAACAAGGAAGGTGTTACATACGTTGAGACTAGAAGAGCATTTTATGCGTTACTCAATAATGGTTTTGCCTGGACAGAAGACCCTAATCTTGAGTCTGTGGTTTTTGTAAAAACAAATTATTCCGCAAAAGATTGTTTTGATTATCTAGGAAAGGTCCTAGATCCTAATGATCGTATTTGTGTAACAAAAATAATAACAGGACAGTATACGGGATGGCTAGATAAGTCTGTCATCGTTTGGTTGGAATCTTGATTCAATAAACAAAACACCGCAATCCCAAAGGGATTGCGGTGTTTTGCGTATGTGCGCCTGCCAGGACTCGAACCCAGAACGCGTGGGCCGAAACCACGAATGATATCCATTTCACCACAGGCGCGGTGTGTGCGTAGGGGCGGCGGCGAAGCCGCCGCCCACTTCCCTTTTCGGCGTGTGAGGAAGTGTGTGCATCCTACGGTATTTTGGCGAAAAAGAAAAGCAACCGAGGCTCTGTCTTGGCTGCCTTCTCTCACCTGTTGTTATACAAAGCACTTTTCCCCGCTAAGACTATATTTTGTACCGATGATATAGTATATAATATACATATCGTATGGTACATATTCCAGAAAACCTCGAATTAGCAACGTATTATCGGAAGCAAGGTTTTTCTTATAGTGAAATAGCTAAGCTCTGTGGTGTGAGTAAGAGCACTATCAGTAATTGGTTCAAAGGCAAAGCCTTTTCTAAAAAGATTACTGCAGCCAATACGCTAAAAGCTGCTAAAGATAACCGGGCGCGAATTTCTCTCCTTAATAAAGCCAAAAATACTGAGCGTGAAAAACGTTATAAAGAAGTAGAGCGCTCAGCTGTGGTTGAATATCGGCACTATAAAAAAGACCCACTCTTTGCTGCCGGTCTAATGGCGTACGCTGCGGCTGGTGATGTGACCCATAGAGGGCGCATTCGCCTAGCGAGCTCACGAATAGAGGTGCATAAGGTATTCTTGGCTTTTTTAATCAAATATACCGATACGACGCGGTCAAAGATAAAATTTTGGCTGGTGCTGTATCCTGATATGAGTGAAGGTAAGTGTGTGGCTGAATGGTCTAAGCAACTCAAACTCAAGCCTGAAAATTTTTACAAACATCAAGTAATACCCGGAAAGTCACAGCGCGACACGTTGCAATATGGCGTTGGAAATACTATAATCGGCAGCACAATCCTCAAGTTGAAGCTGATGCATTGGATTGCGCTTGCAACGAAGGACTTGTCGAAATAATTAATGCGGCCATGGTTAAGTGGTATAATGAGTCCTTGCCAAGGATTAGTCGGGGGTTCGATTCCCCCTGGCCGCACAGGAACAAAATAACAGGGCCTAGGCCCTGTTTTTTTGTTCCAGTTAAAGGATTGAAACCTTACTTAGGAACTACCGCCAGACTGATTAATCAACGTTAGTTTTTCAACTCTGGTAAGCTGCTTTATCTCCCACTCACGTTTCATGGCTGAAGATTTATCAGGAAACACTGAGCTATACGCGAGCATGACCGGCCGACGCGCCTTCGTGTACTTAGCTTCACTCCCCTTTTCTTCCCCATTGTGTATCCGTAGCCTGCGAACGAGATCGCTGGTAGCGCCGGTATAGAGAGTTCCATCTGCACAGTGCAGGATATAAACGTACCACATAATGTTAAGCATCACCGGCAATCTCCTCCGCTACAATTACAATCCAACCCTGTGGCCCGACAGTCGCAGAATGCATTATACCGACCGGCACATCAAACCGTTCGCCCGCGCGCACTTCCTTTTTCTCTCCAACAAAATCAAAATCAATCGCCCCATCAGTCACAAAGAGTGACACCTTGCCCTTGTGCGCATGTAGCTCGTAATGGGTATGTGGCGCATCCGACCATTCATACACCTGGGCGAAGCCTTCTTTTTCAAAAGTTTCTATCCAGCGCTCAGAAAGTTCCATATGAAACAGTGTAGCATGTCAAAATAGATGTTTCAGGGGAAACATACACTGCAAAAAGTGTTTTTCGGTGCTTAGATGGCGTATACTGTTTCATATGGAACACAACTTTAAAACGGCGGTGTTGGCGGGCGGGTGTTTTTGGGGTTTGGAAGACTTACTGCGCAGTCAGCCCGGCGTACAAGATACCGAAGTTGGCTATGCTGGTGGAGAAAACGACAATCCCACCTACGAAAATCATCCCGGACACGCCGAAGCGGTCAAAATCACCTATGATCCACGTGAAACAAGCTATAAACAGCTTCTCGATTTCTTTTTTCAGATTCACAACCCTACTACCCGCAACCAGCAAGGTAATGATAAAGGTACGAGCTACAGAAGTGCTATTTTCTATGCCAATGCGGAAGAAAAGCGTGTTGCTGTGGAGATGGTAGGGATTGTCGACGGATCTGGCCGTTGGCCTGATCTGGTGGTGACGACACTTGAACCCCTTACCCACTTCTGGTCCGCTGAGGAGTATCATCAAGACTATTTAGTAAAAAATCCCGCTGGTTACACGTGTCACGCTGTATATTTCGATAGTTACCTATCGTAAAGACGTGTTTCATATGGAACATGGCTATCTGGTAGCCAAGATGTGCCATATGAAACACGTAAAAACGTTTCACGTGAAACATAAGCTCTTTTTTAAACAACCAAAATGGAGCAATAAGCGCGGAAGTTCCATATGAAACAAATGGTAGCATCACGCGCAACTGGGGATAACCACGGGGATAAGTGGATAAAGGACAACTGAGATAAGGTGTAAGTAAATAAAAGCTATATTTAAAGCCATTTTCTAAAAAAGACGACTTATAGAAATAAAAAATAGTTTCACGTGAAACATGTTACAAGACAAAAAGAAAGGACAGAAAAATAAAGTGGGCGCCTGTGGAGAACTTATTGCGCAAAAATACCTTGAAAATAAAGGGCTAATACTCCTTGAGCGTAATTTTTTACGAAAATGTGGCGAAATCGACCTTATTATGAGACAAGGTAAGGGAAAGAGGCTTGCTAAAGTGTCTGATTTGCAAAGAATTCACTTTGTAGAAGTAAAAACCGTTTCCTATGAAACAAAGCGCGCTTTAGACTATGCTGTTTCTCATGAAACGTGGCGGCCGGAGGAGCAGGTGCATGCATTTAAGCTCACAAAACTATTTCGCACTATCGAGCTATGGTGCACAGAACATGGCTATGAAGGGGAGTGGCAGCTAGATGTGGTGGCCGTGCGTTTAGTAAAAGATCAGAAATACGCTACGGCTAAGTATATACCCAACATTATCGACGCTTAGTGTACCACGTGAAACGTATGGTTGGGTGAACGTGAGAGGACACAGGCCGCAAAACGTTCCGTTTTGCGGCCTGTGTCCTTTATAAAAGACTTTTGTCTTTTAGCGTGCCTTCTGAAGATAGGCGTAAACGCTCGTCGCCAAGAGGGCACCGCTAAAGTTGAATATAAGATCGAGCATCGCGTTTTCGTAGCCACCTACGCCATTTCGCTCAAGAGAAATGGCAATCAAAAATTCCATAATCTCATTCATGCCACTTATACCGACCGAAATCATAATAGCGGCAGTAGCTAGGAACAGAGCACTCGCCGCAGTTCGTTTTAAGAGTAGTTCATAACTCATTACACCCACAAGCGCGTAGAGGAATAAATGCACAACTTGGTCGTATTTGAGGATGTAGAATTCACCGCCTAGGTCTAAGAATGGATATATACGATAGGCAAATAATACTCCGTCTTTTGTCTCGACAGCTCCGCCTAGCACATGAAGCAGTCCCCAAAAGGAGAGTGCCCACAGCATCCAAAGTGGGAAAGCGGCGTAGCGCTGCAGGGAGAAGACAGCACCTATAATCACTACAATCACCGCCACATAAATCACAAACTCAAAATTTGCGTCTTTAAGAAAGTACCAAGTAGCCGGAAGTAAGTAGGCGGCGTTGGCAAGATATAATGATTTCATATACTCTTTAGTATACACTCGCATTTTCTTTTAAAAATGCTATGATGTTCGCGCAAGTGAATATTCGGGGTGTAGCATAATGGTAGTGTACGCGGTTTGGGACCGTGAGGCCCGGGTTCGATTCCCGGCTCCCCGAC
>CAZUWG010000007.1:0-25929 GCA_964624165.1 uncultured Candidatus Saccharibacteria bacterium | reverse complement strand
TTGCGACATCATCTCTAGCGTGGATTGACAATAAAGGCACCGACCATGCCCTCGGCACGATGCTTGCCAATGGAGCAATAAAAAGTAAACTCGCCCGCTTTAGTCGCCACAAACTCCACCGTCGAGGTCTCACCAGCAGCGATGACTTCCGTCGCAACCCTAAACTCATCCACCACCCAGTCGTGCCTTCCTTCTGAGTTGGTAAGAGTAATGCGCACTGTGTCACCCTCATTGACTTCTATCTTTTTTAGTGAAAAGCCATAGTTATACGCATCGATTGTAAAGCTTTTTACTGCCGGCACTGGAGCGGGAGCAGGTGCTGGAGCCGGGGTAGGTGTAGGAGCAGGAGTGGGTGTGGGTGCGGGTGGCGCCACCTCAGCCTCAGCTTTTACTTCTACGTCTAGGTTTGCTGTCGTAGGCGTATTAGACGCATCTGCGGAGCTTGTCTCATGTGAGAGATCCTCATTTGTGGTAGTGCCTGTAGCGGTCTCACTCTGCTCATTGTTAATTTCTTCGTTTACAGTGACTGCAGGTGCGTTGGTCTCTGTTGGCAGCAAAAAAACAGACGCCACCACGAGCAACACCATTATAATGAATCCTCCTATAAGTAGCGCTGGTTTCATATTTTTATAGTTACGGGTAGTACTTCAGTATATCAAATTGAGCTCGGTAGTCGGTGCGTCCTCTCACACACTGTGTACAAAAAGCCGCCCATATATGGGCGGCTTTTTGTACAACGAGAGTCAGCTAGCGAGGCTTCACCTGCAAAAGCCCTACCATTCCCTGCGCGCGATGGCTGCCGACAGAACAATAGAATTCATACTCGCCCGCTTCAGTCGCCACAAACTCCACCGTCGAGGTCTCACCAGCAGTGATGACTTCCGTCGCAACCCCAAACTCATCCACTACCCAGTCGTGCATTCCTTCTGAGTTGGTAAGAGTGATGCGCACTGTATCACCTTCCCATACTTCAATGACGTCTTCTGAGTATCCAAAATTAAATGAATCAATAGTAAATTCTTTTACCGCACCAGAAAGCTCCACGCCAGCATCTATATCGAGCCCTGCCATTGTTTCAGACGCATCATCCATGTGAGCGTGTTCTTCATCAGTCATGTGCTCGTGTATATCGTCATACTTTTCTTCTTTCGACACCCCTCCTTCATTTTGAAGCAAGAAAAAAACCAGGCCGAGCACGACCAAAATAATTCCCCCGCCGATAACTGCTTGTTTCATATATATTTCGTTATTTATAACACGGCTAGTATAGCAAATCTAAAGTGGCAATAAAAAGCCGCACAGTGCGACCGTCGCCCACGCACCTAAAGAAATTGCGCCGCTTAAAAAGAGGGTGCGACGGTCTGACCACGACAATTCCTTAAAGGTATAAATCACCGGCAGGTGTATATGTCGCCCGATGATAAACGAATTGATCACCAGCGCCCCGACCGCTGCTAGTTTCACTTGAAATATTGGCTCAGTAATCAAATATGAGAAAAGAGGGTACGCCATAGTCGCACCTGAGATAATGCTCACACCAAGACCAATATACACCAGATAATGGAGCGCCTTCATCAAGCGCCGCGGCAACCGCGCCACTACCGAACTCGCCCACAACAGCGCCGCAATGTCTGCCATCACCACCGCCGTGATATTGATAATAAAGGCGCTGATATGAACGGTTAAGATGATGCTATACATAGCAAAAAGTATACACTATAAAAAACACTGTGTAGCTATAGCCTGCGTTTATCCACAGTATCCACATGGGTTATACAGAGTTATCCACAGTTTTTTCCTCAGATACTTGACAAAATGAATAATAGTAGTATGCTTTATATTAAATTTAGGTTCTTTCTTAGCTCTTTGAAAGAACCTACCCACACCCTCAGGAAAGGAGGAGAAAATGTCGTTTTACGACCATATCATCCCCTCTCTCGAGGGATGGCGAACGCAGTTGGGGCGCATCGAGCCCTACCTGCGCAAAAGAGATGCGGGGCCGTGGCGCGACCCCTTGGTGGTTATCTGCCATGTGCCGTTTATCGCCTTCCTGTGTTTCTGCTTGCTGCAGAGCTCGGGTCGGCTTGGCAGCACCATCTTCTTCGGCAGCGCCGTGCTGCTCTACTTGAGCAGTACGCGCTATCACTTCAAAAAGCCGAGCTGGCGGACATATGCTGTGGATCAAATCTGCATTAGCTGGTTTATCCTCAGCACAACCGCTCCGTTTTTGGAGAATAGTCGTCCATTCATGGCGAGTATCATCCTGGCGAGCATTTCGGTGCCTCTCAAGTGGTACGAGGCAAAATGTGCCACTACCCACCAAGATCTTCGCCACCATGAGTGGACCGCACTCGAAACGATCGGATCATTCTGGCACCTTGGACTTGGTGCCTGGAGCGCTGCCGTCATGTGGTGGTATGTTATGCCAACACTACCCCTCCTTGAAGGAATGCTGGTAAACGTCGTCATCCTCCTCTTTTTGGTAGAGTGGCTCGTGTATCACTTCAAGGTGGAGCACCCGCTACTGGCTGCTTGGTTTGGCTACACCGAACTCAAGCACGGTGTTGGCGGAGCGGCGACGACACTGCTCGCTATGATGGCGATGGGGTAGAAGGTACAATGATTTAGAGGTAAAAGGCGGTCTTGCGAGATCGCCTTTTTTGCTTCCTTGGGAAAAGCGGCGGGCCTTCGGCCCGCCGCTTTTCCATGCCGTCATTTTTCAATCACCACGCTTACTGAAACGCAATCGTGTTAAACACCTGCGCAAAAGCCGCGTCATTATCGGCATCGCCGTTACTCTGGATGTTGATGAGGTAAATATAATCACGATAGGTGAGAATATAGGTCTTGTTGGGGTAGAGTCCGTCGGTGGTGTAGGTAATCCCGCTGACACCGTCAACATCAGTCTCGGTAACCGCTTCAATCATTTGTCCGTTAATATTAGTCAGTCCACGATACGTCTCTGCCCAAGCTTTCAAACGATCGGCGCGTGGTACATGCTCGGCCGTACTCGCAGTCTCATCTTCATTGTTTTCAAACACAGTAATGCTGAAAATCGGTGGATATTCTGTTGCGCCGTTTTGCACCGCTGCTTCATAGGCCACTGTCTCAACCACGGCAAAACTCTCTACCAAAGAAGAGTTTTCCAAGGCGCCTCCAAGTGGGGCACTCAGCATCGTATAACCTTCATTTGGATAACGAAACTCGAGGTGTAGATCATCTCTACTGACGAGCTCAGTTGTCTCTTTGAGAGCAGCTACATCCACGCGCGTACCTGTATCAGATCTGTCATTCTTCACAAAGAAGTACCAACCAGCAACACAAAGTGCCACAAAAACAACGGCAATAATAATTTTTTTCATATACGTGTATTTACATTAACTAGCATAGTATGACATCTTTTACACACTTGTACATCAGTCAGTCTCGTGGGTCATACCTTACATATCACTCATATCATGAACCTCTCCTTCCATCGTCTTGCCGTTAGGCATTTCATGCGTGGCGTCGTCACCGTGGTCGCCATGGTCACCGTGTTCCACTTCGTCCTGATTTAGTTGTGCGTCACCCCAATTCATGCCGGGAATATCTTCGTCTTTCTTGTATGGGTCTACTACGACCACAAAAATCACATACAGTACGGTCACAATCGCCACCCCAATCAAAACTCCACGCAGATGTAGTGTCATATTCAGCTTCATTTACGAATAGTATGCTTAGTATAGCAAACCTAAAAATAAAACATACCGCTCAAGCACACAAAGACCCTTTATGGGCTTTGATTTTTTCAGAAAAAATGGTATTGTCTTTGATACATAGTTAGTGCTATGGGTGCGTATTTTGTAGGGAAAGTACACACAAACACTACCCTGCCCCACTATTATTTAGAAGTTAAGACCTAGTCATCTGCGAAACCAAAGAAAACCATTCAATCCTAAAGATCGAACCAGAATCAACGAAGCTATCCGCGCTAAAGAATTGCGCGTGGTTGGTCCTGATGGTGAAAACTTAGGCGTCTTGAGTACACGAGAAGCGATCGATGAAGCTGAACGCTACCGTCTTGACCTGATCGAAATCTCACCAAACGCCAAGCCGCCAGTAGCTAAGATTATGGATTTTGGCCAATACCAGTATGATAAAAAGCGGAAAGCGAGCGAGGTAAAGGCAAAGAGTAATGTCACTGAAACCAAAAGCGTGCAAGTGAAAATCGGCACTGGTGAACACGATCAAAAACTCAAAGCCGATCGTATCGCTGCTTGGCTCAACGAAGGTCACCGCGTTAAAGTCGACCTCTTCCTTTGGGGGCGCTATAAGTACATGGAGCCTGCTTTTCTTAAAGAACGACTAGTACGTTTCTTAAAAATCATCCCTGCCGACTACAAAGAGGCGGATGAAATAAAGAAAAGTCCAAAAGGCTTCACTACCACCCTTGAGCGCGTAGGAAAAAGCGTAAAAGGCCCTAAGGTAATCGAAGAAGCTCCGACAGTAAGAGAGAAGACACAAAAAGTCTCAGAAGACCCAGATAGCGCTTCAAAAAAATCAAAGAAAAAATCCCTCGATGAATTACTCGATGGAGGAATGGTCTAGGATTGGACTTTTTTCTCAAAATGCGCTATAGTTCTGCCGTTTAATGCGCTATTGGCGCGCAAGCAAGAGTTATGAAAACAAACAAATCATTCACAAAGCGAATCAAGGTAACCAAGAATGGAAAGCTTGTCGCGCGTAAGCAGGGGCAAAACCACTTCAACGCACGACAAAGCGGACAGCAGCGTTTGCGTCGCAAGCGCACACAACTGCTTACCCTTTCTAAGCGTATTACCCGTCGTTTTCTTCCAAAATCTGGAGCTTAAAGAAGACACATCAAGGACCAGTATGCATCCAGCATGCGATTATTATTAAAGAAACTAATACGATACTACTATGGCACGTGTAAAAGGAGGTTTGATGGCCAACAAGCGCCGTCGCAACATTCTCTCACAGGTAAAGGGTTACCGCATTCAGCGCTCAAAGAAAAAGCGCGCAGCCCGCGAAGCAATCTTTCACGCACAAAATCATGCTTTTGCACACCGCAAAGATAAGAAAAATGATTTTCGTCGCTTGTGGATCACTCGTATCAATGCGGCTCTTCGTCCGTTTGAGCTTAAGTACAGTCGCTTTGTAAAAGCGTTGTCAGACAAAGATATCTCACTCAACCGCAAGACACTTGCGACCCTCGCTAAAGATCGCCCGGAGGCATTTGAAGCAGTTGTGAAGTTGGTGAAATAATACCTATAGGTAGCAAAAAGGCCGGAGCTTCGCTCCGGCCTTTTTGCTACCCCTCCTTTGGCTTTTTTGTACACTTTATGCATCGACAGTGTTCTCTAATGTACTGATCAAAATACTCCTTACCGTAGTCATAGGTAATCTCCTCTCCCGGCACAATATTTCGTTTGGCAATGATAAAAACGCGTGTCTCGGCTCTATTTAGCTCCGCATAGGCGCTCGGAGCGCAAGAATGATTGATATATCGCGCCGTATGCTCTCGACTTTTACCATCAAGAGTCCACTTGTCATTGAGCTCAAATAAGTACCGTCCGCCACGACGATTGGCCTCATCGGCGGTGATTCGTTCGCCGGTGTATTCAATAATCCGCTGCCCTTTTTTAAAAACCTGCTCGGCAAATAATCCGAGTCCAGCCTGACTTCTTTTTACTTTTACACCTTGCATACTAAAAATCAATCACCACCTCCTCGCCTGGCTGCGGCATTACCGCCGGCGCATTAAGATACTCGCGAAGCCGCTGCACTAGATGTAGCGATGACTTCTCTTCCCCCATACAGACAAAGATTTTTTTTGCTTTATCACCACCATGTGCCACCAGCTCGATGAGCTGCTCTCGATCAGCATGCCCCGAAAAGCCGCGTATTTGAGCCACCTTTGCCCGTACTTGCACTTCTTTATCATAAATCTTCACTTTACTCACGCCATCTTGAAGCCTACGTCCAAGACTCCCAACAGCCTGATACCCCACCAAAAGCAAAATGGTGCGTGGATCTTCAAGAAAAGTTTGTTCGTGATCCATAATACGACCCCCATGACTCATGCCACTGCCGGCGATGATAATCTTTGCGCCGCTTTCTTTTTTTATATCGCGCGAATCTTGGACCGAACGAGTAAACGACAATCCTTCAAACGCAAAGATATCATCGCCGGCTTTAATCTGCTTTTCAATATCATCTTTAAGATACGAAGTAAAGCGACGATACACTTCTGTCACTTTAATCGCCAGTGGCGAATCGAGAAACACTGGAATCGGTGCCAGACCATGCTTTTCAACCATGTCGTTGAGCTCAAGTAAAATCCCCTGGGTTCGTTCGAGTGAAAAAGCGGGAATGATGAGTGTGCCGCCTTTAGCGCGAGCTTCCTCAACATATGCTCGAAGCAGCATACTACGCTCATCCACCTGCTCATGCGAACGATCTCCATACACACTTTCCATTACGAGATAATCATAATCACGCGGTAGTTCTGGAGGGTTGAGGAGCGGCTGTGGCACATTTCCCACATCACCGGTAAAGACAATTTTCTTTCCTCGGCGACTAAAGTGCGCCATTGCTGACCCGAGAATATGCCCGGCATCAAAGAGCTCGAGCCGTACGCCATCTGGCAACTCGATGGGCTCATGATAGCCAGTCACTTCCCATAAGGCGAGCGAGGCATCAATATCTTGCTCTTCATAAAGACGCTTTACCCCATAACGCTCTTCTTCATAGAGCATCACTTTATACGCGTCGCGCAACATAATCGCCACCAACGCTTTCGTGGCAACAGTAGAATAAATCTTACCCTGAAAGCCATCGCGTACGAGCTTGGGAATGCGTCCGATATGATCAGCGTGAGCGTGAGTGACAATAAGGGCATCGACTGTCGCGGGTGCGTAGTGAAATGGTTCGCTATTTTCCTCTTCGGCAAAGCGATCGCCTTGGATAAGCCCACAATCTATGAGAAATTTGGCCTGTCCAGTATCGAGCATAAAGTTTGCTCCAGTCACACTGCCCACGCCACTGTAAAAAATTACCTTACTTTCCATACTATAGTTCTCGTAACTTATGTCCTAATAAAAATCCTAGAAACGCTCCCACCAGCCCGAGTACAATGTCCGTCACTGTATCGACTACGTACCCATCGCTCTTGAAGAGTCCAAATTGATATTCAAAAATTTCCCAGGCCAAGATCACGAAGAGAGCGCCTGCCATTATCGGCACTACGTAGAGAAAACGGTCAGGAATCTGTCGCACCAAGTCTTTGAGGGTAAAAAACCCGAGCGCCACAGTAATACCTCCAAAAAAGTGCATCACGACATCAAACCACCACAGTTTCCAGTATAAAAAAAACGTCAATGCGAGAAAGTGCGTGCCGGCCAGCATCGCCAAAGACAGAAGAAAAAAAATCGTAGTAATCTGTAACACGTTGTCATTCTAACACAAAACCGCCTACGGAAGGCGGCGTTGTGAGGAATCACCATGCGCATGCTCCTAGAAAATCTAGGTGGGCACCCGTATTGTGATGACTATTCGAAATCCATACGGTTCTCGGCACACCACACATCTGTAGGCAGCCCCGAACATACTCTTACGAGGAACATACGTATGTGTGATTCCATACATAGTGTAGCATAGTAAAAGCGGCGGGAGCAAAGCTCCCGCCGCTTTTACTATATTCCTCCCCTACACCGCTTTTTCGTACATGATACGCTCCTGTGCTGTCGTGTACTCATGCACTTCCTCTGCTGCAAACCAGAGTGCGATCTCTCGCTCGGCTTCTTCAACCGACTCAGACTGATGGATTAGATTTTTCACCGCGCGGTCTTCATACGCTGCATGTGAAAATGAATCGAGTGTATAGTCACCGCGAATGGTACCGACGTCGGCAGTAGCTGGCTCTGTCGTCCCCACGGTGCGCGTCACTACTGAAACAGCGCTATTGCCTTCCATAACCAGAGCCACCACTGGTGCTTCGGTCATATAGTGCACAATCGTTCGAATGATATCGCGCCCGTATTCGATCGGCTCTTTAGTGATCTCGCGACCTTGAGCTTCAAGATCCTTCACCACACCTTCACCCTTACGCAAAAACCACGCGTCATCTTTATTGTAGTGCGCCTGAAGCTGCGCTTCTGTGGGCAATACCATTTTCATGGCAGCGATTTTAAGCCCTTTTTGCTCAAAACGCTTGATGATTTCTCCGACGAGACTGCGCTGTACGGCATCGGTCTTTAGAAGCACAAGCGAGCGTTCTTGGTGTGGGTGTTTTTGCATAATCAACAGTTTTAAAAGTAGTAAATACGGCCGTAGTATAGCGTATTTTGAGGAAAAGAAAAGCGGCCAGCACGGCCCTAGGTAGCAAACGTCCTAAACGTGCACCTTTAGTCACGAAAGTAACGCTCGAGCTACTTTCTCTACACGATCGTCAATATTTCTGGACCGCGCTCAGTCACGAGAACTGTGTGCTCCATATGTGCTGCATTTTCTCCTGAAACAGTGAGTGCGCTATAGCCATCTTTATCCACAAAGACTTCATACTCTTCGCCGATGACAATAATCGGTTCAATCGCCAGCACCATGCCCGATTCAAGGCGCAAAGAGCGCTTGTCGCCGGTAGGATAGTTGGGGATTTGTGGTTCCTCATGGAGTGCATATCCCACCCCATGTCCGCAAAAAGCTCGCACCACCGAAAATCCCTCAGGTACAGCGGCCGATACGGCTCGGCCAATATCTTCAATCGTATTCCCTGGCTTGGCAGCCGCCACTCCTGCTTTCAGAGCCGCTTTCGTGACGGAAAGGAGTTCCATATCTTGCGGCGCAAGCTTTCCAACACCGACGGTGCGCGCTGAATCAAGCACATACCCCTTATAACCAATTACTTGATCAATACTCACCACATCACCCTCCACAAAAGTAATCGGGTCTTCATTTGGAATCCCATGTACCACCATGTCATTGATCGACACATGCACTGCTGATGGGTTGGGTCGTGGATAGCCAGCGGGATGATAGCCCAAAATAACCGGCTCGAGATTATTTTCTTCTAGGAGCTTCATGGCAAGATCGTCAATATCCAGCGTCGTAGCGCCGACCTTGACCGCTTGCTCAAGCTGATTGAGGACGCGCGCCAAAAGCTTGCCGCCTTCGCGCAATATTTTAATATCAGCTTCGTTTTTGATTGCAATACTCATGGTTATTCATTGAGCGATAAGACAGACTCAATCTCATGAAAAACACCGTCTATATCGTTCGTGCCGTCAATGTCGTACACTGTGGTACCTTCGCGCTCGCGGTAGTAGGCAATAACTGGCAACACTTCTTCGCGATACCAGCGCAAGCGAGCTTCAATACTCTCCTTGGTGTCATCAGCTCGTCCGCGACTTTCCATGCGATCACGTACCACAGCTTCTGGCGTATCGAGGTTTACAATTTCTACCGGCAATCGTTCATAAAATGCTAAAGCGCTCTCAAGCACCCGCGCTTCGTCCACCGTCCGAGGAAAGCCGTCAATCAACACATGGCATTTATTATCAACATGTTCACGCATTGCATCAGCCCAAAGATTGACCGAAAGAAAGAGGGGCTGTAACACTCCATCATCAAGTGTAGCGGCGACATGCTGTTCTGTGTACCCTTCTCCCTTGGCAGCCAGAGCCCTAAAGCGGCGGCCAGTCTGAATATCGACCACCCGTCTGGTCGGATCCATTTCTTTTAAGCGCGCGTCAAGCTTTTGAATTTGAGTTCCTTTCCCGCTCCCTTGCGGACCTATAAAAATAATGGTTTTCGGTTGCATACCGCCTTAGTGTACGAGTACTTCGATAAAATAGCAAGAAATGCTATGATTCTCCCATGTCTACTAAAAAAACTTTAATCACTATCGCAGGCAAGCCAGGCAGTGGTAAATCTACTACCGCTAGAAATGTGGCAACCCTTCTTCAGTATGAGCGTTTTTCATCAGGCGATCTCTTTCGCGAAATTGCAATGGAAAGAGGGGTAAATATTAATGAAATTAATACAATTGCAGAACAAGAACGCAATATCGACATTGCGGTTGACCAACGGCTTCGCGAAATTGGTGTGACTGGGAGTGAGTTAGTGATCGATTCACGCATGGCGTGGCATTGGATACCACAGTCATTTAAGGTATATCTTGATCTCGAACTTCATATTGCCGCGGAGCGCATTATTCAAGGCATGGACGAAAAGCGCAGAGCGATTGAACATATTCCCGATAGCGCAGATGCTTATACTGCCCTGCTCGCAGACCGACTGGCCAGTGAAGTACTTCGTTACGAAAAACTCTATCAGATTAATCCTTATGACACCAGTCACTACGATCTGGTGGTGGATACAGCTCTTTATAACCCCGACCAAGCAGCGCAACTCATTATTGATACGTACCATACTTGGCTTGAAAATTAACTACAAAAGCAAAAGAAGGCTTTTCATTATTCTAGGAATTGGAATGAATCACGTACCATACCCCACTGTTTAGAGTAGAAGGGGTTATTTTTGTCTCCAGATACAACCCCAACAGAAACCCAGTACAGATTGTACCTTAAAACAAGGTGGTGCAACTCTGGTACTGATTCATAAATATACCCCTCAACTTTTATTGACTCTTTATTTGAAAAGGTACTTTTGCTGATTTTATAATTACTGTCGTTTCTGATCTGGTGCAGGACTCTGTCAAACCAACTTCTAGGAGTAATTTCTATTGAAATTGCGTGCGGTACATCCGGTGGTACTGGGTTTATTCCTACAGCAAATAACGAATGCCCACTCCCAAACGCCGGCTCGGTCAATTCCCAGTCTTTTGGAAAATTGAACGTAAAGCCCCAAGATTCATTGATGTATGTATTGTGAGTATCGTGTGACTCTACCCTCCCTGGCGGGAGGGCCGCAGTATTACCTTTATTTTGCTCGATCCAGTCTGCGGTTATCGTTGGCATGACGGATGTCGTAGTAGCGACATTTTGTGCTATAGAACCGGGACTGACTGAAGTCACTTTGTCACGAAAGGAAAAGTAGTAAATAGCAAAAAGTATGCTGATTGCTAAAAAGAGGAGGAGGAAACTTTTCATTATTCTAGGAATTGAAATGAATCACGAACTGTTTCCCATTCATTAGAATAGATCACTTTGCCATCATTATTAAGAACTACTGTTATGTCAATCCAATACAAATCATCGACTAATATGAAATAACCGAAAGTTGGCACTACCGAAAAGGTCATTCCGTACTTTTCAATAGCTGAAACACCCTGAAAGGTGATATCTGTAAATTTTCGATCTTGCTCAATTTTATTTTGTATAATAATTTTATCCACCCATTCTTTTGAAGTAATGTTGAAAGATATTTTGTCTGGTAAGGCAATGTCTGTTTTTGGATTGAGTGCTAAATTAAACAGCGTACTTCCACTCCCAAACGCCGGCTCGGTCAATTCCCAGTCTTTTGGAAAATTGAACGTAAAGCCCCAAGATTCATTGATGTATGTATTGTGAGTATCGTGTGACTCTACCCTCCCTGGCGGGAGGGCCGCAGTATTACCTTTATTTTGCTCGATCCAGTCTGCGGTTATCGTTGGCATGACGGATGTCGTAGTAGCGACATTTTGTGCTATAGAACCGGGACTGACTGAAGTCACTTTGTCACGAAAGGAAAAGTAGTAAATAGCAAAAAGTATGCTGATTGCTAAAAAGAGGAGGAGGAAAAATAAGAGCTTTTTCATAGGCGTTGTAAGGTGTTGTTTTTGATAGTGTACAACATTGGCTCCTTGATATTTTCTGTATTCTGGAATAACAACACCTCGGTAGTGTCACTGGTGATTTGGTTAAAAACTATTATAGAAAGCGGACTACTTGCATGTGAGAATTTTTTGAATACATACTTCATGGCCCCAGCATCAAACGCTGTGACGTCTCGGTTATTGAGCAGCGGCGGATTATGGGTATTCGCCAGCTCAGTCTTTATAGCGGACTTTTTAGCTGTTTGTTTTCCACTCGAAGATACCCGGGTACTCGAGCTGCGACCTTTAGATTTTTTACTCTTCGCAGCATGCTCTGACTTATCTGCAGCTACATATTTCCCCGGCTTATCATCAGAAGCTGCCTGCTCTGGGACCAGTACACTAAATTCAAAAGCTTTTGGTGTATTCACATCACCAATCGGTTCATTGTCAACCAAAACTTGGGTTTGGCCTTGTATCGTGACATGAAGAGAATAAGTGCTCTCTGCGGTAGCGGTTTCGTCGGGAATCACTACTATTTGATATACTCCGGGTATAACTTTTGCACTGTACACAACATCAATCGGCTGCCCGTCATGTCCCTGATCCATTTCAATATATGTAAAATCTTCAGTGCCGCGATGGCCTTCAGATGAAGATTCTATATAGTCATCGAACGAAACCTGTTGACCGTCAGGCGCTACCACGATCATATCTACAGGCGATAGAGTTTTAATTTCTAGCTCTTTATTGCCAACATGAGGTCGATATGCACCTTTAAATCTGCCGTCAGAAGGCATTTGCTGTCTTGTATAACGAGTAATTCCCACATCTTCACTGGTTGCATTGACGATCTCATACCCGCCCGTCTCTGAATGTTCTCGTTCGCCGACATACATTGCCACATGATCAATTTTTCCATCTTCAGAAAAATCATAAAATAAGGCGTCGCCAGGCAACAATTCCTCAAGGTCTACGGCATCTGACTGACTTTCATACGCTTGTTGCCACGAACCAAAATACTTAATAAAATTATCATTGGCTGGTAAAGCTGCATTGTAAGAGCGGTTGTATGCCCACATAATCAGACCCGAACAATCAAGTCCTACGGGGAGACCGGTGTCTGTTGCTTGCACATAGGCCGCAGTAGGTCGATATCCAGTGAGAATCTTGGTTGCGGTTGTGAATGCTGATTCGTGATAATCCCACCCTTTAAGACCAAGATTATAGGCCGTATTGTCTGTTTGTACCAATTCTGTTGCGAGATTGGCGGCCCGCATCGCGATTTGATTGCGTTCAACAGTAGGGATAATCTGGGCGCGGAACTCAGGATCCATCACGAATGTGGGGCCAAGCGGAATATGGGCAATACTTTCTGGATGTGTGATTGTGATCGAAAAATCAAGCTGATATCGATATATCATTGAGCCTATATCATTAAAAGTTGTCAGTACCAGTATATATTCGCCAGAATCAAGCAACATGCTATTTTGCATGTACCTTCGAAAATAAATATTGCGTTGGAGCCAGTCAAGTGGCGCTTCTGGTGTAAAAATTCTTAATAGTGCTCGATAATTATAGGCAGTATTGGTACTGCGCGCGTATTGAAGTTCAAGCAATAAACGTTCAGTGTCTGAATACTCTTCATCCAACTCATAGAGCTCTTGTGGTCCAAATATAGTAATGTAATCAGATCCATCTTTTTTATACACCTGCCAGATATGATGTGTTTCAGATAGTTCGGGTACAGCAATATGCAACCATTGTCGTGATGAAAATCTAATAACATCGTGCGGCAATACAACACTATTATTGATTTCAATATTATACGGGGGATCGCCCAGTGTATTAAAAGGATTTAGGCATTCATCTTCGGGAATAGGTGTTACATGCACATCGTAAATGATACTCCCGCACAATGGTGTCACTTCTTGAGCAAACGCAGGGAGTGCCAAGAGATATAATGACAATATAATGAGTATTGCTTTTAACATTATTGTGACCATACCACACACAACGTAAATAGTCTAGTCTTGCATATGAAAGTGACTACATAAAACAGCGGCCGCTTCGCGGCCGCTGTTTTATTTCATTTGTTTGGCGTTTGTGCTTAATACTCACGCATACTCACCTGAGCATCAAGACGACGCACGAGATCGAGTACGACGTTGACGGCAATCAAGAGCGCTGTCCCGCCAATCGCCAAAGCGGCGATCCCAGTAAAGTACTGCATAACTACTGGCAATACTGCTACCACACCCAGGAAGAGCGACCCTACCAATGTAAGACGGGTGATGATATCACCAAGATATTTCGAAGTCTGGGCTCCAGGGCGAATTCCAGCGATAAAGCCGCCGCTGCGTTGCAGATTCTTTGACATCGCATCCGGATCAAACGTAACCGCGGTGTAAAAGAAGGTAAACACCACTACCAACACAAAGTACACACTTCCATATGCTACTGGGTTGTTGATGAAGTTATTTACCTGCACCGTTGCTTCTGCTACCCAAGATAAATTAAACGACGCAAAGACGTTTAATAGCATCTGTGGCAAAAGCAGCAATGAGAGCGCAAAGATGATCGGAATGACACCTGCTTGGTTTAGCTTCAGTGGTACAAACGACTGTGTATTGCCGTATGTTTGTCCACCCCGACTCTGCTTGGCATAGGTCACCGGGACCGGTCGCTCTGCTTCGGTCATCACGACCACAAAGTAGATAACAATTAGGGCCAAAGCACCAAACCCAAGATAAAGCGGTAACTGTGCCGGTGTGTACGCAGCGATCAGCTGACCTGTCGTTTGTGGCAGTGTAGCGACGATACCAGCGAAGATGATGATAGATACTCCATTCCCGATACCGTACTCAGTCACCATTTCACCAATCCACATCAGGAGCATTGAGCCCGCGACGATAAGGAGTACGTTCGTCATGAACTCAAAGCGCGTCAGTCCTGTGATGACTCCTTGGTTTTCAAGCAGTGTCAAAAATCCAAAGCCTTGGATCGCAGCCAAAGGCAATGTCAGACGTCGAGAATACTGAGTAAACTTTGCGCGCCCCGCTTCACCTTCTTCGCTTTGCAAGCTTTTAATTTTTGGACTCATCACCGTCAAAAGCTGCATAATGATAGATGCGGTAATGAAAGGCCCTACCCCAAGCATCACAAGTGAGAGATTGGCGAGCCCACCACCTGAGAAGATATTAAGGAACCCAAGGAATTGATTGTTGGCTAGGAACTGCTCAAGTACAAACGTATCAACACCAGGAATCGGAATTGATGCGAGCGCACGAAAGACAATCAGTGCCGCCAGTACGTAGAGTACTCGGTTACGGATCGATTTGTCGCCAAAGATGATTTTTAGTTTTCGGAAAAAAGTTTTCATATGTCTCTAGTATACCTGAGATTACTGAACACTTCCTCCTGCTTTTTCAATCTTTTCTTTGGCAGTCTTTGAAACAAGACACTCCTTTACAGTAAGTTTTTTAGTAATGTCTCCAGCACCAAGAATCTTTACCACTGGAGCCTTCTTGCGACGTGTTGCAACCAGTCCTGCAGCAACAAGCGTCTTTGGCGTTACTTCTGTTCCTTCAAACGCTGCGAGCGCACTGAGGTTGATGACCGCCGGTGCTACTCGCTCGTTGTTTACTGTCTTGGCTCGGTTGACACCATGACCGCGAAGCTTTGGAATCTTCTTGATCAATTCGCGCATTTCAGGACGAGTACTGTTACCAGCACGGGCTTTCTGTCCTTTATGCCCCTTACCTGACGTTTTACCACGCTTACCACCACGTCCGATGCGCTTGGCTTCTTTACGGGCAGTAGTTGGCTTTAGTTCGTGTAATTGCATAGGCCGTTAGTTTGTCTTTAATTGCTTAAGTGCTTCGACAGCGGCACGAGCGTTATTGAGTTTGTTTTTTGAGCGAGAGAGTAGCTTTGCAGTAACATCCTTCACTCCGGCAAGCTCGAGTACTGTACGCACTGAGCTTCCCGCTACCAATCCGCGACCAGGTGCTGGCATGATCATCACTTCACTTGATGCGTACTTGACGTGCACATCATGTGGAATATGACCCTCCTTGTTCATTGTCACCGTAATCATATGCTTTTTGGCATTTCTGATGGCTTTTTCGATAGCTAGTTGGGTGTCACCGGCTTTACCGATACCAACACCAACTTTGCCCTTCTTATCTCCAATCACCATTGAGACAGAGAAGGCGAAGCGTCGTCCACCAGCAACTACACGAGTTACTCGACGGATACTGACAATCTTCTGATCGAACTCTGGCCGTCGATCGCCGTCACGGCGATTGTTGCGACGCGGACGACGCTGGCGACGATCGCCTCGCTCTCCACCGCGAGCAGCCCGGCGAGGGCGATCTTCTTCGCTCTTGACTGGCTGATCAGCGGGTGCATCGGTCGAAGGCTTCGCTTCGGTTGTCGCAGTGGTAGCTTTTACCTCCTGCGTTGTAGCTTCCTGCTGTGTTTTTTCTGACATAATAAGTTTGTTTTTGTAATTTTGTATTCCTTGGAACGATATTCTTCGGTGGGCTGGATTTTTGAAAGCACTTGCTTTCAAAAATCCAGCCTCCACTCTCTCCTTCGCAGCGCCCTAATTCTCTAGAACTGAAGTCCCGCTTCGCGAGCTGCTTCAGCAAAGGCCTTGATGGTTCCTTTATAAGGAAAGCCACCACGGTCAAAGGTAACAGCTTCCACTCCGCTCTTCTTGGCTTTTTCAGCAATCGTGCTGGCCATAGAAACGGCTTTTTCGGTGCGCGTTGCTCCCTTCTCTTTTCTTGTATCAGCGGCAGCAAGAGTCGTGGCAGTATCATCGTTGATCAATTGCGCGTAAAGGAATTGATTGCTACGAAATACCGCAAGACGTGGACGCTCACTTGTACCATGCACCTTAGCGCGGATACGAGCGTGGCGTGCAATACGACCGGCTGTTTTTGCTTGTGTTTTTTTCATAGGCTAGACAGCTTTCTTACCTTGCTTGCGAATAATAAATTCGCCCTGATAACGAATTCCCTTTCCTTTGTATGGCTCTGGTGGACGAACTTTCTTTACATTAGCTGCAAATTGTCCGAGCACCTCCTTATCTGCTGCTGTGAGTGTGATCACGTTTTTTTCCACTGTCACTCCCACTCCTTCCGGCGCAGTAATTTCCACTGGGTGTGAGAAGCCTACGTTTAGCTTTAGGTTTTGCCCTTGTGCTTCTGCACGATATCCCACTCCTTCGATTTCAAGCTTGCGCTCGAATCCTTCTGTCACACCTTTGAGCATGTTGTGTACATGTGATGCATACGTACCCCACAACGCACGAGCAATATCTTTCTCGCTCGCTGGCTCGAGTGTAATGGCACCATCTTCTACTGCTACTTTTACGTGTGCTGTAAAAGCTTTCTCAAGTGTGCCGTTTTTTCCCTTGACAGAGAACACTCCGTTTTCAAACTTCGCCTCTACTCCAGCTGGAATAGTAATGGGCTGTTTTCCTAGTCGACTCATATTACCAGATGAGGAAGAGCTGCTCACCTCCTACGTTTTGGCTTCGCGCTTCCTCATCGGTGAGGATGCCGGCTGGCGTAGAGAGGATAAGGTTGCCCTTTCCAAATTTAACCGGATAAATATCAGAGACCTTAGAATACAAGCGTCGACCTGGCTTACTGACGCGCTTCACACCATTGATGTGATGGACGCCTGCCTCGTTGTACTTAAGGGTGATTGCGAGCTTAGCGCCCACTCCTTCTTCTTCCTTTCTGACTTCTGCAACATACCCAGCTACTTTGAGCTTTTCGGCAATTGCGTGCTTGAGCTTAGAATACGGCAGCAACACCTCAGTCTTTTTGACTGCGCCAGCATTCTTCAATTGCACAATGAAGTCTCCGACTGTATCGCTTACCATGATGATTTCTTAACTCCAGGGATGTGTCCTTCGTGCGCCTGCTCTCGGAAACAGATACGACAGAGATCAAAATCTCGCAAGTATCCATCTGCACGACCACAGATATTACAGCGACGAACTACCCTTGACTTGAATTTTGGAGTACGTGAGGCACGCACTACCAGTGATTTTCTTGCCACGTGAGTTTTATATTTATGGTGAGACCGTATCGCGCAAGAATGGCGCGACGAGTCTCGTCTTGTAATCAAAGGAAGGCTCGACCGCACTTCCGATGTACCCGCTACTATACTAGAAAATGTATTTTTTACAAGGCTTTTTCGCTACTTTATGAATGCAGACAGCGAGCGCCAAGTTGAAAGAAAAGCGGCGGGCCGAAGGCCCGCCGCTTTTCTTTCACTTCTCACCCAAACTACTCTGCCTTTTGTAATGGCAATCCTACATGGCGCAAGAGTGCCTCAGCTTCTTCTTGTGTCTTTGCAGTCGTCACTATAGTGATCGCAAGACCAAAGACATCCTTCAGTTCTTCATTGGCAGTTTCTGGGAAGATAGTATGCTCTTTGATTCCGAGCGTATAGTTCCCCATTTCATCAAATGCAGTTTGCTTAATACCGCGGAAGTCACGCGTTTGTGGTAACGCAATATGCACCAACTTATCAAGGAAGTGTTCCATGCGTGTACCGCGTAGCGTAACCTGGTACCCAATGATTTCACCTTCGCGCAATTTGAAACTCGCGATTGATTTCTTCGCCGGGCGCGCCGAAGCTTTTTGGCCAGTAATGACTGCAAGACGGTCTTGTATCAAAGCCAGCTTGGCTTTGTCATCAATCTTACCCGTACCAGTTGAGATCACTACTTTCTCAATACGAGGTGCCTGCATGACATTTTTGTAGCCAAATGTGTCTTTCAATGCGTCAAAAGTAGCCGCGAATTTTGTTTTCATGTTTTCCATAGTTCACGTGCTTAGAGCTTTTTTGAAGTTTTACGTGAGATGCGAACCTTTTTCGCCTTCTCACCTTCACCTTCTAATGTGTAACCTACCCGCACCGGCGTATCGCCCTCGAGCAACATCACGTTTGACACATGGATGGGTGCTTCTTTTTTCACAATTTGACCTTGTGAACGGACGCGACGGTTTTTTTGGTGCTTTGTGATCACCTGCACACCCTCAACGATCACCTGATCGCTGTCTTTGAGCGTAGTGATGACAGTACCCTTCTTCCCTTTGTCCTTACCGGCGATTACTTTCACCTTGTCTCCTACTTTGATTTTCATAGTCGTATATACGTTATGAGTCTCTACACCACCTCTGGTGCAAGAGAGACAATTTTCTGATAACCAGCTTCGGAAAGTTCGCGAGGAATCGGACCAAATACGCGGTTTGCTCGTGGCTCTTTCTTTTCTTTGTCGACCAAGACAACGGCGTTGTCGTCGAAGCTTACATACGAACCATCTTTCCGGCGGAACGGCTTACGTTGTCGTACTACAACACCGTAGACCACATCCTTCTTCTTTACCGCCTTACGAGGTTCTGCAACCTGTACTGATAGGACGACCATTTCGCCAAGCTCAGCATATCGCTTCTTTGATCCACCAAGAACCTTGAAGACGCGACCAATTTTTGCACCTGAGTTGTCAGTGATTTTGACAATAGACTGTGGTTGAATCATACGTTAGTTCTTAACCAAGCTAAAGTGCTTGCGCTTGCTGATAGGACGTACCTCAGTGATTTCGACCTTATCACCAATTTGTGCGGTATTACCCGTATCGTGTACGAGATATTTCTTGGTACGACGAAGATACTTTTTGTACTTCGGGTGCTTGATGTAGCGTTCAACTGCTACGGTACAGGTGTCCTGCATCTTAGATGCCACCACTGTACCTCGGAGCACACGACCTTTTGTGTTTTGTGTTTCCATACCGATTAATTATTAGCTTTGTGCGCACGAGCAGTGAGTTCGGTAAGTGCACGGGCAATGTTCTTTTTGGCGGTGCGAGAAGCTTTTACATCGCTCCCACCCATACCAAAGCGTGCTTTTTGGATGAGATCTCGTTGTTCATTCACGAACGTTACTAGCTCTGCATCTTTTTTGTCACGAATTGTGTTCATGTCTGTCATAGGCGTTTTTTATGAGCGTGTGTCTTCTCGACGCACAAAACGACCTTTAAGAGGAAGTTTTGCTGCCGCCTTTCGCATTGCTTCACGAGCAATATCTTCAGGCACACCACTTACTTCGAATAATACTCGACCGGGCGCAACTTCAAAGATAAAGTGATCTGGGTCACCCTTACCCTTACCCATTGGCACTTCTGACGCCTTTTTAGTGACTGGCTTATCTGGGAAAATACGAATCCAAATCCGGCCTGTCTTCCCGAGGGTACGAGAAATGACGCGACGCGCTGCTTCAATCTGATTACTAGTCACCCGTGATGGTGACGTAGCCTTAAGACCATACTCACCGTGCGAAACAGTGAGACCACGAGTATCAGGGCGCGCCAAACGTTCTTCGCTTTTGCGTGCAGTCTGCCACTTGCGGTGTTTTACTTTTTTAGGAAATAACATAGGTCATTAAATTACACACGAGTGCGACGTCGTGGTGCCTTCTCTTCTTCTTTGTTGGCACGACGATCTTCGAATACTTCACCGCGGTAGATCCATACCTTTACACCAATCACTCCGTACGGAAGATTGGCTCGGCAGCGGGCGAAGTCGATGTCAGCTCGGAGGGTTTGCAATGGGATTCGACCTTTCTTCAATTCTTCGCGGCGGGCCATATCAGCCCCACCCAGGCGACCAGAGACGATGATACGTACTCCTTCAACGTCGCGGTTGGCGATTACCTTTTCCACGGTTGATTTAAGGACGCGGCGGAATGGCATACGCTTCTCGAGACCTTCTACCACCATTTGTCCAATGATAGCAGCGCTTGTTTCTGGGTTGCGAACTTCTTCTACATCAATTTTAATATCGGGCTTTAACGCGACTTTCAGACGTCGGAAAAGGAGATCAATATCTTTCTTGAGTTGATTCACTCCTTCTCCACTACGACCGATAATAAGTCCAGGACGTGAGGTTCGTACGATAATACGAAAGACCTTCTCGTCACGTTCGATTTCTAGATCTGCAACCGGGATACCTTTAAGCTTTTTGCTAAGCAACGCACGCACTTCAGTGTCGGTGCGCAGGTACTCTCGAAATTGCTTTGGATTTTTTGCAAACCAACGGCTTCTCCAGTCGCGGTTTACCCCGATGCGTTGTAGATACGGATGTGCTACGTGTGTCATATCGGATTATAATTAACCAAGCTCAACCGTGATATGGCTGTTACGCTTGTTGATACGTGAGGCAGAGCCACGCGCACGAGGAATAAATCGTTTAAAAGTTGGTGCTTTATCTACAGCAACTTTTTTGATTTTAAGACTTTCAGTCGGTACGCCTTTGTCGTTTGCATTAGCAACCGCTGACTGAATCACTTTCGCAAACGGCTGGGCAGCTCGTTTGTCGATAAGCTGAAGCGCTGCGAGCGCTTCGTTCACCTTTTTGCCGCGCACAAGGTCTGCAATAAGACGGACCTTACGTGGTGATTGACGGTAGTTTTTTAGTACTGCTTTCATAGTCAATTATAGATTAACCCTTAGCAGCCTTAGCAGCAGAGATTTCGGCTTCCTTCTTTTTCTGATCGAGATCTTTCTGCATCTTACCTCCATGTCGGTAAAACTTCGTTGATGGTGCAAATTCACCAAAACGATGTCCTACCATTTCTTCGGTCACAAGGACGGGAATATGATCTTTTCCATTGTGCACACCGAAGGTAAATCCAACCATTTCTGGTGAGATTTGTGAATCGCGTGCCCACGTTTTAATCGGCGTTTTGATATCAGCCGGCTTTTTGCCTTCGATTTTTTTCAAAAGTCGCTCGTAAACGTATGGACCTTTATAGAGTGATCGTGACATACTTTTGTATAACGAATAAAAACAGCATCGTATGATACTGCAACCAACGCTTCTCAAGGAGAGAGGCCAACGTAGCCCACGTCGGTGTTCTTTCTGACGCTTTCCGCTGCCAGGCGGCGAACGTTCGAGGTTTGGGAACGTGGCTATAGTACGGGATATGGCCTGGAAAGTCAATGAGAAAAGGCAGGCGGAGGAGGGCGAGGCTTCGCCTCGCCCTCCTCGCCTGCCACCCACCGCCCTGTCAACACCGCTTGCCAAAATAATATTTATATGGCATTTTACCCATAGATACAAAGGAGGTTACACCATGCAAACAATTAAAGCCTTTTTGAATATCATCTGGGAAGCGTTCTTCTCTCGAAACGGCCCAGCTGATGATGACTATCTGGAATTGATGGGGCCTGAACAGATCTCGAGCAATGAGGTGCCGTCAGACCCTGAGGAGGGCGAAACCGTCGCCAAGAAACCGGCAAAAACGGGTGATGATGAAGCGACAGCCCGCTTAATCGCTGGCGGTTTTGATACCCCGGTACACATGGCCGGGACCGAACACTGACGAAGGTGCGACGGGGCAACTCTGCTCCGTCGCCTTTTCTTTTATGCCATTCTGCGCTAGGCTACCCACATGAAACAGCGCGGACGCGAACATACTACTCTCACCGAGACAGCCACTTTGGTCGTACGTGAACTACAAAAATTATCATCTAGTTTTCCAATCAAAATGATAGCGCCAGGCATTATTGAGCGCAGTGCCCGCGGCGGGCAGGGACGCCGGTTTCTCACTATGAGTACAACCGCCGCGGGTTTTACACTCATCATTACCGGCCAGAGTGTCCAAAAAGTAGCGGTACATATTGAGGGAGATGCCGTCAGTGCGGCAAAGATTTCAGAAGAAATCTTTGCCGCACTGACGGCCGTAAAGCCGTTACGAGATTTTACATTTAAATACCGCCCTCGGACATAGTCTGACGTGAGGCGGCTATAGATAAACAAAAGGCCGGAGCGAAGCTCCGGCCTTTTGTTATCACTCTTATTACTATCGCTTCTTGCCCACCTTTCGGCGCGCAACGATGAGTTTGTTTGAGTATTTCTTTGGTGAACGAGTCTTTTGTCGCTTTCCAGTTGGACGGCCCTGCTTGGTGCGAGAGCGTTTGTGTCCTCGAGGAGACTTACCTTCACCACCTCCGTGTGGATGGTCTACAGCGTTACGTGCCGATCCGCGGGTCTTCGGACGAAGTCCCATGTGACGTGCACGTCCTGCCTTACCGATTGATACGAGACGATGCTCTTCATTACTCACTTCCCCAATCGTTGCCCACGCCGTGTTGATCACTTTGCGGATTTCAGACGAAGGAAGCTTGATCTGTGTGTAGCCACCATCTTGAGCGACTACTTCAGCGTAATTACCAGCACTTCGTGCCATACGAGCTCCAGCGCCTGGCTTTAATTCTACGTTATAGACATATGTACCAATACCGATTTTTCCAAGTGGAAGACGGTTACCTACTTTTGCCTTCGCTTTTTCAGAGACAGTGAATGTGTCTCCTACTTCCATATTCTGTGGCACAAGAACGTAGCGACGCTCACCATCGGCATAGAGAGCTAGCGCAATAAATCCAGAGCGGTACGGGTCGTACTCAATAGATTCAAGCTTGGCTGGGATATCTTTTTTGTTGTACTTAAAGTCAACAGCTCGGTACTTTCGCTTGTTTCCAGCGCCGCGATACCAATTGGTGATACGGCCCTGGCTGTTGCGACCTCCGGTTGACCTCTTTCCTTTCGTCAATGATTTGAGCGGGGTACTACGATTTGAAGAAAGCTTCTTCTTGTACTCAATCACCGTCATATTACGGCGACCCGCTGATGTTGGTTTTATTTTTTTCATACAGAATCGCTAGACTTAGACAAGCGCAATAGTGTCTCCCTGCTTGAGATACACATAGGCTTTCTTCATACCCTTACTGCTAATCGCTCGACCTTTCGCGCGAGAAAACTCACGCTTTGGAGCTTTGTTGACGATGTTTACTTTCACCGGCGTCACATTGTAGAGCGCGCGTACCGCATCTCTGATTTGATGCTTGGTAGCGTCGCGACTCACCACGAAGGTGTAGACATTTCGTTCGCTCTGACCAACTGCTTTCTCAGTAATACGTGGCTTCACGATCACCGAAGAAAGATCTTGACCAGTCGATACCGACACCTTCTTTGAAGCTGCGGGTTGTACCGCTGCTTCGTCTGTGTTTTTTCGACTAAATAATGCCATGATACTTTGTTACTCTGAAATAATTTACGCTACTCGCTTTTCAAGAAGCGCAACTGAGGCTTCTGGGTTTGCCACTACCACAAACTTGTAAGTGAGCAAATCTACTGGGTTTACGTCTTTTGCCATAACGACTTCGTAATTGCCAAAATTGCGGAAACTTTTTTCTGCTGCCTCATCACGCTCAGAGAGCACGATCAGCGCGGCATTTTTACGCTTTTTAACAAGCATGTCTTCTGAAGCTGCTTTCGCAAGATTGGACATAGCAACCTTGGCATCCGTAGTTTTTGGTGCTGTGAAGCTGAAGCTATCGACAAAGAATACTTCTCCGTCTGAAAACTTCTTAGAAAGTGTGATGGCAAGTGCCTTTTGACGTACTTTCTTGTTGATCTTTTTTGTGTAGTCCTTTTCGTTTCGTGGGCCATGAGCAACACCGCCACCAACCCAGATTGGACTGCGTCTTGAACCGTGTCGCGCGCGACCTGTTCCTTTTTGCTTCCACGGCTTTTTACCACCGCCTCGGACTTCTCCTCGATCTTTGGTGTGGGCAATACCAGTACGCGCGTTGCTCTGCATACCAGTGATTACTTCATGGACCAAATCGGCGTTCCAGGCGACGCCAAACACTGCTTCTGGCAAAGTGATGTCGCCACCTTTTTTACCTTCAGTGGTGAAAATTGATGCTTTCATACTTAATTGGCTACGCCTCTTACGCTGACAATGCTTCCCTTACGACCAGGGATTGCTCCCTTCAAGAGAATGATATTTTCGTCTTTGTTGATCTGTACAACAGTAAGGTTTTTTACTGTGACATTATCTGCTCCCATACGTCCGGCCATACGCGTACCTTTAAAGACACGAGCTGGTCCAGTCGCACCAATCGAACCTGAAGTTCGGTGTTGGTCTTTGTTTCCGTGAGTAGCTTTACCGCCCGAAAAACCGTGACGCTTTACTACACCCTGAAACCCCTTTCCTTTTGATGTGGCTGAAACGACGACTTTGTCGCCGACTGCAAAGACTGACGCGTCGAGAGTCTGACCTTTTTCAAACCCGTCGAGTGATTCTTGATGGTGCTTACGCACTCGGAATTCTCGCGTAGCGGCAAATGAGCCCCCCGCATGAGCGCGCTGCGCTTTCGCTACACGCGCCTCCTTCTGCTCGATAGTTGCGACCTGAACAGCTTCATAGCCATCAGTGTCCGCCGTACGAATCTGAGTAATCACATTTGGTGCTACTCGTACAATCGTAACTGGAGATGCAACCCCTTCCTCGCTGAAGATTTGGGTCATGCCGTCTTTGGTGCCTAAAATAAATTTCATTTATTTTATTCCCTTAGCTTATAAATGCTTTTTGGACCATCAATGCCCCCTAAGGGTTGATAAGAAATCGCGCCGTTTTATGGCGAGCAGATGCTCGCACCATAAAACGGCGCGATTTCTGCCCATTGGTTCTCTGGAAGCATAGCTCCCTTCTTCGAACATAGGTCTTTCAAAGCTGTGGCTACTATACAGAAAAGGTGTCAGGATTGCAAGCAATCCTGACACCTTTCACCAACCAAGGCGGATACGCCTACCACTGTGCCTTAAAACGCTGAAACATGCACTCCCGACGGGCCAATTGCTCTGATGTAAACAGCCTCAAATAGATACGCTTGGCTACTGGCATATCGAAGTCGTGCTGTGTAGCAGCCAATTTAAGCTGCTTAACCAATGCTCTTGCGTCATAGCAAAGCTCGCGATCATGACGATCAATCAACCCGCAGGTCCGCGCCGTTCGAATCAGCGTCTCATCTGAAAGTTTATCAATGTGTTCAAGTGAAATGACACACTGGCGGAACAATGCCTCAAAATGGCTACCGTTTGCTTCTTTATTTAACGTATAGACTACGCTCATAGCGTACCCCCTATTATGCGGTTATTGCGATTCTACCAGCATCATACTGCTCCTTTCAAAATTAGCAAGCAAAAAAGCATTTATAATACCTTTTCCTCTTTTTGATACTCATGCCAAGGCACCAAGAAATGCAAGCCAATGAGCCGGCCGGCGCAAAAAATCACCCGGTA